>JBNJGR010000093.1:0-10028 GCA_051747885.1 Bacteroidota bacterium | reverse complement strand
GTTAAAAGGAGCCATTACCAATATTATCGGATATTTTCAGGGGTGCACTACGAAAATAACCCGATATTTTTGTGGGGGGACTACCAAAATTATCCGGTTTATTTGTGCATGTCGGCAATCACCAGCCTGATTTCACCATACGAAAAATCATCACCCAGTTTATTTTTAATTTCGGAAGTTGTTTCTCGGTCGGGGGTTTTTTCGAGTTCGGTTTTTATTTTTTCGTATTTTTCCGGTGGAATTACTTCGTGAATATCCAGTTCGCCTTTCTGCACAAAATGGGCCAGGTGCCCTTCAATGGTCGAAGGAGCAAGGTTGCGTTTTTTTGCCACTTCAACAATCGAAAGTCTGTTTTGAAATAGTTTCAGTGATTGCTCTTTGGTACCGAGGCCGGCCAGCGCTACTTCTTCATTTGCATTCAGCGGAATATCCATATTTTTTTTACTGCGGTATTCCAGTATCAGTGCCAGGATTTCCTGTCCGAACTGCTCCATTTTTTTGCCGCCCATTCCTTTTACCGCTTGAAGTTGAGAGGAAGTTGCCGGCAAGTGATTGGCAATAGCAGCCATCACTCGTTGGCGAAGAACGCGCGATATGGCCAGCCCGGTTTCTTCGGCTTTCAGGTCGCGCCACTCCACCAGCTTCTTGTAGAAATCCGGATTGTCGACATTTACCGCCGCCACTTTGCTGCGGGTTTTCGAGGTGGGTTTTTCAATAGCTGCAAGTGCCCGCGCTTCAAGGTACGATGGTATGGTGAACTGTTTCGAAGATGCTTCGAGGCAGGCTTTTTTCACATTTAAGTCCATTTCCAGGCGGCCAAGTGCATCGGTAATCCGTTTGCGCAGTGCCTGGTTGTCGGTTTGAAACCCGGCATCGTCTAACGGTTGCAGAATTAATTCCTGCATTTTAGTTGAAAAATAACCAGTGGCTTTTTGAATGCGTTGCTGCAGAGCGGGGTTATTTTCAGCGGGTTCCGAACCTTTCAGTAAATTCTGCACCTGAACATAAAAACGTTCTGCCACATCGGCCATCTCTTCTTTTACCGGAATCAACATTTTACGTAACGTTTCATTCAGGTTTCCCATCAAAAATTCAGCATTATCTTCCCATACTTTTAAAATGTAGTGGGCCGAGCGAATAACATAATTGAAATCGTACAGCTCTTTTATCAGTTCCAGTTCGTAGTTTTTTCGTGAAGATTCAAGGTCATTTTCATCCGGTTGATTTTCCTCCACGTTTTCGGTAAAACCAATTACTGTTTCGTCGTTTATAACACTTTGTGAATCGAGCGGGGTACTTAAAACCAGTCCTTCGAGGTTTTTGCAGCGGCTAAGCGCCACATAAACCTGTCCGTGGGCAAATGACTGCTTTGCATCGATGATGGCTTTTTCAAATGTCAGTCCCTGGCTTTTGTGAATGGTAATGGCCCACGCCAGCTTCAGTGGAAACTGCACAAATTTTCCAACCACATCTTCTTCTATTTCCGTAGTCCGTTCATTCAGTTTGTATTTGGTATTTTCCCAAACCGTGCGTTCCACAATAATCGGTTCTGTTTCGCCGGGACAAAGTACTTCAATCTCGTCGTCATCTATTTCGGTTACTTTTCCGATTTTTCCGTTGTAGTATCTTTTTTCAATTGATGGATCATTTTTCAGGAACATCACCTGGGCGCCGGTTTTAATTTCCAGCACGGCATCGGCAGGGTAGGAGTGTTCCGGAAAATCGCCTTCCACAGAGCATTCAAATACGTGTTTTTTTGTGGTAAGTTTATTCAGCCGGTTGGCATTAATCCGGTTTGCCTGGTAGTTGTGTGTGGTGAGAGTAATATACCCTTCTTTTTCCGGCGGATTAAAATCAGGGATAAAACGGTTATTGAGTTTTTGCAGGTCTGCTCCATTTATTTCATTATCGCGGACTTTGTTCAGCAAATCAATAAAATCCTGGTCGCTTTGCCGGTAAATGTGCTTCAGTTCAATTCCGGTGAAATCGGCATTTTTAAGCGCCCGGCTACTGAAAAAGAAAGCGGTGTCGTAATAATTCCGGAGGATGTTCCAATCGTCATCTTTTACCACCGGAGCGAGTTGCTGCAAATCGCCAATCATTAGTAACTGGACCCCGCCAAAAGGTTTGCTGCGGTTTTTAAATCGCCGAAGCACCTCGTCGATGGCGTCGAGCATGTCGGCGCGTACCATACTGATTTCATCGATAACAAGCAAATCGAGGCTGCGGATAATGTTGATTTTATTTTTGCTGAACCTTCGGATTCCCTCGCTTTGGTGAGCTGCCCCGGGAACATGTGGCGAAAAAGGCAACTGGAAAAATGAGTGAATTGTAACACCTCCTGCATTAATAGCTGCCACGCCGGTTGGAGCGACCACTACCATTCGTTTGGGCGAATATCTTTTCAGGTTTTTCAGGAAAGTGGTTTTTCCTGTTCCGGCTTTTCCTGTCAAAAAAATATTCTGGCCGGTGTAACTTAAAAAATCGCGTGCAAGCTGCAGTTGCGGGTTATTTTGGATAGACATAGGTTATAATTGTTTTAAAAATTCTTCACATCCGGTAACTTCAATTTCACTAAAATAAAAATCCTGTTGATTTTCGGTGACAATAAACCGGCAATTTTGATTTAAAGCAGAATGATATTCCAGCCTGTCTTCAAAATCATTTACGCGTTTATTGCTAAGCGCTGATTTTGTAATTTTTTCATCTATTTTTGTGATGCCGATGTTTTTAACAAGCAGATCAATTTTATTTTTTGCAAGTTTTTCACCATTCTTTTTGCTTGAAAAATAGAATGCAATGGCAAGGCAAAGGGGTGACGTGTACAATTGAATTCCTTTTTTCCCTTGCAGACTTAAAACCCGGGAAGACCACGTAAATAAAGGATACTCTTTGTTCAGCGTTGCAATCAGCACATTCGCATCGATAAATACGTTCATTTCGTATTGTTAAAAAATTCGTTTTTTGTGTCTTTCCGGTTTCGTTTTTTGTAAACGGCTTCTCCCTCGGCAATCTGATTTACCCAGTCTGTTACCGGAAAATCTTCCAGGGTTTTGTAATTGCCGGTTGTTATTTGCCGGTACAAAAATTCTGTTAACCGCGATAAGCTGACATTATTATCGGAAGCAAACTTTTTCGCTTCTTCAATGACATCTTTATTAAAATGCAGAGTGACTTTTGTATCCATCTCAAATTTTTACGTCTAAAATAAAAAATTTACACGTAAGAAAAGAAGAGCCGGATGTTTTTTAATTTTTTAGCTTAATACAGGTAATCTTTTCGCGGAATTGTAACTTCTACCATAATTTCATAATCCTGGTTCATATTTATTTACTGTTTTGCAAGTATCATTTTGTTTTCCAGAAAATGTTGGCAGTTAAATTGGTTTTATGAATAGATATTACATTGTGTTGATAATAACCTGTTCTTTACTTCCTTTCAAAAAACTTATACATCTTTAAATTTCCTTAATTTTAGTGTTTTATTTAAAAAATATTAGCGTGATGAAACAAATATTTTTATTTTTCTTCTTGTTTTTCAGTGTATTCAGTATGGCACCAGGGCAGAATAAAAGTCCGCTTGAAAATTTAGTGATAACATCCAGCGGGAATAAAACCCGGGTAAGTACAAATGAAAATGGGGAATTACTAATAAATGTATCCATAAAGGATGTCCGTAAATTTAAAGCCGATGGGTTGGTCCGTTATAGTGACTTTGGTGCCATAGGCGACGGCAAAACCGATGATATCAACGCAATTGCTGCGGTCCATGCATTTGCCAATCAGAACGACCTTTCAGTGAAAGCCGACAAGGGGGCCACATACTACATCAGCGGAAAAGATCGCACGGCGGTCATCCAAACCGACACCGATTTCGGCACGGCTGAATTTATCATTGACGATACCGGTGTCGAAAACCGAAATTCACATATTTTTTTGGTTAGTTCCAGCCTGCAACCGTTCCAGCCGGAGAGGATATCTTCCCTTAAACGGAACCAGAAGAAAGTTGACATCTCTTTGCCAGGAACCTGTCTGATAACCGTTACCAATTCCAACGTAAGACGTTACATCCGGTTTGGGCCAAACCAAAACAGTGGATCCGCGCAGACGGACATTTTTATCGTTGACAAAGACGGTATTGTAAATATGAACGCTCCGATCATCTGGGACTTTGACCAAATTACGAATATTACTGCCCTTCCCATTGACGAAACAACGCTGACCATCACCGGAGGACGTTTCACCACCATTGCCAACAGGGCAGAATCGAAATATACTTACTACAGCCGGGGTATTGCCATCAGGCGTTCCAATGTTCTTATTGATGGGCTTGAACACCGCATCACGGATGAAGGAGACCATGGTGCGCCTTATGGCGGCTTTATCAATATTAGCAATTGCTCTTATGTGACGGTCCGTAATACCATTCTTACCGGACACAAAACTTACAGGACCATCGGTTCGGCAGGAGTTCCGGTCTCCATGGGCACCTACGACATCTCCGTCAACCGGGCCCTCAATGTATCATTCGAAAACTGCAGCCAGACAAATGACATTAACGACGGCACATACTGGGGAATCATGGGTTCCAATTACTGCAAGAATCTTGTTTACGATAATTGCACTTTTTCCCGGTTCGATGCCCACATGGGAGTTGCCAATGGCACCATACGTAACTCAATCCTGGGGTACATGGGAATAAATGCCATCGGCTTTGGAAAGTTTATCGTGGATAATTCCACTATTTACGGAAGGAGTCTCATCAACCTGCGCTCCGATTACGGTAGTACGTGGCAGGGAGAGTTCATCATACGCGACTGCGTTTTTGTGCCTGCAGGAGGAAAAGCAGTCAGTGCCAGCCTGATTGGAGGATCTAATTCCGGGCAGCACGACTTCGGCTACACCTGTTATATGCCAGAACGGATCACCATCGAAAACCTTAAAATCGACGATTCCAACCATCCGGAAGACTACCAGGGGCCCGCCATTTTTGCCAATTTCAATCCAAAAATGACCGATGATTCCTATGTGGAGGAGTTTCCTTATGTCATAACAAGGGAAGTTATTCTCAGGAACGTGACCACCGCCAGTGGCAAGGATTTGAGGCTCAGTAACAACCCTTTCATGTTCAAGAATGTGAAAGTAAATACCGATTAAAGAGATGGTGGATGGGAAACCTTGATTTGACGAATGTTTTGCTTGTCATTTGTTTGATGTAATTTTCTTATTTCAAAGCTTCTGTTTTTGAATCAATTTTTTTTGTGTAAATTACTTTCAAAAGCTTTCCGCCCCGGTTGACGGTGTTGCCCCTCCATTATGTCTTTAATCGTTTATCAATATCAGAAATGCTGCCCATGTAAAACCGGTTTTTAGTTTTGCTGTAAAGAATGTAAACATGGTGTGCCATTGCAAATTTTTTAAATCAAAAAAGGGAAAGCTGATTGTCAACTTCCCCTTTTACAGTAGCGAGAAGTGCGAGTTCCAGGGACGACCTTCCCGATTAGAAATCGGGACGCTCATAAGTCAGCTGAGCTACCTTTTTGAATCAAAGAATTGATGAAGTCTCTGCTTTTCATTCGTTTGATATAATATTCTCTTTTTATAGCCTCTGCTTTTGTGTTGCATTCCTCAAAATACACAATTTTCCATGGTCGACCCGCTTTTGTTGATCTGGTCGCACCTGCATTATGTCTTTCAAGTCTTTTAGTAATGTTTTGAGACGAACCGATATAATACCGTCTTAATTTTTCACTAAACAGAATGTAAGTAAAGTAATTCATGAAAAATACTACAAGATATAAAAAAAGGGAAGCTAATCTAATTAACTTCCCTTTGGGTTTCAGTAGCGAGAGGCGGACCCGAACCGCCGACCTCGTGATTATGAATCACGCGCTCTAACCAGCTGAGCTACCTCGCCATTATTTCAAATTTTTTAAGGATTGGATTTGCTACCCTGCCTTAAAATTTCGAGGTGCAAATATAGTATTTATTTTTTTTTAGCCTGATTTTTAGTCAAAAAATCCTGCAAATAGAATGAGGGACTTTTAAGCCTGTTGTTTCTTAAAAACAGAATAACTATATTGCCAAAAAACACAACATGAATGATAAAGTGAAAATTCTACTTGAATATGTAATTAATTGCTCACCCAAAGTTTTGTATAACAGGTTGAGCACGGCTTCGGGGCTTGCTGAGTGGTTTGCCGATGATGTACGTGTGCAGGGCAAAAAATATACTTTTATTTGGGAAGATTCGGAACAAACTGCCGAGATTTCACTGCGTAAAGAAAACAAACTGGTGCGTTTTACATGGCTCGATGGCCAGGATTCCTACTTCGAGTTCAGGATTTCACAAGACGAACTGACCAACGATGTTTCATTAATTGTTATCGATTTTGCCGAAGAAGATGAACGGGAAGAAACTACAGATTTGTGGAATACTCAAATAGCCGATTTAAAACATATTTTGGGTTCGTAAAATCATATGTTCAAAAATATTGCCTAACTAAAACCCTGAATTTATGCAAATGTGAAGTTTTGAACTTCAAAAAGCTATCTTAACTTTTTTTTACTTTCAGGATTCTTAAAATACCTTAGTTTTGTAAACGTTTCTGTAAAAGAAACTTTAAATATGAAGCGGCTGCACTGGTACATAATAAAATCTTTTCTGGGGCCATTTTTCATGACCTTTTTCATTGTAGTATTTATACTGCTCATGCAGTTTCTATGGAAGTATGTAGATGATTTGGTTGGAAAGGGGCTTGACTTTGCCGTGCTGGGTGAAATGATTTTTTATGCCGCGTTTGGATTGCTTCCCTATGCATTTCCTCTGGCTATGTTGCTGGCATCACTTATGACTTTCGGTTCGCTGGGCGAAAATTACGAACTGGTGGCCATGAAATCATCCGGGATTTCGTTACACCGGATTATGAAGCCACTATTCGTTATTGCAATAATTATTTCTGCTACCGCATTCTATTTTTCAAATAATATTTTGCCGCACACCAACCTGCGGTTTACAACTTTGCTGTGGAGTGTAAAACAACAACGACCTGAACTTGTTTTACAGGACGGCGTTTTTACCAATGAAATGGATGGTTACAGCATTCGCGTGGGCAGTAAAGACAACAATACAAACACGCTTAAAGACCTGCTCATTTACGACCATACCAGAAACAAAACAAATGAAAGTGTTACAGTTGCCGATTCCGGTTATCTCCGGATTACGGAAGATAAAAAGTTTATGGTGCTGAACCTCTATAACGGTGTTAATTATTCAGAAACTGCACGCAGTCGGCAGGAACAGGATAAATTTCCGTTCAGACGCGATCGGTTTGATGAACAAACTATTAGAGTGAAAGTACGCGGGTTTGATTTTAACCGGCGCGACGATCGTATTTTTAAGAATACTTACCGAATGCTGAATCTTGAACAGCTGAGATTTATGGAGGATTCTCTTGGTAACGACTACAGGAACAGGCTGAATAAGTTTATCATGGAAATCAACATGAATTCGGCGACCGTTTCCAGAATATATAATTTAACAGTCTCGCACGATTCGCTTAAACGCGATATAAGGGTTCAGCCCGATTCAATTTTTGATTTTGATGAATTTTTTGAACGCCAGGATAATTGGGTGAAAACCGAAATAACACAAAGTGCCCTCAGTGCTGCCAGGGGCAACGTGCAAACCCTCAATATGTACGATGACCAGCTTTACAACCGAAAAAAAACACTCAACAAGTATTCCATGGAACGGCATAAAAAATATACTCTTTCATTGGCCGTGCTTATTTTCTTTTTTATTGGAGCCCCGCTGGGCGCCATTATTCGGAAAGGCGGACTGGGTATGCCTGTTGTGGTTTCTATTTTGATGTTTATTGCCTATTACATTATATCCATGACCGGTGAAAAATCGGCCCGCGAAGATGTTTGGGATATGGTAGGTGGAATGTGGTTTTCTACATTTGTGTTTTTACCTTTGGGGGTGTGGCTTTCGTATAAGGCAGCAACCGATGCCGCACTTATGAGTACTGAAACATACAGTAAATTATTCAGCAAATTGGGTCTTGAAAAGTTAACCCGAAAGTTTAACAAAAAAAATGAAGATACTTCAGGTAACCAATAAGGTACCATTTCCTGCAAAAGATGGCGGGGCCATTGCCTGCATGAATTTGACCAGCGGCTTTGCCCTTCTCGGTCATGAGGTTACCGTTTTGGCAATGAACACCGTAAAACATCACATTGATAGTAATGAGATTCCTGAGTCGGTTCAGGACTGGGCGAAGTTCAGGCTGGTCGATGTGCCGGCACGTACATCGGGGTTTGCCGCTTTGTTTAATCTTTTGTTTTCAGGGAAACCTTACAATGCCGTACGTTTTATTTCAAAATCTTTTTCCTGCGGGTTGAAAAAAGTTTTGGAAGAAAACGAGTTTGATATCGTTCAGCTCGAAGGGTTATATGTTTGTCCCTACATTCCGCTTATCCGCAAGTATTCCAATGCAAAAATTGCTTATCGTGCCCACAACATTGAACACGAAATATGGGAGCGCACAGCAGCCATTTCGAAAGGAATAAAGAAAATTTACCTGAAAATTCTGGCCAGGCGCATAAAAACTTTTGAAAAAGGATTTTTGAACGATTATGATTTACTGGTGCCGATTACCGAACGCGACGGGGAAATTCTGAACAGGATGGGAAATAAAAAACCTGTGCATGTTTCACCCACGGGAATCGATACCAAGGTTCTTTTCCCGCATTCGAAAAATCTGGAACATCCTTCACTTTTTCACATCGGGTCACTGGAGTGGGCACCCAACCAGGAAGGGCTGATTTGGTTTGTGGAAAAATGCTGGCCGTTAATTCATCAAAAATTTCCCGATCTGAAATTTTACATTGCCGGCCGAAATGCACCTGATTGGCTGCTGCGCTATTTTAATGCCCCTAATATTGTTTTCAAAGGTGAAATACCGGACGCTTACCAGTTCATGAATTCAAAATCGATAATGGTTGTTCCCCTGTTTTCGGGCAGTGGAATGCGAATTAAAATTATTGAAGGGATGGCACTAGGTAAACCAATAGTTACTACTCCAATTGGTAACGAAGGTATCTCAACAACTTCGGGTGAAAATATCCTGATTGCCAGGGATGAAATTGAATTTGTTAATGAAATCAGACGGTTGGTTAATGACCAGGAACTTTACGACCGGATAAGTCACAATGCCATTGAGTATATCCACGAAAAATTTGATAACTTAGCGCTTGCCGGTGCTTTGGTCCGGTTTTATAAAGAGCATACCGAATGATTTTGAAGCTTTTTTTCTGGCTGCTTTTATTTCTGCTTTTTTACACCTTTGTGGGGTATGCATTGGTTTTGTATGCAGCGGTTCATTTGAAGAAACTATTTTTCGGGAAAAATAAACAAATCAATAGTTGTTACGAGCCGGATGTTTGTCTTTTTGTGACTGCATACAATGAAAAAGATTATGTTGATCAGAAAGTGGAAAATTCATTTCATCTCGATTATCCGAAAGAAAAAGTCCAGTACATTTGGATTACCGACGGCTCTGACGACGGAACGCCCGAAATACTAAAAAAATACAGTAACCTTGAAGTTCACCACCAGCCCGAACGACGTGGAAAAATGCATGCCATGAACCGTGGGATGAAATTTGTAAAGGCGCCCATTGTAATTTTTTCCGATACCAATACACTGCTCAGTAAAAATGCTGTCCGTAGTATTGTTGCTGAGTTTGCCAACCCGGAAACCGGTTGCGTGGCCGGCGAAAAACGAATTTTTGAAAGCGAGTCCGCAGATGCAGCAGCTGCCGGCGAAGGTTTATACTGGAAATTTGAATCGTGGGTGAAAAAACTGGATGCTGAATTAAATTCGGCTGTGGGCGCTGTGGGCGAACTTTTTGCCATCAGGGCGGACCTATTCGAAGAGGTGGAAACGGATACCATTCTCGATGATTTTATTATTTCGTTGCGCATTGCACAGCGCGGTTACAAAATTTCATACACCCCCGATGC
>JBNJGR010000092.1:0-10090 GCA_051747885.1 Bacteroidota bacterium | reverse complement strand
CAATTTGAATGAAAAACTTTTAAAGAATTGGAATCACCTTAAAACTGAAAAGCAAAAATCAGGTACCAATTTGAGTTATCATACCAACCAATTATCGGAAGAACCACATATCCGGGAACCCCTGCTGTATAATTCTGATGGTTTTGATTTTTACAGAATTGAAGGCCACCAGGGGAAAAACTACAAAACGGTTCTGGAAGAAATTGATGAACTTAAAAAAAGGTATGGCCTTGCGTTCGATGTAAAAGCTTTGTCGGTAAATATTAACCGGGAAAACCTGAAAATTGACGATTATGAATGTGAGTTTGAAGATTTGAATGTTTTGCTGCGTGCCTGGACCAAAGAACAGGAATGCGTTCTTGCCGAAGTTTCGGAATTCTTTTCGGGTTTCAGTATTGCGGAACCTGGTGCAAATCTGAAAGATGAAACTAAGGCACAACAGGAATTAGAAGCGAAGCCTGGTACCGCAACTTTTTCATCGGCAACTTTCAAAGAAGCTATTCCCGACACTTCGGAAAAGACCGCGGAAAGCAGGATGAAGAGTTCTTTCAGTCAAACTTTTTATTCAAAAAGCAACATTGTTTCCGATCATTTAATAACCGATGAAAACGCTTTGGGCAGTGTAATGCTGCCGGTACTTGAGCAATACAAAGACGGCTCGGTGAACGATTTAATTGTTCAGGCTGAAATTCTGGTCAATCAAAAAATTAATACCGACGCGTGGAGCAACCAGCCCGAAGTAAAAGCATTTGTAATAGACCAATCTATTGAGCTGATGGCTTACTCCCATGTTTTATCCCGTAAAATGCCGGGAATACTGGTTGATGTAAGCGATGTAAATATTGCCAACTACAAATTAACGCTGAAGGAGTTGTGCAAACGCGTCGATAAAATGAAAACCTCTTATCAAAACATTGAACTTTCGGCGCAACTGAAAGCGTTTATGGGTGTATTAATTACTCAATTGTCTTCCATTTGCTGCTCTGCCAAAAAGCTGGAAGTTTTGCTGGAAGAAATTAACCAGCGAAAAGAAAACATTTTACTGCGGCTGCAACTGTCAAAATTTGTGGAAAAACACCCTGGTCTGGAACACAAGGCAGGAGTGGAGCCCGGAGGAACTTTTGTGCTTGTTTATCTGAATAAATCAAAACCGGCAGAAGAAGAAAAAGCAGCAGAAGAAGCAGAATTTGAAGAACGACCTGGAACGGAAAAGGGCATGACTGCAGCTTCCGAAACATTTGGAAACAGGATAAGCCGGTTGGAAAAATATATAGAAGCTGCCAAAACCGGAATGATTAAGGAAGAAAATATTTCGAAATATGAGAAACAGTTAAAAGGAGAACTGGAAAGAATGGTGTCCGGTGCCCTCGCAGCAGAAGAAATCACCAAAAATGTTGTAGTCGCCGATTTTTCACTGCCTTACATGTGCTGCTCTGATTGTTCGCCGGTGAATTTTATCATTCAAAAACCACCGGCCCGTCTGTTGCTCGAAAAAGATGAAATCTGTCTCGGAAAAGATTCCGAAATCGGTTTTGAGGTATTTCCAGAGGATGGAGTTGTGGAGGCAAACCGCGAAGTACCGGGAATGAAAATTGAAAATAAAAAACTGGTTTTCGATGCAAATGCATTCCCTGAAGAACTGTTGGGTGAAACAATTCGCTTCACTGTAAACCAGCAGATAACAGATGCTGAACTGACTGTTTTTAAAGCTCCACAGGTCGATTTCAAGGCTCCTGAAAAAGCTGCAGTTAACCAGCGAGTCACCTTTGAGCCATCCGGTGATATTGAAGGAGTTTCATTTTTGTGGGATTTTGGTGACGGAAGTCCTACCTCAACCGAAAAGAGCCCTTCTCACCGGTATCTGGAGTTGCCCGGCAACGATGATAATTCGGTGGTGGTAAAACTGGTAGTTGTGCCCTCCAACGGTGTTTGCTCAGCCACAGTGGAGCACAAAATTCAGCTTTTTGAAATAATTATCGAAGTTTTCCTTTCCGAGGCAAATTATTGTGAGAATGATGAAAAAGCCTATCCTTTTTCAACCAGCACCGGAACAGATGTGACAGTTGAAGGACCGGGTGTTGAACGCGATGAAAACGGAAACTTTGTTTTCATTCCGGCCAAAGCAGGTGTTGGCGAACACGCATTTAAAATAAACGGAAAAACAGCCGATTTTTCTGCTAAAGTGCATGAAGCACCGGTGGCAAAATTTTCAGCAAATCAGGAAGGAAACCAGCTGGTTTTGACCAATAATTCAAGGGGTGCCGGCAATTTTGTCTGGACAATAAACGGCAAAAAACAGGAAATAGCTGACAATTCCCCGGTGGTGATTAATATTGAACCAAATAGTCCAACAGCCTGGAGATTAAGTCTCGAAGCAATAAGTGAGTTCTGTGGTTCCGATAAGCAGGAATTAACGGCTGAAACCCGTTTTATTGATGATGAGCCCGAAGAAAATACCTGCATTAATGAAACCGGTGAAATTATCAGAAATGATTTAAAAACCCTGCATAAATTAAATCTGCCGGATTCCAATTTTGTTGTTCCTGCCTGGATGTCAACAAGTCAGTTGTATGGTGGAACTGCTGAATTTAATAAAGGAGTTCTTGATGATTTACAAAATTATCTCTCGGGTAAAAACAACGCCAAATTACCGGAGCTTTTCACAGAGTTGTTGAATTCCACCGCTGAAATGATTAGCCGGATGGCAGAAAATCCTGAAAGTGAAGAATATCAGCGACTACTTCAAATTTTTGTTTTGCAACTTCAGCTGTTTTACAATGTGCTGGCTTGCCAGGATAAAGAAACCATCGAAACTTCAGCAGAAATACTGGCAAAATTGATGGATCAAATCATTGCTCTTCTCCAAAATTTGAAAGAGCAAAAGGTTGCAATCCCTGAATCATTTAGCGCCTTTTTGAAAAACTGGAGTGCAAAAATTGAAGGGAAAGCAATTCTCGAAGAACATTGGAAAATAATTCTTGAAAACAAACTGATTTCATGAGAGAAACTGTTCACATAATCGATAAAGTTTTTTTGGAGATAAATACCTCGCAGGTGAATACTGCCAATTCACTAACCAAAAATATCGATGGGTTTCTAAAAGATGAATTGTTTCCTAAAATTGAATATTTGCTTGATTTGTACGATAATCCTGACGCTGTAATCCGTTTCGATGAATTCAACATTGATTTATCGGTAAAAGACGTGGATAGTTTCAACGGAATGCAGGAGGAAATTCTTCGCCGAATGGAAGAGCAACTGGCCAAAAAGGTGACAAAAAGTTCTGCTGAAAAGTATTCTGATGATGGTGCAGGGGAGGTGCGAAATCTTTCGAGGGGCAAAAACCACGAAGAAATTTTCCTTTTTTTTCTCGCCAATGGTTATTATCCGTGGTACGGGAATGGGAAACAAATCAGGGAATTTGAGAAAAGAGAGAACTGGCAAAAAAGTTTTGATAACAAGTTTTTTATACAAAAACTGGAAAAGTTGTTGCAGTCAAATCGATTGGCATTGCTACGCTTTGTTTCCCAATTTTCTGATGAAATGGTAGCGGCTTTTTTTACAAAAATGAACCCGTTTTTAAGTGAACTGGGAGAAAAGCGCATCCAGTCTCTGCTTAAAGCTTTGCCACATCAGGTAAAATCCAGGTTTCTTGAAATGATTATTATCGTTTCTGCTGAAACAAACGCTGAAAAAATCACTGATGCATTTTACAATTGGTTCAGGGTTTTACAAAGAAATGTGGAAGGCTTGGAGCATAAAACCATTCGGTTACTGGCAGAAGCAAGTATTTTTATTTTAAAAGCAGCACCGGCCGATTTGGTAACAAGCTCAAAATTTCAGCCAACATTAGATCAACTTCTTTCCATAATTAAAACCAATCAGTTTTCTGATAACCTGATTCCGGAATTACCGCAAAAACCTGATTGGAAGTTCTCCGAAAATGAAAACATTACGGAGAATGCAAATTTTGCAGATGATTCAATAAATGAACGGTTGGTTGAAAATGGCGGGTTGGTCATTTTGCACCCTTTTTTAAAGCATTTTTTCACGGTAATAAAGGTAATTGACGAACACGGAAAGATTTCGACAGAAAATCGTGATTTAGCAGTTCAGGCACTTCATTTTCTGGCCACCGGGCAGGAAAACAGTCTGGAAGGGAACCTGGTTTTCGAAAAATTCCTTTGCGGAATTCCGCTTAAAATGCCGGTACAGCGGCAAAGCCTGCTAACTCCGGAAATAAGGAACGAGGCAGAAGAAATGCTGAAAGAAGCCATAAAAAACTGGCCGGCACTGAAAAATACTTCGCCAGATGGGTTGAGACAAATGTTTTTGCAGCGCGAAGGAAAGTTGCTGCAAGATGGGAAAAAATACAAATTATTAATGGAGCGTAAACCTCAGGATGCATTGCTCGACAAGTTGGAATGGAGTATCTCAATTGTAAAACTTCCGTTGAGAAAAGAATTATTGTTTGTTGAATGGTAACAGAAAATGAAGGCAACCACAGTTAAATCTGAATCGAAAGCAACCAACCGCTCTCCGTTTATCCAGAGAGCGGAGAGTTCCGGATTTTTTGGAATTCAGGCCAGGCTTAGTGTAAGCAAACCTAAAGACAAGCATGAAGTTGAAGCCGACCAGGTTGCCGACAGGGTAGTTAATCATCAGCCCCAAAACAACGCCTCCTTTTTTTCACCCGCCCCACCATCCGTTCAAAACAAACCTGAAGAAGAAATCCAGGAAAAACCATTGGCTGAAACCATTACCCCGGTTGTTCAGCGTAAGGAGGATGAAGACGATGAAGATATTCAGGCCCGGTTGAATGAAACTGTCCAAAAGCAGGAAAATGAAGAGGAAGAACAAGTTCAGTTGCAACAAGAAGAGGAAGAAGAGCCGGTGCAAATGAAAGGGGAGGAGGAAGAACTCCAGGCCAAAATTGAGAGCGATACTGCTGTTGCGCCTTCGTCTGATGCTTCAGTTGAATCATCGCTGAGGCAGAGCCGGGGAGATGGCAGCCAACTGCAGGGCAATGTGCGGAGTAACCTGGAGAACAGCCTGGGAGTAGATTTGTCGGGTGTTAGAATTCATACAAACAACAATGCCGTGCAAATGACAAAAAAGTTAAATGCACAGGCTTTTACCAATAGGAACAACATTTATTTTAATGAGGGAAAATTTAACCCGGCTACCCGCAGCGGGCAACATTTACTTGCCCACGAAGTAACTCATACCATCCAGCAGGGAGCGGTTTCTGCCGAATCGAAACCTGAAAACGATAGTAAACAAAAAGAATCCACCCTTTCTGCACCGGCCGGTAGCGGGAAGAAAGAAAGCAGTACAAATGTACCGGACCAAAATGCTGAACAGAAAACAGGTGAGGAAAAAGCAAAACAAGAAGGGAATAAAGAATTAACAAAGGAGACTGTTCCCGGTGCAGCCGAAAAGAAGAAAACCGGAAAACAGGATACTCCCGGTGCTGCAAAAGAAGGTGAAAAGGAACCAAAATCAGATTACCCAAAATCACCCGAAGAGGATCCGGCATTTAAAGCGACCAAACAAAAAATTAAAAATGAGGCTAAAAAGCAGCGAACACACAAACCGGCTGATTCGGCTGCTGAAGAAGCCCAAAATGCTGCGCCTTCACCATCCAATGAGCGGGAGAGCCAGGCACAGGCTTCGCAGGTGGAAACGATGAATGAACAGGAACCCGGTGAATTCAATGCAGAAGCATTTAAAGAAAGGTTAATGCAGCGGATTCAAAATATGCAGTTGCCGGAGAATCAGGAGCAAGCTGCTGATTTTGAAAATAATAACAATATTGAAGAGGTGAGCCAGGCAGCTCAGTCTGATGTTGCAAGGGAACAATCGCAGGCTGCGGGTTCCATCGAGCAAGCTACTTCCAGCGAACCGGATGTGGCCGCTGTACCGGAGAGGGAGGTGGAAGCGTTGCCGGAACCACAGACAGGAAGCCAGCCCGGGCCAACAAACGCTCAAAACGCCATGCCTGCTCCCCGGCCGGAAAACCAGGTGAATCAGCCATTGCAGGAGAATATGCAGGAAGTGGATCAAACTATGGCGGAGAATCAAATTACCGACCAGCAATTATCAAAAGCAAACGAACCAACATTTACACAGGCCGCGGAGGCAAAACAGGAGGCACGTGAAAATACAGCAAATGCACCGTCACAATTTCGACAAAACGAACAGCAAACGTTGTCGGGAGCGCGACGACAGGCAGAAGCGGAAAACCAGGAGCAGCTTCAGGGAATGCATGGCCAGCGTGGATTAATTTTAAACCAGGTGGCCGGGCAGCAGGAACAAACAGGAACCCGGGATACCGCGGAGCGGGAAAAGATTGCCACTGAAATAAATGCCATTTACGAAAAAACAAAAACGGATGTTGAGAAAATTTTAGAATCACTCGACGGGGAAGTTACACGCATGTTCTCAACGGCTGCGAAAAAAGCCAAAAGCAAATTCGAAGCCCATGTAAAACAACGGATGGATGCCTATAAATCACGTCGCTATTCAGGGCTAAGAGGAAAAGGCCGATGGTTAAAAGATAAATTCATGGGAATTCCTGATGAGGTGAATGCCTACTTTACCGAAGGCCGGAAAAAGTACATTGATGAAATGGATGTAGCTTTAACCGCCATTTCAAAACATGTGGCCCAAAAACTCAGTGATGCCAAAAATCGTATTACCAAAGGCAAACAGGAGGTAACGAATTATGTTACCGCATTGCCCGAATCATTGCAGGGAATTGGCCGGGAGGCTGCTGAAAGTATTCAAAGCCGGTTCGATGAGCTGGAAAACAGTGTTGATTCCAAACAGGATGAATTGATTGACTCACTGGCACAGCAATATACCGAAAGTCTGCAGGAGGTGGATGCCCGGATTGAAGAAATGAAAGCCGCCAATCGCGGGTTGGTAGATAAAGCACTGGATGCGGTAAAAGGTGTAATCGAAACAATTGTAAAAATTAAAAACACACTCACTAATCTGCTGGCCTCTGCCATTTCGGTTATTCAGACCATTGTGGCAGATCCCATTGGTTTCCTCGGAAACCTGATTTCCGGTATTTCGCAAGGATTTAAAAATTTCGGAAGTAATATTCTCAAACATCTGACTGCGGGGCTGGTTGGATGGCTGACCGGCGCTTTGGGATCGATGGGAATTTCCATCCCCGACGATTTATTCAGCCTGAAAGGGATATTTAGTCTGGTGATGCAGGTGCTTGGACTCACCTGGGACTACATTCGAAAAAAAGCCGTGAAATTATTGGGCGAACCAGTTGTAAAAGCCCTTGAAACAGGATTTGAGATTTTTCAAATCATCCGGAAAGACGGCATTGCCGGGTTGTGGAATTATATAAAAGAACAATTTAATGACCTGAAAGAGACCGTTATTGGTGCCATTAAAGAAATGGTAATCACCCAGGTAATTCAGGCCGGAATTAAATGGGTGCTCGGCCTGATGAACCCTGCCGCTGCATTTGTAAAAGCGGCCATGATGATTATTGATATTGTGAAGTTTTTTATTGAACGAGGCCGGCAAATCATTGAACTGGTCAGCGCATTTATCGACGGAGTAAAAGCGGTTGCTTCGGGTTCAGTGTCGAAAGTGGCACAGGCCATCGAAAATGCACTGGCAAAGGCTATTCCTGTTGTCATCGGATTTTTGGCTTCGTTGCTCGGAATCGGCGGATTGGCTTCAAAAGTGCAAAAGCTGATCAAACGAATTCGTGCCCGGATTGATAAAGCCATCGATAAAGTAATTCTGAAGGCAAAGAAATGGTTCCGGAAAGCAGGCAGCAAAGTTAAAGGGGCTGTGGCAAAAGTCTTCAAATGGTGGAAAGCAAAGACCAGTTTTAAAGGAGATGATGGGAAAAATCACAAAATCTATTTCACGGGGGAAGAAAATGCAGCTAAGTTGATGGTAGCCAGCAATCCAACTGCTTTTTCCGATTTTATCACCAGTGTTGATGTGGGCAACGATGAAAAGAAAAAAGCTGCCAGGCAACAGGCTGCTGCCATTGCAAACCAGATTGATGCCAAAAAGAGGGAACGGGTAACCGGCGCAAATGAAACCGAGAAAAACAATAACAGAAAGAAAAAACAAAAAGAACTGGAAGAATTGATGAAAAAATTAGCCACACATGCCGAAATTCTTTTTGGTACGGCCACCGGCGATTTACCCGAAACAGAAGTAACCTATAAATCAGAAAATCGAGGGGGTGATATTATGGGCAGTTCAATGGTTGCCAAAAAGCTGACTAAAAAAGGTCCGGGAGGAAGTGTCCCGACTTCAAGAAGACATAAAGTTTTTGATTCCTTACTGAAACGAAGGAAGGGGGGCAGCAGTTATTATGTCAGGGGGCACTTGTTAAATCACAACGTCCACGGCCCGGGTGTATGGAAAAATATGACCCCGCTTTCGAAAGAAGGAAACAGGCTGCATGAAAGTGGTGCAGAATCGAAAGTGAAAACTGCAGTAAATTCAGGTGCAATTGTATATTATTCCGTAGAGCCTGTTTACGGCAGGGGAGAGTTAAACACACCCAACGATGCCGAACCAGCAGTAAATGAAATAAGAAGCGCTGAAAAACATGTTCCAACCGGACTGGAGGTGGAGGCCAATGTTTTAAAACCGAAAACCGAAAATTTTGAGAAAAAAGAATCTTTGGTGCCAAAGAAAGTTATTAAAAACCCGGTGGATACCGCTCTCGGTAACTACCAGTTAACTTCATCTCCAAAAGAAAGGGTTATTTTAACAAAAGATTCTCCTTCAAAAATTGTTAAAAATACCGGGAATTCTTTTTCGGTAAATCGAATTGAAAAAATACAAAACGAAGCGTTAAAAATTGAAAATCTGAACCGATACGATCAAATTAAAGAAAAATTTCAAAATAATGATGGTGTGAGAGCGAGCATTGAAAAATTAAGAGAAATGTCGAATGTGGTTCTGAAATAAAATGTACAGATTTTAAAGACAGAGTTGTATTTGAATGATTGTGAGTTTGTAATTATTTAAATTTTATACCAATGGATTTATTTGACGGATTATTATTATACGAGATAACCCTCTTGCTGCTTGGTGTGTTCCTTTTTCTGATTTTAAGCATCGGATTGTTGTATTACATCATTAAAAAAGAACAGATTGCAAAGCTGCTTTTTTTCTTTTTTATCCCGATTATTATGATTGGCTATCCAAGTATTACACAAATATCGATTTCGAAAGATAGAATAGAATTGACAAAGTTGCAAAATCAGGTTCTTGATGATCCGGAGGATTCTGTGGCGGTTCAAAAAATGGAACATTTAACGCAAAAACTTGAAAGAAGAGCTTCGACAACTGAAGATCTGGTGCAGGTAGGCACTTCGAATTTGTTACTGGGAAACAACGAAAAAGCTGCAAATTTGGCCGATAAAGCATTGATAAATGATAATGCCAGTGCGGCGGCGCGTGATGTTAAAGAGCTGGCAACGCTTCAGGAAAGCATAAAGAAAAATCCGGTGAGGGAAGAAGCTGTAACGGCAACTGAAGAAGCTGCACCAGAAAGGGAAGAGGCTGTCGCGGCAGGGGAAGAATCGAATTTGTCTGCAGTATCTCCTAATCCGGCAACAACGATTATGGAATCGCCAGCCGTTGCAACGATTCCTCAAATCAGAGATGATACGGCTAAGGTAATGGTGAGTCCGCAAACCAAAGCTCTGCAACAAATGGAAGTTACAAACGACCTCACCAAAGTAAAATCATTTATAATCAAAAGGTCAATGCAAAATTTAAATACAACGCGCGATTCAAACAATTAGATAATATAAATGATTTTAAAAGCAAATAAATGAGCAACTCGAAAGCCCTGCAATTTCTGCGGAATGTAATCCATGCTCGATTTGAAACCGAGCTGAAAGGAAAGAAAACAGGCATTCCTGATTTTAGCTTCGACGGTTCAGTCAATTCTGAATTATTTCGGTTTATTGATAAAAACGGACTTTCCAGTGAGGAAACGGTTATCTTGCTTCTGGCATTAATTCCCCACATCGATCCTGGTTTCTTCGGTTCGGTTATTTCTGCTTATCTTCCCAATGGA
>JBNJGR010000091.1:0-10307 GCA_051747885.1 Bacteroidota bacterium | reverse complement strand
TGAAAAGAAAGTTTTCGATTTGATAGACACGGCCATCAACAAAGACAAAAACCATTTTATTTTCAAACACAAACTGGTTACCGGCGAAATAAGGGAGGTGGAGGTTTATTCAACCCCATTGGTTTTCCAAAAAAAGAAATTGCTGCTTTCAATAGTACATGACATAACAAAACGCCGGAAAGCGGAAAAATACACCACATTTCTTACCAGAAGCACACTGAAACTGGCAACACTAAAAACCCCGGAAGAGGTCTATAAATTTACCACCAGCCAGCTTTACAAGTTACTGGACAAAAAAGCTGTTATTACCGTTGCCGAATACGACACCCCCAACAACCAGTGGCACATGATGGATATAACCGGACTCAGCCCGTTTATCGAAAAAACATTTAAAAAATTTGGAATCGATATCCGAAATCTGGAGGGCGAAATTAAAACCGGATTTATGGGCGATATTGAAAAAGGGCAAATGGTCAGGTTCGATTTTGATTTACACAAATTCACCAACGGAAAAATAGACCAAAATACAAGCAACGAGCTAAAAAAGGTACTTCCGTATAACAGTATTCTGGTGGTGCCTTTCAAAAAGGATGAGGTAATTTTTGGCACAGTTACAATTGCATTAAATGAGGATAAAAACGCATTCAACCGGCATTTTGTGGAGGCATTTATTTCACAAATTTCGGTTTTTCTGGAAAAAATATTTGTTGGAAAAGAATTAGTGAAAAGTGAAAACTATTACCGGGCACTAATTGAAAATTCAACAGATATTGTTTCCATTCTCGATAAAAACGGTATAATCCGTTATAAAAGTCCTTCGCATTCAACTATACTTGGCTACGAGCAGGATGAACTGCTGGGTATAAACGCCCTGGAAAAAATTCATCCCGACGACAAACTGCGCGTGCAACAACTTTTCAGTCATATTCTTCTGGAAAAAGAGAAGTCAGGGCGGTTCGGGTACCGTTTTCTTCACAAAAACGGTTCGTGGAAACACATGGAGGGAACGATAAAAAACCTGCTCGATAATCCTGCGGTTAAAGGAATAGTAATTAATTCGCACGACGTAACCCACCAGAAGGCTTACGAGGAAATGCTCGTCAGCCAGGAGCAAAACCTGAAAATACGCAACCAGATTGCCAATGCATTTATTGTTTCGGGTGATGAAGAGATTTTCCGGAAGATACTTGAAGTATTTCTTCGGGCTTTTCAAAGCAATTTTGGCTTTTTCTGCTATACAAACAACAGCGGAAACATGGTTTGTAAAACCTATGTTAACAATAGAAAAGAAGTTAATTCTCACCATGAACAACATAAAATAAAAATTGAAAACCTGGATAATTTCTGGAGTGAAAGCCTGAGAAAGAAACAGACATTAGCAGAAAATACCGAATTCAAAATCCCCGGTAAACGCATTCGGTTAAAAAATTCAATTTCGGGCATTATTATACATCAGAACGAAACGCTGGGCCAAATTGTGCTGGGAAACAAAAACGGCGACTATACAGATGAAGATATCCACTTAATGGAAGAACTGTGCCATTACATTTCTCCATTGCTTAAAGCCGCTCTGAATGGATTTCAGTATAAAACCGATTTATTGGCGGCCAAAGAAAAAGCCGAAGAGAACGAACGGCTCAAGTCAGCATTCCTGGCCAACATGAGCCACGAAATTCGCACGCCAATGAACGGTATCCTTGGTTTTATCGAAATCCTGAATGACCCAGACACCCGGGATGATGACAGAGAAACTTATTTAGAGTTGGTGAAAAAAAGCGGCAATCGTTTGCTTACAACTATTAACGACATCATCGAAATTTCGAAAATTGAAGCCGGACAGGCCAAACTTAAGCTTACCAACGAAAAACCGGATGAAATTCTGATTGAGCATTATAACTTCTTTAAGCCTGAAGCCAATGCCAAAGGTGTTACCCTGAAGTTACAAACACCTCGATGTGCTTCCTCTGCCATTAGTACCGACAGAAACAAACTGGACTCCATACTCTCAAACCTCATTAAAAATGCCATTAAATTTACCGAACAGGGTACAATTGAATTTGGCTGCAAACTACAAGGTAACAAGCTGCATTTTTTTGTAAAAGACACAGGAGTTGGCATTTCAGACGACAGGATTCAAGCAATTTTCAACCGGTTTGAACAGGCAGAAATGGGAATTAACCGTGGACACGAAGGAACCGGCCTCGGGCTATCCATTTCAAAAGCTTATGCCGAAATGCTGGGCGGTGATATATGGGTTGAATCGCAAAAAGAAAAAGGCAGTATATTCTATTTCAACATCGATTTTGTTCCAGCTGAAAAAAGAGATGAAGAAACCGACATTAAACCACTTGCCACAACAGAAAAAAGCCAAAATGAAGCAACAATCCTGGTAGCTGAAGATGATGAAATCAGTTTTACCTTGCTGGAAATAATGCTTTCGAAAGAGAACTTTAAGTTGATAAGAGCAAATAACGGGAATGAAGCTGTTGAAATGGTACGCAAAAATCCTGAGATTGACCTGGTAATAATGGATGTAAAAATGCCTGAAAAAGACGGACTGGAGGCAACACGGGAAATCAGAGAGTTCAACAAAAAAATTCCGGTTATTGCGCAAACGGCCTATGCCCTTTCAGGTGATAAAGAAAAAGCCCTGGAAGCCGGTTGTAACGACTACATTTCAAAACCTTTACAACGAAATGATCTGCTGAATATGCTAAACTGTTTTCTGGAAAACAAACCGCAATAAAAAAGACTTAAGGCAGGGCGACAACTTTAAAAACAATACTTTTTGAATACCAAAAAACCACCCCTTTAAAGAGATGGTTTTCTATGCATTTTAAGTACTTGCTTCATTAACTGCCAAAGTCGTCGAACGCAATATTTTCCTCAGGAACGCCCAGGTTGTAAAGCATCTTCTGACAGGCATCGTTCATCATGGGCGGGCCGCACATGTAGTAATCAATTTCCTCCGGTTCTTCATGATTACTCAGGTAGTTATCGTAAATTACCTGGTGTATGAACCCTGTCGGGCCGTCCCAGTTATCTTCCGGCTGAGGTTCAGACAGTGCAAGATGAAATTCAAAGTTATCAAATTCTTTCTCGATATCGCGGAACTGATCGTAATAAAAAACTTCTTTCCACGAACGGGCTCCGTACCAAAAGGTAACTTTTTTATCACTTGTTTTCAGGGTATGGAACAGGTGGAAAAGGTGCGAACGCATTGGCGCCATTCCGGCACCCCCACCTACAAACATCATCTCGTTATCGTTGTCTTTCAGGAAAAACTCCCCGTAAGGTCCTGAAATCGTCACTTTATCGCCTGGTTTGCGTGAGAAAATATACGATGAACAAATGCCGGGATTCACCTTCTTAAATCCGTTATTGGCACGGTCCCACGGCGGTGTGGCAATACGGATGTTCAGCATAATAATATTTCCTTCGGCCGGGTGGTTGGCCATGGAATAAGCCCTGAACGTTGGCTCCGGATTTTTCATTTTCAAATCGAACATACCAAAGTTCTCCCAGTCTTCGCGAAATTTATCGTCCACTTCGATATCTTTAAAATCGACTTCAATTTTTGGTACGTCAATTTGGATATATCCGCCCGATTTAAAATTAAGATTTTCACCTTCAGGAAGTTTAACTACAAATTCTTTAATGAACGTAGCCACATTTTTATTGGACACCACTTCGCATTCCCACTTTTTAACGCCCAGAACTTCTTTCGGGACTTCAATTTTCAAATCTTCCTTTACTTTCACCTGACAGGCCAGGCGCCAGTTTTCATTTTGTTCTTTACGGGTAAAAAAGTCAGTTTCAGTAGGCAAAATTGAGCCGGCCCCTTCGTGAATCTGACAACGGCACATGGCGCAGGTACCTCCGCCCCCACAAGCCGACGGGAGTAATATTTTGTTGTTGCTTAAAGTGGAAAGAAGCGTACTTCCCGGTTCTGTGATTATTTCGCGTTCTCCTTCGTTAATGTCAATTTTAACTTCACCCGAGGGAGTCAGCTTTCGCTTGGCAAAAAGCAGGATGGCAACCAGCAGGATAATAATCCCCAGAAAAACCGCCACACTGGCAATTACAACGGTTGTTTGTGTTGATAACAATAGCATTGAAATTGGTTTTATATTTTACAATTTAATTCCCATGAAGCCCATGAATGCGAGCCCCATTAAACCAGTTATAATAAATGTGATTCCCAGTCCGCGAAGCGGCGCCGGTACATTTGAATACTGAATTTTTTCGCGGATAGCTGCAATACCTACAATTGCCAGGAACCAGCCAACGCCTGAGCCTATACCGTATGTTGTAGCTTCGCCAATATTCAGGAAAGCTTTTTGCTGCATAAACAACGAACCACCGAGAATTGCACAGTTTACAGCGATAAGTGGCAGAAAAATTCCCAGCTGGCTGTAAAGTACCGGGGCAAATTTTTCAACTACCATTTCAACCAGCTGCACCATAGATGCAATTACGGCAATAAACAGGATGAATGACAAAAAGCTGAGATCCACACTGGCAAAAGCCGGACTAATCCAGGTCAAAGCCCCTTCCTGTAATACATAGTTTTCAATCAGGAAGTTTACAGGTACTGTAAATCCGAGCACAAAAATTACGGCAAGTCCTAAGCCGGTAGCTGTTTTAACCGTTTTGGAAACGGCCAGGTAAGAACACATGCCCAGGAAATAGGCAAAAACCATGTTCTCAATAAAAATCGACTTGATAAAAATATTAATCAGATTTTCCATAATTCATTTCCTTTTGGCGGTTAATCTTCAATTAACTTACGGTTTTTACTACGCTGAACCCATATAATTATTCCAACGGTGATGAGCGCCATTGGTGGTAAAATCATCATTCCGTTGTTTTCGTAAAACCCTCCGTTGGCAATGTACCAGCTGTCGGGAATAATCTGGAATCCGTAAATAGATCCTGAACCAAACAGTTCGCGTGCAAAACCAACAATTATCAGGATAACGCCGTAACCCGCAGCGTTTCCAACTCCGTCGAGAAAAGATTGCCACGGGCGGTTACCCAGGGCAAATGCCTCGAGGCGGCCCATAATAATACAGTTGGTAATTATTAATCCCACAAATACCGACAGCTGTTTACTTACATCGTAAACAAATGCTTTCAGCACCTGATCCACAAGAATAACCAGCGAGGCAATTACTACCAGCTGCACGATAATTCGAATGCGGTTAGGAATTGTATTTCGCAACAATGAAATTATCACATTTGACAGCGCCATTACTGCAACTACTGAAATTGCCATCACCACTGAGGGTTTTAGCTGGGCTGTTACCGCCAAAGCCGAACAGATACCAAGCACCTGAACTGTAATCGGGTTGCTGTCGTTAATCGGATCGGAAAGCAGTTTTAAATTTTTTCTTGAAAATAATGGTTCACTCATTGCTTATGACTTTTTCTTCTTTAGAAATTCACTGTAACTCTGAAAATCGGAAAGGAGCATTTCCTCCAGGCCTTTACTGGTAATTGTACCACCGGAAATGCCGTCAACCTTATGTTCTTCGGGAGCATCCTGGCCGGGTTTTGTAATGGTAAGGGAAACCAGTTCTTCCTGTTCATTAAAAATCTCTTTGCCTTTAAAAGCAGCCTGAAACCAGTCGGTGGAAATTTCTGCACCTAATCCAGGTGTTTCGCTCTGGTGGTCGAAATTGGCCCCGTAAATAGTATTCATATCCGAATTAAGGGAAACAAATCCCCAGATTGGCCCCCACAAACCGGAGCCGCGCATTGGAAAAATGTATTTCAACCCTTCTTCGGTCTGGCATTCGTAAACCGGCATAAGTCGTTCTTCCAACTCTTTGGCCTGTTCTTTTTTCAAATCTATATCGAAAGCATCTTCACCTTCAACAACTTCGCCCTGCCAGTCAACAACATACTGGTTCTGAATTCTTTCAGTATAAATTTCTTCAGCGTCAGCAGCCGTACTTTCAATATTAACCGATGCAAGTATATTCTGCATTTTCTCAACCTCGATGTTTGTATTTTGAAGCGGCCTTAAAGCCATAGCAACCGAGGCAAGTATGGCAGCAACCAGGATAACCATGCCTGCTGCATAAATAAAAGTATATGTATTACTGTTCCTGTCCATGATTTCAATTTTTTCGGTTAAGCTGCTACTTTGACCCTTTTCATGCGTTGTTTAATATGACCCTGAACGACGTAGTGGTCAATTAACGGTGCAAAGGTATTCATTAATAAAATGGCCAGCATCATTCCTTCAGGATAGGCCGGGTTCAGCACACGTATTAAAATGGCAAGTATTCCGATAAGGAATCCGTAAATCCATTTTCCTTTTTGGGTTTGAGCAGCCGAAACCGGGTCGGTTGCCATGAAAACGGCCCCGAACATAAACCCGCCGAGCACCATGTGATGCCAGAAAGGAACTTCCATAAAAGGATTTACTGCGAAAATATTCAGCAGTATTCCCATAAAAAGTCCGCCCGCCACGGTAGAGAGCATAATTTTCCAGTTCCCGATTCCTGTAACCAGTAAAACAACAGCTCCGAGTAAAATCGCAAGCGTAGATGTTTCACCAATCGAACCCGGAATAAAACCGAAAAAGGCATCGGAAACGGTGTAAGTAATGTTTCCTGCTGCGGCCTCGGCCATTGGGGTGGCTCCTGTAAAACCATCAATAGTTTGTGCATTTTCGCTAAATGAATACCAAACCGAGTTACCCGACATTTGCGCGGGGTAGGCAAAAAACAGGAAAGCACGTGCCAGCAAAGCCGGATTCCAGATGTTCATGCCTGTTCCGCCAAAAACTTCTTTACCAAAAATTACGGCGAAGGCAGTTGCCACTGCAATCATCCAGAGCGGAGTTTCAATGGGCATAATCAGCGGGATAAGCATCGCGGAAACCAGAAACCCTTCATTAATTTCGTGGCCGCGGACCTGGGCAAATGCAAACTCAATGCCCAGTCCCACACCATACGACACAATAACTACAGGCAATACTTTGAGAAATCCGTAGAGGAAAATCTCAAAAAATTCTGCTGAAGCAAGTTCTCCTATTACCCTGAAATGCTGATAACCCACGTTGTACATGCCAAAAAGCAATGAAGGAATGAGAGCCAGCACTACTATTGACATTGTACGTTTCATGTCGATATAATCGTGGATATGTGTACCGCTTTTCGATGTTTTCTTCGGCACAAAAAGAAACGTAAAGAAACCATCGTGTACCGAATTCAGCCAGTGGTATTTTGCCCCCTTCTGTACGTATGGCTCTGTCTTTTCAAAAAAGTTCTTCAAAAAATTCATTGTAAATCAGACTAAATTGTTACCTGCAATTATTATCCAAGCTCTTTTATCATGGTATTGATTCCGTTGCGTAAATTATCCTGCCACTTGATTTTTGAGGTGCAGACAAATTCACACAACGCCACATCTTCTTCAATTACTTCATAAATACCCAGTTGTTCCATTTTGTCAATATCGTTGGCCATAATGGCTTTCATTAGGAACACCGGCAATATATCCATCGGCATTACTTTATCGTATTGGTCGGTAAGTACAAATGCGCGTTCACCACCATGTAGGTTGGCATTTAATTCATACTCTTTCTTTGGAAATAATTTTGAAAGAAATGTTTTTGATGCACTGAATTTATCAACTCCTGGGGTAGCCCAGCCAAGCAGTTCGTATTCATCGCCTTCAGGAATAACACTGACCATTGTATCGTAAAAACCAAGGTAATTTTGAGGTTTAACCCGTGTTCCGGTCAATACGTTGCCGCTGATAATACGTTGTTTGTAATCAACTTTTTTCAGGCGGCCATCGGTAAGTGATGAAACAGGAGTTCCCAGTACTGTTTGATAATACTTCGGCGTTTCCACCTCTGAACCTGTCAGTGCAAAAACCCTGGTAAAATCAATCTTTCCGTTTTCAAACAAACGACCAATAAACAAGACATCCTGCACATTCACCGTCCAAACCAGCTCACCCCTGATTACAGGAGAAACGTGATGAATTTGAACACCAACATTACCAGCCGGATGCGGCCCTGAAAACTGGTGGCTTTTAACATTTTTCACATTGGCAAAAGGAGAATCGCTGTTCACGCCCAAATGCACATCACCTTCGGTGAGCTTACTGAGCGCATCAATGCCTTTTTGGAAGGTTTCCATCTGGTTTTCCAAAACGAATCTGTTATCGGGGGCCAATGGTGCCGTGTCGAATGCTGAAACAAAAATAGCCCGTGGTTTTTTATCGGGCGATGGAATTATGCCGTATGGACGCTGCCTTATAAACGGCCAAAGCCCGCTTTTTAAAAGTTGTTCCTTAATTTCATCCGCAGATAATTTTTTCGGATCAGCCTTTTTAAAAGCAACTTCACCGGCATCTTTATCCACTTCAACTACTACTTCCAGAATTTTTCGCCGTTCGCCGCGGTTAACTGATTTTACCTCTCCTCCCAACGGAGCCGTAAAAAGTATTTCGGGATGGTATTTATCGTAAAACAACGCATCGCCAGCTTTAACTTTATGGCCCGGTTTAACACTTAATTTTGGAGTAAGTCCCGGAAAATCAGTTGGCTTCAAAGCCACTGTGGCAGGAACAGGCAAATTCTCCAGCGCCTTTACGGCACTACCCTTAAGCTTTATATTCAGCCCTTTCCTTAACTTAATAACTTCTGACATTTTAATCAAGAATAGTATTTTTTCAGGTTGGCAAAAGTAAATAATTAATTGTCTTTACGCAATCTTAATAATGGAAAAATCAAAGGTTCAAAATATACAAATAAGTCAATATGTTAATTGATTTTTATCAACATCAATAACCTTTTTTAAATCAGTCATAAAAAATCCTGAACTTTCCAGATTAAATTTACAATAATAACGTTGGAATATTGTGAGTGTTTACAAAAAGATACTGTTTTCGAACAATAAATGGCTTAATTTTGAGATAAGAACTGTAAGTGTATCTTTACTAAAAAATGTTGCATTTCCACAAAAATATAGTTATTGAAATGATAAATAAGTATTTAATTATTATATTATTCCTGATTGGTTTTATTTGTGAACTACCGGCCCAGGAAGAAAATTTTTACTACGAAAACGCGGTTTACGATGAAAATATAAAAACGGTGTTAATGCACCGCGATGGTTTTGAACTCTCCAACCCTGTTTACGAAATTGGCGAATCCACCCAGCTGGTTTTAAGATTCGACGATTTGTCGGGCGAAGTGAAAAACTATTATTACACCATTATTCATTGTGATGCCGACTGGAATGAAAGCTACATTCAGCAATCGGACTACCTCGAGGGTTTTGCTGAAAATCCGCTGGATGATTATGCCCGTTCGTTTAACACCTCGTTCGATTATATCAATTATCGCCTTTTTCTGCCCAATGAGGATGTAAGTTTTAACTATTCGGGAAATTATGCACTTGTGGTTTACGAAGGCGGCAACAAGGAAAATATTGTACTGAGTAAACGATTCTACGTGGTTGAACCTTTGGTTGACATAGAAGGAACGGTTCGCCGGGCTACGCTCGATGCCTTTAGAGGCGAAAATCATGAAGTGGATTTCACCATACTTCACGAAAACCTGAACATTGAAAATCCGAAAGAAGAAGTGAAGGTTGTTATTATGCAGAACAACCGCTGGGACAATGCGATTCGCGATTTGGAACCGTTGTTTATCCGCGACCGCTCGCTGGTTTATGATTATAACCGCGAAAACGTATTTGCTGCCGGAAACGAATTTCGCTATTTCGACAATCGCACCAACCGTTTTAATGGCGAAAATGTTTTTAATACCGAATTCCACCGGCCCTACTATCATAAAACACTTATGATTGACGAGCCACGGGCCGGAGAAACCTACTTTGCCTACGAAGAGATGAATGGAAAATACACGGTAGAAAGCCAGGATCGTGAAGTGGAGGATTACGACCTGGAGTGCGACTATACTTTTGTGCATTTTTCGCTCGAACTGGAATCGATTCTTCTGGGCGGCACGGTGAATGTTTTTGGCGAACTGAACAACTGGAACGCCAATAAAAGCAACGAAATGTCCTGGAATTTCGATACCAGCGCCTACGAACTCACCCTGCTGCTAAAACAGGGTTACTACAACTACATGTACGTTTATGTGCCACAGGGTTCAGCAGTTGCCGACCATAAAAACATTGAAGGCAGCTTCTGGCAAACCGAAAATGATTACCAGATATTTGTGTACTACCAGGAAATGGGCTCGCGTTACGACCGGCTAGTGGGTTACCGGCAGCTTAACTCCCTGGCGAGCAGGAGGTAATGTTTATTTTGGT
>JBNJGR010000090.1:0-10360 GCA_051747885.1 Bacteroidota bacterium | reverse complement strand
GTACCGGTTTGTTTAACTGAATGGTCTGCTTTCGCACAACCGGAACAGTGGCACTGATATAACCTGCAACAAGAATAACTGCCGAAAGCGCATACACCAGCAATACGGCTGTTTTTCCTTTTCCGTCCGACCAGCTAAACCGAATCATTTCTGAAAAATTGAACAAGCCATTTATCCCGCGCAGGATGTCAACAAGCAGAAACAGCAACGTGAGGTAAACCATGGCCCCCAGCCAGTATGAGCCAATATGTACAAAAGGATTGGCCAGCCACATTGCACCCGAACGTTCTGTTATCCGGCCAATTACATACGAAAAAGCGATTAGCCAAAATAATATTGTAGCTGACCACCAGGCTGCATTTCCCGTGGGGAAAATGGCGCGAGTCCGGGAAAAAATGTAGAGGTTTACCAAAAGGTTCACCGCAAAAACGATTAAAAAGAATACCATAAATTGTTTACCTTTCATTACTGATTTGTTTAACAATTAAACCCACAGCAACATTAAAAGTTTACTTTTTAAATCTTCGTTTGGAAGAAACTTTTTTGTACTATCAAATAATGAGCCCACTCAGATAAGTCAATTTTTTCCATAAAAATACAAAAGCACAAAATTTTATAGTAAAAGAATCCTTGTGACTCAAAATTGAATTTTAATTATCTAAGTTTTTGTTTTATCTAAAGGATCTAATAATGTAACTCCCCACCTCCGGATTAGAATTAACACTGAAATTGCCAGTAAAAAAATCCAGAAACCAATAATTGTCCAGTTGATTGTCATAGCCGGGATGAATAACCATATTGACCAGTTCATTGAAGCATGCATTAACAAAGCAGGGAAAAGGCTTCCGTTGGTATTGTTATAAATCCATGTAAACAGAATGGAAGTAAACATTATTACCGGCGCCAGCCCTGCAAACAAAAATAAATTACTGGTCATAAAAGCACCGGGGATAAAAACTGTTGGTAAGTGCCATAACCACCAGAAAAAGCCCAATATCAAACTTGAAGTTAATGCATTAAAATGCGACAATAAGCGGGGTAACGCAAACCCACGCCATCCAAATTCTTCCTGAAGCGGGCCTGCTGTAAACATGATAACGAAAAAAGCCACAATCGCATAAGGAGGATTAGATATTACTGAAAAATCTTTTTCAGTGGCATCCAATAGTATAGATAATACAATTCCACCTCCGAAAATCAACGGTAATAAAAGAAGGGTCGGCAAAATCCATTTTTTAATGAAATGAAAATCAATACTTCGTTTTAAAAGTTTGCCCCCACCTTTCCAGCCATCAGTAAACAGCGTTAATACAACTGCTGCGAAAAACGGACCGAAAGCGGCAGGATTGAACGGGCTGGAAAAAAATATTTCCAGATTTTCATGAAATGTTATCCCGTTTTTCAGTAAGGCAACAGGTATCCATAAGGTCCAGGAAAAGACATAAGTAATAATTATAAACAACAACAGTTTTCTGGTGCTTTTACCGGAATCCATAGTTTTATTTCTTTAGATGAAAATCAAAAACAGGGCAAATATAAAAATCATAGCCATAATTCCTTGAATAAGAGTAGCAATCGTATGCGTTTTATATCCTGTTTTTACGTCCATTCCCGAGAACTGGGTAACTACCCAAAAGAAGCTGTCGTTGGCGTGTGAGATGGTCATGGCGCCTGCGCCGGTGGCCATAACAGCCAGCACTTTCCCGTTCAGCGAATCGAGTCCCAGGGTAGAAAGCAACGGTGCAATAAGCGCCGAAGTGGCAACCAGTGCAACAGTGGACGAACCCTGAGCGGTTTTGAAACCTGCTGCCACAATAAATGGCAGGAAAATTCCAAGTTCGTAACCGGCCAGCATATTGCCAAGTGTTTCTCCAATTTGGGATTCTTTCAGGATGGAGCCAAAAGCGCCGCCTGCTCCGGTAATCAGCAAAATGGGAGCTGCCGCCGAAATGCCGTCGCCAATCCAGCCGGTGAGCGTTTCTTTGTTGAATTTTGGAAAAAGCAGTAAGGAAAGCAGAAATCCCAGAAGAAGCGCATTTATGGGCTGTCCGGCAAAATCGAAAAAAGTGAAAATTAAACCGGTACCAAAGGGCTTTGCTGGGTAAGTAGCTATAGAACGCAGGGCTATCAGAATAATAGGCACCAGAATGGGCATCAGCGATTTTGTGGCCGGGGGAAGCTGGATTATTGAAGTTGTTTCGTCCGGCGGCTGCGTATCATCTTCACTGGTTCTGTGTTTTTTGCCAATATACGAAGCCCACAACCAGCCGGTGAGCATGGCAAAAATGGCGGTTGCTGCTCCGAAAAGAATGACCAGTCCCAATTGATCGTTGAGGCCCAGATTGCCCGCAGCAGCAATTGGACCTGGGGTAGGCGGCACAAAGGTGTGAGTGGCATAAAGCCCGGTAGCCAGCGCGATAGAAAGCGTTACCGAGGATTTTCCGGTTTTCTGTACAAGCGATTTTTTTAGTGACGAAAGAATCACAAACGCCGAATCGCAGAAAACAGGGATGGAAACAATGTAGCCAATAATGGACATGGCCAGCCCCGGGAAACGTTTGCCTACCATTTTCAGCACAAGTTCTGCCAGTTTGATGGCTGCATTCGATTTTTCGAGAATAGTACCGATAATGGTTCCCAATACAATTACAATTCCAATGTAGGCCATAATGCTGCCAAATCCTTCGGCGATAGTAAGTGCAATTTGTTCAACGGGCAATCCGGCCAACGCCCCGGCAATATACGAAGCCAGCAGCAACACAATAAACGGGTGCATCTTTAGCCGGGTGGTTCCCAGGATGATGAAAAGCACAGAAACAAGCAGAACGATAGTCAGCCAAAGTCCTTCAGGCATTATAAAATTTTTATTGGTTCAGGAATAAAAATAGTGTTTTTCATCAGGCTTAAAACGGATTCAGCATAAAAAAAAACAAAACAGTTTCTGTTTTCGTTAATTATAAATGTGAGCCTGCTTTGTGGAAATTATCCGAAAAATAGTGAAAAGAATTCTTCATTTATTTGGGAAAGAATGGATATTGAATTATATTTCGTTTATTCATTGTGTTGAAATTTAGGTATTTGTGATTTTCGTGAAAAGAATGACAGGATATTTACTTTATTGATTAACAGAATGAATCATGATTATTTTAACAATTTAAAATCGTTGATTATGAAAGATAAATACAAACGGCAACTGAAAGTTATGGCGGCCAATGGTACAGCAGTTTTGGGAGCAATTTTGCTGAAAAGGGGAATGGAAAAACTGCTGAAACTAACTTTAGATAAGAAACCTCCCAAAAAACCTGATAAGTATGAATCTGTTACCTGGGGCGAAGCGTTGGTCTGGGCATCGCTTACAGGAGCAATGACCGGTGCACTGAAGCTTTTTATCAGAAGAGGTGATGTAGATAAAATATTCTGAAACAGGCGATGAAAAAGATTAAACTGCGCGGGAAAGAGTTGAAACGGATTGGATTTACCAACGACCAGGCCATTTCGCTGGCCATTAATTTGGTAAGTAAAAAATACAAACGCAGCGATAAGCTTGAAGTTCTGGAACTGCTGGAAAAAATAAATATTGAACCCGAAAGTTACCTGGATGATCCCGTTTTTGGAGATTTGGCCAAATTGCTTTCGGGTAAAAAATCACCACAAAAAAAGAAAAAGAAACCGGTGCTAAACAAAACTGCACTTGATTTTAAAATTTACGGCGAAGAAAACATCGACTCTGAAGCGCTTAACCAAATGCAAACAGCCATGAAATTGCCCATATCAGTGAAAGGAGCATTAATGCCTGATGCGCATGTGGGATATGGGTTGCCTATTGGTGGCGTGCTGGCCACATACAATGCGGTTATACCCTACGGTGTGGGAATGGATATTGGCTGCCGAATGTGCCTTTCTGTTTTCCCGGCATCACCCAAAAAAATTAAGGGTGAACGAGGTCGGATTAAAAATATTCTGATGAACGAAACCCGTTTCGGACTGGCTGAATTCAACGATTTGGAAGAATTTGAAATTCTTGATCGCAAAGAGTTTTCGGAGATAAAATTTCTGAACTCGCTACGCGGAAAATTTGCAAAACAGTTGGGCACTTCCGGGCATGGAAATCATTTTGTTGATGTGGGGATTGTTGAGATCAATACTTTTTCTGAATTGATTAATCTGCAACCCGGAGAATATTTTGCGGTGTTGAGCCACTCCGGGTCACGGAATTTTGGTGCAGAAGTTTGCAAACACTACACGCAAATTGCCAAAGAGAAGCTGGAGTTAGCGGGCGAAGCGGCCAAACTGGCCTGGCTAGAACTGGATTCGGAAGAAGGGCAGGAGTACTGGCAGGCCATGCTGCTGGCCGGCGATTATTCGCACACCAACCACCGCATCATTCACAAACGAATTGCCAAAGCACTGGGAGAAAAACCACTAACAATCATCGAAAATCATCACAATTTTGCCTGGAAAGAGAAGCTTGCTGAAGGCGAGGAGTTGATTATTCACCGGAAAGGAGCCACGCCGGCAGGAATTGGCGATGTGGGAATCATTCCGGGAACCATGGCTTCACCGGCTTTCATTGTGGCAGGCAAAGGCAATGAAGAATCACTGCAGTCGGCAGCGCACGGAGCCGGACGTTTGATGTCGCGCAACCAGGCCAAAAAAACATTTACCGAAAGCCAACTGAAAAAATACCTTTTGGAGCAGGACGTCGAATTGCTGGGCGGCGGAACAGATGAGTCGCCATTTGCTTACAAAAACATTCACGAAGTGATGAATTCCCAAAATGAGCTGGTGCAATCACTGGGCGTTTTCTACCCGAAAATTGTGCGAATGGAATAGACTTTTACGAGTTAAATAAATGTTTATTTCGAATAGAGCAATTAATCAGAATACAAAACCGGCATTTACGCCAATTCTGAACCCGGGAAAAAAGAAAGGCAGTTTTGTAAGCAGGTTATCGTTGTTTACATTATGGTCCAGCTTTTTATGCAGGTAGTTGATGTCCTCAAAAACCTCGCTTACATCGTTAGTGATGGAGTTGTAATTAAAGCCCGGGTCAGGTTGCTTTAACTGATATTTCATGTTCACCATGTAATAATCGAGCCCGGCGCCAAAAAAATAGAAATCGAGCGTAAATCGTTCTTCAATAATGAGCTGGTAACCCAACTGTGCCCCGGCACCCAGTAAGTTCACCCTGAAATCAACCCCGAAGTTATTGCCGTCTATTTCGTCTGAGTAATCCATTTTCTGATTAAGATAACGCAGGTAAGGGGCCACATAAAATCCATCCCTGGCTTCTGCCTCCGAAACATAAAAGCGGTATTCAACTGAAGTGTTCAGTCCTCCTTTGGCTGATTCAAGGATGTAAGCTGAAGGGGTAATAGCTTCCTCTGAAATAAAAGGACTGGATGTTGGTTTTAAATAGCCAATTTTAAACTGCACAGAGTTGTTGCCGCTTAAATGCCTTTCGTAATTGAGGTTGTAATGTCCGAGAAAGGCATCGGTAAAACCAATTTTAACGGAGTTGTCTTGTGCAAACAGGTTGGTAACCAGGAATAAAAAGATAACTGTTGTAAGGTAATTGCAGGATTTAATCATAGCTGGTTGATTTAAATTTAGTTAAAAATACAGCTTTCACTTTTAAATTTCACTTTTTTAGGGTGTAAAGTTTTTAACAATTACCTTCTAATTTCATTTTCGGTATGGCAATCGATGCAGGCCACAAAATGAATATTGTTTTCGCTGGTGGGTGAAAAGTAAGTGGTATTCATTGTTTTTACATCAAGTTTGCAGTTGGGCGATTCGTCGTGATGGCATTTATCGCAGGATTTACGCTGAAAATTGGAATGCGGTTCATGGCATGCGCGGCAACTTATTCCCTCGTGTACACCTGTGGGAGTGCGATCGTCGCTGGTTCCCGACTGGTGCCAAACATCCGGCGCGTGGCATTGTACACATAACCTGTAAACAGAATCTGAAGTGGTTTGAATTGTGTCATTTTCTGCAAGAATTACAGGAGTTGGCAGGTTACCGATATTCATGTGCATTTCTTCGTTGCGGATATAAAAACCGATGGAATTGTTCTCCAGGTTGCGACTATAAAATATATTGCCGGGGCTGGAATAGTCAGGACGTATGGCCGGTTCCCCCGGTGTGTGTATTTCATGACACGTGAGGCAGGGGATGGCAGGTTTGTCAGCCATTTCAGCATGTTTCATATTCCACGGTCCTTTGCGCGAAATGGGCTCAACCAGATCGAGGACTGTTCCCGCGTAATACATGCCATGACAGCGCAGGCAATCGAAATTCAGTTGTTCAGTGGAATTGTGTTTCTCATCGAGCAGCATATCGGCATAAGTGAGTGAATGCCCACCAGCCAGCCAGTTGGCATACTCATCGCGGTGGCATTCAACACACCGATCCATGGTTTCAAGCAATTGATTCTCGGTCAGGCGGATTTGGTCGGGACCGGGTGCTGATTCAATATGCGTAAAAACCATTTGAGCTTTTTCTGAAAGACTGTGCCAGCCATTTCCCAGGGCGGTACCATGACAATTATGACAGGATATTTCGCGGTGGCCCGAGGACGCCCATGTACTGTGCGAAGGGCCGATTTCATGACAACTGGCGCATGTTCTTTCCGGACTGGCAGCATTCCACCAGGTGTAACTGCCACCTAAAATGATGGTTGCGATAAAAATCAGCAAAATAATACGGATGATATTTCGATAGGTTTTTGGTTTCATTGTTTTGAACTGTTTTGTTCAGTAAGTATTTTATTGATTATTTTCTTTTTTTGATGAGTTTCTAATTTTGGTCATCAGTCATCAGTCATTGGTCAATAGTTATCAGGTGATCATTTAACTACCGGAACTTCGACCCATTCCAGTTTTTCGCAATGTAATCGCCCACAAAATAGCCAAGCGCCATAATCGTTAGCGCCGGATTAAACCCTCCGTTGGTAACATGCAGACTTCCGTCGGCCACAAACAGGTTGTCGATGTCGTGCACCTGCCCGTATTTATTGGTGACCGATGTTTTCGGGTCGTTACCCATACGGGCTGTACCCGACTGGTGCTGACCACCGCTTAACCCGCCACCGCCAACACTTTGCCATGTAAAATAGGCGCCTGCTTCCTTCAGGACTTCCTCCGCGCGGTCCGACATAAACTGACATCCAATACGGTCGTAAGGATGCCTCGATCCCGAAAGTCGTGCCACCGGAATTCCCCAGTGGTCTTTCACATTCGGATCAACTGAAACACGTGATTCAAAATTGGGTATCTCCTGGAAGGGTCCGTGGAGCCGTGTGACTTTTTTGAAATTTTTTCGTTGGTATTCCTTGTGTTCTGGTCCCCAGGTTTTAGCGCCGGGTGGACGCATCTTTGAAAACAGGTAGGGCATGGCAGTAAATTCATTACATAATACGCCCCCTCCTATAATTCCTTCGTTGTTGTGGTTAAAATTACCGATTGCAAGCGTTGCTCCCGGCCCAACATCATCGTAAATATCATCTTTCATTAAACCTAAAGCCCCGGTATAAGCGTGCCCCTGAAGGTTCCGGCCAACCCAGTCGTTGTTGTTGCCTGCCCCGTTTGGAAAGAGTTTTGATTTGGAGTTCAGCAACAGCCGGGCAGTTTCCACCGCAGCAGCCGAAACAACAACAATGTCGGCTGTCTGAATGTGTCCTTTATCATTTTGGTCAAAATATTTAACTCCGGTTGCCCTGCCTTTTTCATTGAGCATTATTTCAGCTACCTGGCAGTGGGTTCGCAGCTCGCAGTTTCCGGTTTCCATAGCCACCAGTATTACTGTGTTGTGTGTTCCGCATTTGGCATTTACCGGACAGGCAAATCCCACACAACTGCGCATCCGGTAACAAGCGGGTCGGCCGCCGTAACGCACTGAATTTCTGAGCATCGGTATGGGAAACGGATTCAGTCCCATGCGTTGGGCTGCATCGAATAAAATTTTTCCTTCTCTGTTGTAAGCAAACGGTGGCATCGGGTAGGGTTTTTTACGCGGTGACTGGAAGGGATTTCCTTCATGGTCGCCCGAAACGCCAATTTCCCATTCTGCTTTTTCATAAAAAGGTTCCAAGTCCTGATAATTGATGGGCCAGTCCCCAAGTGTAGAACTCTCAACATGTCCGTAGGTTGATTTCATTTTGAAATCTTTTTCCATGAAACGCCATGCCATTGCACCGTAACTAACGGTTCCCGATCCTACACAGGCTGCGTTGTTGCTGTATCCTCCTTCGCTGGGGAGCACAATTTGAGTAGCTCCGTTGCTGTATTCCACAACCCTTCGGTGGCGTTTGTCGTCGGGACCAAAAGCATTACCCAGTACCGTAGTTCGCTGCGAAATTAATTCATCGTCGTTGTGATCATCGTATGTTACCCAGCCGCCACGCTCGAACAGGACTACACTTAGTCCTGCCGTTGCCAGTTCTTTGGCTACAATACCACCGCCGGCGCCAGCTCCAACCACTATTGCATTTACATGTTTGTTTTTCATAATTCACTCATATTAGCGGTTGCACCCGTGTGGTTGTATCTGTTCTGGCCCAAAACATGCGGATAGTCCAGTTTCATCATTTTGTAGCTTACGTAGTTTTTATTGCCACCATGGCGCGGTGAACCATAGAAGCCCTGCATGGCATGATCACGCAACATATTGAAAAAACGCTGCTGGCTGATTTCTTTCCAGAATTCTTCAGGCAACTTGCCGCGTTCCATTTGTTCCATGAAGTTAATTTGGTTGGTGCTGTCGAGTTCAGAAAATGCTTGCCGATAGATTTTCCGGCAGGTATTTTCAATGGCAGAAATTCCTTTTATGTATTGTTCCTGAAAACGTCCGTAAGGCCCCGTCAGTTGTTTATCAATAAAATTTATAACGTTGGCATCTGTAGCTCCGGGATCTTTATCGGCAGGAATAATCTGTTCGGCAAACGCAATTACAGTAAGTGCTTCTTTTTCGGAAAAAAAACGCCAGAGTGTATTGTAACCGCTACAGGCCGGCAGGAAAAGAATACTGCCACATGCCAGGCCCAACTGCCTGACAAACTCTCTTCGGTTGGTAATCATTTTTTTGGTTTAATCAGTTGGCAATAAAATTACTTTTTTGATTGGAAAAAAAATAATTTGAACCGGCAGGAATATTAATTCAGAATGATTCTAATTTGTTCTGTTCTTGAATTAAAGAGGCCAAAATGGAACTCAGTTTTCACATCAGCGGGGTATTAATCGCTTGGATTTTGGGGGAATTTGGGAGGCATTGGTTAGTATGTCAATCTGTTATATTGTTGCCTGAAATGACTTCCATGCCCATTCCCTGCAACTCATTTTTCATCTCGGCAAATTTTTCATCATCCAGCGCGCGGGTGGCGTCCTCAATCAAAGTGGCAGAAAAGCTTTCTTTCAAGGCATCTTTTATTGAATAGTAAACGCACACATCGGCAGCCAGACCACAGAAGTAGAGTTTAGTTGCTCCCTTTTCGCGAAGGTAACCTGCCAGTCCCGTGCTTTTTTTATGGCCGTTGTCGTAGAAACCGCTGTAACTGTCAATTTCCGGGTTCATTCCTTTTCTGAAAATGGCTTCGGTTTTTGTTGTTTTCAGGTCGGGGTGAAATTCAGCACCTTTTGAATTCTGAACGCAGTGATCGGGCCACAGGATTTGATCCATGCCCCCAAGTTCAATCATTTCAAACGGTTCTTTCCCCTTGTGGTTCGACGCAAAACTCATGTGGTTTTGCGGATGCCAGTCTTGTGTGGCCACTACAAGGTCAAACTTTTCCTGTAGGTCGTTGACCACCGGAATTATTTCATCGCCTCCCGGAACCTCCAGCGAGCCGCCGGGAATAAAATCATTTTGAATGTCGATAAGAATCAGTGCTTTCATAACTCTCCTTTTTTTTGTTCTTCACTTTGATCTAACCACTTAAGTTTTAAATTGTTTGAAAATTTCAGTGGGAATCGGACCTTCCCGGGAGTTGGATTTTTTAAATCCAACACTTTGACCTGGGAAAGTCAAAATCCACGCCACCCCAGCAGCACCGACACAAAATAGTTTCTCGGGTTTCCCGGGTAGTAGTAGCGGGGCAGGCTGTCGCCAAATGATGGTGCGTTCACGGCCAGCATGGCAGCATGGTGAACATCGAAAATATTTTGTATTCCGGCTTTTAATTCCAGCTTAACATTCCCTAAATTTTTATGGAAAGCGGCTTCAAAATTGGTTAACCCATACGGCTCGGTAAAATCTGAATTGGCATCATCCACCGGCATTTTCCCGGTGTAGCGGTGCCAGGCTTTCAGATGAATATTTTCCACGGGCCGGAAGTTTGCAGCCACCAGCCAGGTATTGCGTG
>JBNJGR010000089.1:0-10372 GCA_051747885.1 Bacteroidota bacterium | reverse complement strand
GCATTTTTTGCACCAATTTTGCTTTTCTGAGAAAAGCCTGTAAAAGAAAGGAGCAGGAAGAAAGCAACACTTAATATTTTCATTTTAAAAAAAATTACAGATTATTTTTAACGCTGACAGGACCTTCGGACGCTGTCAGGTTCTGTTCGCCAGACCTTTCAGCGTCCTCCAACTGACGGACCTGAAAGCGTCAACCAAAATTAAAGTAAACACATAATACTGATATTCAAAGTAGTCATTATACCGGTCTTTTATATCCGTCCCTGTATTTCCGGGCCAACAATTCCGCTGCCTCCGGATTGTTTGAAACCGTTTTGGCTGCCGCATCCCACTTTATTTCGCTGCCGGTATAGTACGCAGCAGTGGCCAGTTGTACTGTTGTTGTCGATTTCCAGGCATCTTCCACGGTGCAACTCAGTAATTGTTTATCTTTCGCTTTTACCGCGTTTATAAAATCTGCCAAATGGTTTTCCTGCATATCGGGCGTTGGAATATCCATTTCCTGCTGGCTCTGGTTTCTTCCGGCAGGCATTAGCACCAATTTATTATCAGAAGCAAACAGGGTGGCTTTTTCACCGTAAAAAAATACACCGTTGTTAAACTGTGGATTCAAATCGCCGGCGCCCCACATGCGATGCTGCCAAAAAACAGGCATTTCCTGAAAATACATAGCTGCATTCAACGTATCGGGTGTGGTTATTTTACCTTTCAGAATTTCAAGGCTGCCGCTGGTTTGAAACGATTCAGGTATTTCCAGGTCCATGACAATACGGATAGCATCGATATTATGGATGCCCCAGTCCACCAAATGGCCGTTGCCATACTCTTTTTCCAGTCGCCAGGCTTTGTGCCCGATGTTTGGCCGGTAAGGCAGTTTGGGTGCCGGTCCGCACCAGGTATCCCAGTCGAGCGAAGCAGGTGGTTCCTGGATGGTATTGTCTTCCAGCACCGGATTGTAATGAATTTGCGCACCAATTTGATGGACTTTGCCCGTTGTTCCATCTTGAATCAAATCTTTTGCTTTTTGAAACGCTGCACTTTGCCGCCGCTGAAAACCAATTTGAACAATATTCCCTGCTTTTTCAGCTGCTTTCATCATGGCTTTTCCTTCCTCCACATCGTAAGCCAGTGGTTTTTCGCAGTAAATATCGAGCCCTTTTTCGCAGGCTGCAACAAACTGCAAAGCATGCCACTGCGGCGGAGTAGCAATCATAACGGCTTCTAGTTCTTTCAGATCGAGCAGTTCCCGGTAATCTTTAAAAGTTTTTGGCCGGCTTCCCTGCACCGATTCAATTTCGGAGGCACTGTTTTTCAGATGCTCCGAATCCACATCACAAACAGCAATAACCTCTACCCCGCCCACTTTAAGTGCGGCAGTGGTAATTACCATTCCGTACCAGCCGCATCCTATAAGGCCGATTTTAATTTTGCGATTTTGGGCAAATGCAGGAATATGAAATGCTGTTACCATCCCGGCTGTTCCGAGGGAGGTTTTTTGAATGAATGACCGTCTGTCCATATTTTTTGATTTTAGTTGGTATTTAATTTCAAATATAGCATTTAATAGGAAATGTAAAATACCGATTCTTCATTAAGCTCTGTCAATAATTTTAAAAACATATATTTTCCACTCTATTAAATAACTCCCATTTTTTAACTATTTTGCACAAATACAAATCCGGTTTAAATACTACTGACTAATGAGGAAATTAAAAACACGTTTTTCTGACTTTAAAATAAAAACGAAGCTGGGGATTGTTCTTGGCATTTTTATGCTGAGCCTCGTTTTGATGGGAATAATTGCCAATTATTTGTTCCGCTCAAGCCAAACGCTGACAATGATAGTTAACGAACAGCGGGTTTTTATTGAAAAGTTCTACCTGGGCATTGAAAATTTTCATGAATACGAAATCAGCGGAGAGCAAAAAGATTTAGATGATTCTTATGCAAACTTTAATGAAGCTGTAAAAATAGCCTATACTTTTTCGACCATCGACAGTATTATGCAAACGATGCGCAAAGAAGAGTGGTTGCCAATATTGTATGACGTATTTAAAGAGGGGCTCGACTATGACATTGATCGGGCGGAAATGATGGGTGTACAAATATTGTTATTCAGTAAAATTAACGAACAAAAACTCACTGATATTCAGGCCAATGCTGTTGACGCTTATAAGCTGGGAAATACAATTGTGTCGGAAATAGAAAATTACACGTTACAAAAAACTCCTGAAAAACGGCAAGAGCTCGAGTCCTATTTTTCACAAATCAAGGAGATTAACCAGCTATTTGCTTCCAAAATTTTTGCTTTAAACGATTATGTAGCCCGATCTCTTGTAAGGCTCCTGGCGTTGCTTGTTACGGTATTGATAATTGCCATTGCATTTATTTCCACTCGCATTTCGAAATCAATTTCAGACCCCCTTAAATTACTGGCAGGTAATTTCAAAGAAATTGCTGCAGGCAATTTAAACGCTTCTGTAGATATTACTACGAGAAATGAATTGGGCGAACTGTCGAAAGCGTTTAGGGGAATTCAAATCAGGTTGCAGGAGATCATTTCACATTCAAAAAGAGTTGCCGAGGGAGATTACAGTGTCAGGCTGAATCAAAAATCGAAAAAGGATGAACTAACGCCTGCGCTCAATAAAATGGCAGCCAGGCTCGAAGAATCAAGTTTATATGCCGAACGCGAAAACTGGCTGCAAAAAGGGACTTCCGAACTGGACGATCAAATGAGGGGAAATTATTCGGTCAAAGAATTATCTGACCGCATAATTAATTACTTGTGTGATTTTTTGAAGGTTGAAATTGGAGCAGTTTATGTATTTGACGAAGTTTTGGAACACCTTGAACTAACAAGTTCATTGGGTGTGGATGCCAGGTCGGTTAAAAAAGAAATTCAGGTAGGTGAAGGTCTTGTGGGGAAAGCGGCTCTCGATGAAAAACTTCGGATTATTGAAACAAAAAGCAAGTACCATAAAGTTTACAGTGCCACTGGTGAAATATTTCCTGAGAAAGTTTACTTTTTGCCATTACATTACAGCAATCGCATTCAGGCAGTAATTGAACTTGCACCGGTAAACGAACTGACTGAAATTAAGATTGAATTTCTCAACCTGGTTAATGAACGCATTTCCGTGAATTTAAGTGCGGCAGTTACCCGGTACCGGAGCACCGAACTACTCAACAAAACACTGGAACAAGCCAAAGCACTCAAAGTCCGCGATGAAGAACTAAGCCGCAAACTTAAAGAAAACAGGCAGATTCAGGAAAATCTCATCCGCGAAACTGCACTGCTCAATTCTATGCTGGCTACTTTGCCCGACTATATTTATTTTAAAGACACCGAAAGCCGCTTTTTGCGCATCAGCGAGTCGATGGTTGATTTGTTCAATGCAAAATCGAGCGAAGATGTTATCGGGAAAACCGACTTCGACTACCATCTGCCCAAAGACGCCCGGAAATATTTTGAAGAAGAGCAAAAAATTATTAAAGAAGGTGAAGGTTTTGTTGACGAAATCCGGCAGGGAATTGACGAAAACGAAGAAGAACTCTGGACTTCCACAACTAAACTTCCCATGTTCGACTCCACCGGAAAATGTATTGGTACTTTGGGCATTACCAAAGACATTACCGAAATAAAAAAACTTGAAATAGAAGTTAAAGAACGGAACGAAAAACTCCATGCCCAGCAAGAAGAATTAAGGGCAATAAACGACCAGCTAAAACAGCAGCAGGAGGAGCTCAAAACCACCAACGAAGAGTTAAAATCGCAGGAAGAAGAGCTGCGCGTGGCCAACGAGGAACTGGCCGAGCAAACCAAAGTACTAACCGAAAACGAAAAAAACCTGCAGGTTCAGCAGGAAGAACTGCGAGTTACCAACGAGGAACTGGAGACAAAAACCGTACAGCTGGAACAGCAGAAAAAAGAAATTTCAGAAAAAAACGAGAACCTGCTGAAAATACAGAATCAGCTCAGAGAAAAGGCCAAAGAACTGCAGCAAACCAGTCAGTACAAATCGGAATTTTTAGCCAACATGTCGCACGAACTGCGTACTCCCCTCAACAGCTTACTCATTCTTTCAAAAATACTGGCTTCAAACAAAGACAACAACCTCACCGAAGAGCAGCTTAAATCTGCCGGTATTATCTACAAAAGCGGAAAAGATCTGCTGGAACTGATTAACGAAATCCTCGACCTTTCGAAAATAGAGGCAGGAAAAATGAAATTTGAATTTAACGAGGTTTCTGTTGATGAAATAATTGCTGAAATCAAACAAAATTTCAAACCAGTTGCCGAAAACAAAGGACTGGAAATGGAAATGGACCAGTCGGGTAAATTTCCTGAAAAAATTTTTACCGACAAACAGCGACTGATGCAAATAATGAAAAACCTGCTTTCAAATGCCTTTAAATTTACCAGCGAGGGCAAAATTAAAGTGAAGTTTGGCCTGCCCGAAGCTTCCGTCCAACTTACCAACGAAAACCTGACGAGTGATAATTCCTGTTTTATTTCAGTGGAAGATACCGGCGTGGGTATTCCCGGTGATAAGCTGAAAGCCATTTTTGAAGCTTTCCAGCAAGCCGACGGCAGCATTTCACGAAAATTTGGCGGCACAGGCCTGGGGCTTTCCATTTCAAAACAATTGGCGCAGGTGCTGGGGGGCGAAATCCAGGTTTCCAGTACGGAAGGAAAAGGTTCGCTGTTTACCGTTTACCTGCCGCTTGATAAAAAACTGGTGGGTGCCAAAGCAAAAACTGAAAAAAACACCTCACCGGACATTTCGCAAATTCAATCAACGGAAAAATCAAAAACAACCGAATCAACAAAAGAAGCCCCCCAAAAGTCTAATCCTGAACCAGAAACAAAGGATGAAAAGGAAGCACCATTCTTTATTGAGGATGACAGAAATTCTGATTTACAGCGCTTAACAGTTTTAATCATTCACAATCAAACAGAAAAAGCAAAAAAATTAACCGGGCTCAGCCACAAACGGAAATTCAATGTTATTGTGGCCAAAAACATTCCCGACGGAATAAAACTTGCAGAAATTTATTCGCCGCAGGCCATCATCATATCGGCTGAATTAAACGACACCAACGAATTCAAAAATTTAAAGGACAACCCTGTTACCAAACGTCTCCCGGTGCATGTTGTTTCAAGAATTGAAGATTCGGTACTGGAAAATATTGAAGAGTTGAAAACGCCCGAATCGGCCAATTTCAGCGAAGGTTCAAATAGTATTGAAAGCAGGTTCAGCAAAGAATTCAAACAAGTTCTGGTGGTTGAAGACGACGAAATAACCCGCGAATCGATTCAACTGCTGTTCGAGGATAAAGACATCATTATTCACGAGGCAAAAACAGCACAACAGGCTTACGATTTAATTGCGGCCAAACCATTTGACTGTGTAATTCTTGACCTTGGATTGCCCGATTATTCGGGAAAAGAACTGCTGAAGAAACTGAAATCTGAAGGTTTGGAAATTCCCAACGTAATTATACACACCGCCCGCGATTTGGATCAAAAAGAATTGCGTGAACTGCACAAATACTCCGATTCAGTAGTCATAAAAGGAGTAAAATCGGATGAAAGGTTAATGGATGAAGTCGCCCTGTTTTTACACCAGGTTGAAAACACGTCACCAAAAAAATATTCGGTTTCAAACGACGAAACCGAAAAAGCCGGGTTTAAAGGGAAGAAAATACTGGTAGTTGACGACGATATCAGAAATGTGTTTGCGCTGGCCCAGATTTTGGAAGAGCGGGAGATGAAAGTGCTGGAAGCCGAAAACGGAAAAGTGGCCATTGAGGTTTTAAAGGAGAATCCTGACACCGACCTGGTTTTAATGGACATCATGATGCCGGTAATGAATGGTTACGAAGCCATGGAATTTATCAGAAAAACCCCCGGTATAGAAAAAATTCCTATTATTACACTCACAGCAAAAGCAATGAAAGAAGATTATCAAAAAGCCATTTTAAGCGGTGCAAACGATTATATATCGAAACCTGTGGATGTAGATAAATTGTTGTCGTTGTTAAAAATATGGTTATTTAATTAAACTATGGAAAAGCCAAAAATATTACTCGTTGATGACCTGGAGGAGAACCTGGTAAGTCTCGAAATGATTCTGAAAGGATTCGATGTAACTTTTATTAAAGCTACATCGGGGGCAGAAGCGCTGCGCAAAACCATTAACGACGATTTTGCGCTTGCCATTCTCGACGTTCAGATGCCCGGAATGGACGGCTACGAAACTTTATCGTTGATGCGTAAAAGAAAACGAACACAGTTTCTTCCAGTAATATTTGTATCGGCTATCCAGCAAAGTGATTTGCACATTATTAAAGGCATTGAAACCGGGGCAGTTGATTTTATACCCAAACCCATAATACCTGAAATTTTAGTGGGGAAAGTAAAAAACTTCCTCGACTTGTTTTCTCAGCAACAGGAGTTGAAAAGCCTGCTGAAAAAACTGGAAGAAAAGAACAAAGAACTCGAAATTCAAAAAGAAAAAGCAGAAGAGGCTACACGGGAAAAATCCATGTTTTTGGCCAATATGTCGCATGAAATTCGCACCCCACTCAACGGCATAATCGGAATTTCAAAAATTCTCGAAGAATTAAATCTCGATTCAGAACAAAAAGAGTTAACGGAAATTATTACAACATCGGGTGAAAACCTGCTCAATATTGTAAATGACATTCTCGATTTCTCGAAAATTGAATCGGGGCAAATTAAACTCGAAAAAATTGATTTCAGCCTGAAAAAAGTTGTTGAAACTATAGTTAAATTAATGAAATTAAATGCCGACAAAAAGGGAAATACCATGTCGGTACATATTGATGACAATGTTCCGGACACATTAATTGGCGACCCGCACAGGCTGAATCAAATTCTTACCAACCTGGTAAACAACGCCATTAAATTCACAAAAAGAGGAAGTATTGAAATACGAGTTGAAGAAATTAATACAAACGAAAAAGAAACAGAACTTCTTTTTAAAGTAATTGACACAGGAATCGGTATTTCAAAAGCCGGCCAAAAGAAACTATTTAAAGAGTTTTCGCAAACCGAAAGTTCTACATCCAGAAAATACGGTGGCACCGGTCTGGGATTGGCAATTTGCAGTAACCTCACTTCGCTGATGGGCGGAAAAATTGGAGTTACAAGCACCGAGGGCAATGGTTCTGAATTTTGGTTCACCTTAAAATTTGGTTTTAAACAAAAAAAGCTAAAAGATATGCGTACCGAAGAAATTGACATACCTGCCGATATAAAAATTTTATATGCCGAAGACAACCCAGTGAATCAGCGTGTTACACAACTCCTTCTTCAAAAAATTGGAGTTAAGTGCGAAATTGCAATCAACGGGCAGGAAGCAATTGAAATGTACAAAAACAACCAATTCGACTTAATATTAATGGATATGCAGATGCCCGAAGTTGATGGCATTGAGTCGGCAAAACAAATCAGGGGACTCGAACAAAAAAGCGGTGTTGAAAATCCGGTTTTCATCATAGCGGTTACAGCAAACACTTTTTCAGAAGACAAACAGAAATGTTTCAATGCTGGCATGAACGATTTTATCAGCAAGCCATTTAAAGAGGCAGAGTTGAAAAAAATTATTAAAAATGCTGTGAACTATAAACAAACCCAAAAAGACAATGAGCCTCCACGAAACTGACATACAAGACATTGAGCTCAACCTGCTGCTACAGGCCATTTACATGAAATATGGCTACGATTTCAGAAACTACAGCAAGGCCCACCTCAAAAGGAGGGTCCACCAAAGATTAAAGCTGAGTGGTTTAGAAACAATTTCAGAGATGCAAAAATTAATTCTCTGGGATACTGATTTTTATAATATTTTTCTTAAAGATCTTTCCATTAACGTTACCGAAATGTTTCGCGACCCGGATTTTTATGCTGCTTTTCGCGAAAAAGTGATTCCCGATTTACGAACCTATGCCCACATAAAAGTGTGGCATGCCGGCTGCTCAACCGGTGAGGAAGTTTATTCGCTGGCCATTGTGCTGAAAGAGGAAAACCTGCTGGACAAAACACAAATTTATGCCACCGATTTCAATAAAAATGTACTTGAAATTGCAAAACAGGGAATTTACAGTAAAAAAGAAATTGACCTCTTTGCCCAAAATTACAAACAAGCCGGAGGCATACATGAACTTTCCAACTACTACACTTCAAAATACGGATCGGTACTGTTAGATAAATCGTTGTCGAAAAATATTGTTTTTGCCGACCACAACCTGGTAACCGACGGTGTATTTGCCGAAGTTAATCTTGTTTTCTGCCGTAACGTATTAATTTATTTCGACAAAAAACTTCAAAACAAAGTTTTGCAACTTTTTTCCGAAAGCCTTACCAAAAGAGGGGTTCTTTGCCTTGGAACCAAAGAAAACCTCCGTTTTACCGATTACGAAAATCAATTTTCAGTTATCGACAAAAAAATGAAAATTTATAAAAAATTGCCGGTTACAAAATGATTAAAGCCATAGTTATAGGAGCTTCGTTTGGAGGAATGGAAGCCATAAAAAATCTGAGTTTTATGCTTCCATCAAATTTCAAAATACCCATTATTGCTGTTTTGCATATTGGCAGTAATACAATTGATACCTTCCTTTCAATGTTGAACAAAAAAAGTCACTACAATGTAAAAGAAGCCGAAGAAAAAAAATTAATCAAATCAGGAAATTTCTACTTTGCTCCGCCCAATTATCATTTGCAGGTTGAAGACAATTTTAAATTCAGCCTCTCAACCGATGAAAAGGTAAATTTCTCGCGCCCGTCAATCGATGTACTTTTTGAAACGGCTGCCTGGAGTTTCAAAAATGAACTCATCGGGGTACTGCTAACAGGCTCCAACAACGACGGCGCCAACGGACTGAAAACAATAAGGGAGTACGGGGGAATTACCATTGTGGAAAATCCGGAAACCGCATTTGCCAAAACAATGCCCGAAACCGCTGTAAAAAACAGCAATCCGCACTATATTCTCGATTTAAAAGACATTGCCGGTAAAATTACGGAACTGACAAATGAAAAATATGAAAACCAATAAATTATAATAAAAATGAAACGAGTATTTCTTTTAGCATTTTCACTCCTTTTATGTTCAAATTTAATTTTCGCACAGGAAAATTATCAACCTTCAGAAAAAAATCTTGAAAACCGCGAATGGTTTCAGGATGCCAGGTACGGATTGTTCATCCACTGGGGCGTTTACAGTATTTTGGGCGATGGCGAGTGGGTTATGAACAACCAACAAATTCCCATTAAACAATACGAGCGGCTGCCCTCCTTTTTCAATCCCATTGATTTTGATCCGGCTGAATGGGTATCGATGGTAAAAAAAGCCGGGATGAAGTACATCACCATTACAAGTAAGCACCACGACGGGTTTGCCATGTTCGACTCAAATGTGAGCGATTACGATATTGTTGACAAAACGCCATACGGCAAAGATGTTATTAAAATGCTCAAAGATGAGTGCGACAAACAGGGAATAAAACTGTTTTTCTACCATTCGCAACTCGACTGGCACCATCCTGATTATTATCCACGCGGAGGAACAGGAAGCGGTTTTACAGGCAGGCCGCAAAACGGCGACTGGAACACCTACATCGACTACATGAATGCCCAGTTAACCGAACTGCTGACCAACTATGGTGAAATTGGCGGAATTTGGTTCGACGGAATGTGGGATAAAAAGAATGCCGACTGGCGCCTGGCGGAAACCTATTCACTCATTCACGAACTACAACCCGGGGCTATGATTGGCAGCAACCACCATGTAGAACCCTACCCCGGTGAAGATTTCCAGATGTTTGAACGCGATTTGCCGGGCGAAAACACCATGGGGTTCAACCAAACCAGTACCATTTCAGAACTACCGCTGGAAATGTGCGAAACCATGAACGGTACGTGGGGTTTCAATCTTCAGGATCAAAATTACAAATCAGTAAAACAACTCATCCAAACCATGGTGAAAGCTGCTGGTTACGGCGCCAATTTTCTGCTAAACACCGGCCCAATGCCCAACGGCGAAATTCAGCCCGAGAATGTGGATACACTCATGAAAATGGGAAAATGGCTCGAAAAATACGGAGAAACAATTTACGAAACCCGTAAAGGGCCAATCACCCCGCAAGACTGGGGAGCCACAACCATTGCAAAAGATGGAACGGTTTACATTCACCTCCTTGAACTAAAAGATGAAAATCTGTTGATCCCGTCGCTTCCTCAAAAAATAAAATCAGCAACATATTTTGCGGGAGGCGAAAAGGTTGATTATATGGAAACCGATTATGGCATCTTGCTGAATATTCCAAAAGAAAAGCAGGA
>JBNJGR010000088.1:0-10541 GCA_051747885.1 Bacteroidota bacterium | reverse complement strand
TTCGACATTCTGGCACGTTATACTGCCGGCGAGTGGGATGTGGAAATTCCGCTGATTATCAGCAACCACGATTTTCTCAGGCCTGTCGCCGATCGCTTCGGTATCGATTTTTATCATTTCCCGGTTACCAAAGAAAACAAAGCAGAACAGGAACAAAAAGAGCTGAAACTGCTTAAAGAGAAAAAGATTGATTTTGTGGTGCTGGCACGTTACATGCAAATTCTCTCGCAGGATTTCGTGAAACAGTTTCCAAACAAAATCATCAACATCCATCACTCATTTTTACCGGCATTTGCAGGCGCCAGGCCCTACCATGCGGCTCATGAACGCGGCGTGAAAATTATTGGCGCCACCAGCCATTATGTAACTTCGGAACTTGATGGCGGGCCTATCATCGAGCAGGATGTTACGCGCTGCAGCCATGTGGATACCATTCAGAATCTCATTCGCAAGGGCCGCGATTTGGAAAAAATCGTACTCTCGCAGGCAGTTTACAAACACTTGCAAAGAAAAATTCTTGTTTATAAAAACAGGACGGTGGTTTTCAATTGATTTTACTCATGCAATTCACAAATGATTATTTGCAAAGAAATTTACAATCATATCAATTGATTTGTTAAATTGCTATAGAAAAATAATCATTCATCAACTTAAACCTTTTGTCATGAAATCAGCAATTTTTACCACTGCCTTTTTATTAATGGTTTGTTTGACTGCAACAAGTCAGAGTACCGGTTTTGAATGGGCGAAGGGCATCACCTGCTCAGAGGAGTTTTCTCCATCATCAGTTCAAACTGACAGCGACGGATATATTATTGTTGCCGGTGAATTTTCAGACCGGGCCGATTTCGATCCGGGAATAGATTCGTTGTTTCTCGAATCGAATGGATATGACGATATATTCTTTTCAAAATTCAACTCTCTGGGCCAATTGCTCTGGGCAAAAAACATTGGGGGAAAATACAACGATGTATGCAACAGCATGACATTGGATGACAGCAACAACATTTTTATTACAGGACGCTTTACAAGTACAGTTGATTTTGACCCTGGAAATAATTCTTATGAAATAACCCAGAATGGGATGGGTGACGATATTTATGTTGCAAAATACGATTCTGCAGGAAACTTTAAATGGGTAGTATCTATGGGATTTCCTGAAACAACGAATGAAGGGACTTCAATTACGATCGACGACGATGGCAACGTTTTAGTTACCGGATGGTTTCAGGGAACTGTAGATTTTAATCCAGGTGCCGGGGTGCATAATCTTTCAACAGCAAGAGTAAGTTGTTTTATTTTAAAATTATCGGCTAATGGTGAATTCATCTGGGCAGAAAAAATTAACAGCCCGGATGGCTGGGTTGAAGGACATACCATTAGAACTGACTCAAAGAATAATGTTTATGTTTCGGGCTTGTTTAAAGCTGCTACCGATTTTAATCCGGGAGAAAGCACCCATACCCTGGAGCCTGTTGAGGACTATGCAGCTTTTCTTGTTAAACTCGATAAAAATGCAAATTTCAGGTGGGCCATTCAACCCGGTGGATATGCCATAAATACGAACTTAGATAAAAAAAGACCCTTTGAAATCGATTCGGAAGGAAATATTATCCTGGCCTTTGATTTTAGTAACACAGTTGACTTTAATCCATCTGAAGAAGAAACGCTAATAACAGCCAATGGCAACTTCACCGATGTATTCATTCAAAAGCTAGATTCGCTCGGAAACCTTTTGTGGGTTAATCAAATCGGTGGCCCTGATTATGACGATTTAGGTGGCTTATCCGTTGATGCTTCAGGTAATATTTACATCACCGGTTACTTTACCGGAACTGTTGATTTTGCGCCGGGCAACAGCACTTATGAACTCACAGCAGGGGAAGAATGGGATATTGGCTTGTATATTGCAAAATATACTCCGGAAGGAAATCTTACGTGGGCCCACCCCATAAACTGGGAAGAAGACGATGGATCATGGCCATATGGCTATGGTATTGATATAACAACCGATCCTTCAGGAAATGTTATTTCCGTTGGAAAATTCGGGGGAAAATATAATTTCAACCCCAATGGAATCCCTTCAGTGCTAAACAGTGCTGATTCTGAATTTAGTTTTTCGGGATATGTAATAAAACTGAATGGCATAACCACCACTATAAACCATTTTAAAAATGACATTTCTTTTATATACTACCCTAATCCTTTTTCAGATAAAATAACAATTTCGGGAAGCCAGCCACTGCAAAATGCAGTTCTATGGCTGCGGTCAGTTTCGGGCCAAACCATCATCCATAAACAAAATCTCACGGGGAATAATATCGAAATAAATACAGGCAAAATACCGGCAGGCGTTTATTTTCTGGAATTAAAACAGAAAGATGATAAGTTTGTTGGTAAAGTTATAAAGCAATAAGATTAAATAATGACAAGAACAGCACTAACGATTCTTTTATTGATTTTTGGTTTTCAATTGGCAGCACAAAACAAAATGCAAACGGTACCCGAAGATTACGGTTACATTGTTGAAATTGGCCAGCAAATGCCCGACATAGAAATGACACTGACAGACGGAACAAAAATTACCACTGCCGATTTGAAAGGAAAAGTTGTCATGCTCCAGTTTACTGCAAGCTGGTGTGGAGTGTGCCGCAGGGAAATGCCACATATCGAAAAGGAAATCTGGCAAAAACACAAGGACAACAACGATTTTGTGCTTATAGGTGTAGATTTGGATGAGCCACTGGATAAGGTAGAAAAGTTTGCCGGCGATATGAAAATCACTTATCCGCTGGCGCTTGATCCCGGAGGTGAAATTTTTTACACTTTTGCAGCACAGGGAGCAGGAGTAACCAGGAATGTGATTATCGACCGGTCGGGAAAAATCGTTTACATGACCCGCCTTTTCAAGGAGGAAGAATTTAATGAAATGAAGGAAGTGATTGAATTGTTGTTAAAGAAATAGTCATTGGTCATTGGCCACTGGACACTGGTCATAGGTTAAGAACTTTGAACTTGAAACATTAAACTTTGAACTGCTCATGAAAATCGTCATCATAAAATACAACGCAGGAAACATTGAATCGGTAAACAATGCGCTGAACCGGCTTGGTGTGAATGCTGAAATTACAGCCGATCCGGAAAAAATCAGAAATGCCAACAAAGTGATTTTCCCGGGAGTGGGAGAAGCAAGTACCACGATGGATTACCTCCGAAAACACAAACTCGACGAGTTGATTGTTTCGCTTAAACAGCCGGTTTTAGGCATTTGCCTGGGGCTGCAACTCATGTGTTCGCATTCTGAGGAAGGAGACACCGAATGCCTTGGCATTTTCGATGAAAAAGTGAAACGTTTTATTCCGGAACCCGGAAAAGAATACATTACAAAAGTGCCACACATGGGCTGGAATGCCATTACCGGATTAAAAAGCAATCTTTTTACCAAAGAACTGGAAAATGAATACGTATATTTTGTGCATTCCTATTATGCAGGAATTGGGAAAGATACTGCCGCAACTTGTAACTACATTCTGCCATTTAGTGCAGCACTTCAAAAAAATAATTTTTACGCCACCCAGTTTCACCCCGAAAAAAGCGGAAAAATAGGGGCCGGAATTTTAAAGAACTTTTTGGAAATTTAAACGTTAAAGCGAACAATGGATAGATTAACGATTATTAAAGTGGGTGGAAAAGTTGTGGAAGATACACAACAGCTGAACCTTTTACTCGACCAGTTCAACCGCTTTTCAGGTAATAAAATTCTGGTTCATGGCGGAGGGAATACAGCCACAGAAATTGCCGGAAAACTTGGAATAGAAACCGAAATGATTGACGGCCGGCGCATTACCAGCAAATCGATGCTGGATGTGGTTACAATGGTTTACGGCGGCCTGGTAAATAAAAAAATTGTGGCCGGTCTGCAGGCGCGTGGTTGCAATGCCATCGGACTCACTGGTGCAGATTTAAACCTCATCAGCGCCGTAAAACGACCAGTCGGCGATATCGATTACGGCTTTGTTGGTGATGTGAATGACGTGAACAGCCGCGAATTACGTCTGGTTTTAAACGAAAATGTGGTCCCTGTGGTTGCTCCGCTCACGCACGATGGAAAAGGAAATCTCCTCAATACAAATGCAGATACAATAGCTGCTGAACTGGCCATTGAACTTTCAAGTTATTACAGCACTTTTCTTTTCTACTGTTTCGACAAACCGGGTGTTTTGCTTGATGCCGGTGATGATAGCAGCATAATTTATGAACTTCAGGCCGAACAATTCAACGATTATAAACAGAAAGGCATTATAAGCACCGGCATGCTTCCCAAACTTGAAAACGGATTCAGGGCTAAACGAAACGGCGTAAAAGAAGCACTGATAACAAATACCGAAAACCTTTCATCCGGACGGGGAACCCGGTTAATTTAAGAGCTCAAAAAAAGAAAAACCAGTAACTTACTGTCTCCATCAAAAAAAATCGTACCTTTGTCAAAATTTAAGGTTTGAGAATTTGCGCATTCATTTACTAATTCACACCCCCATTTATTAGTTCATCACTGCACGATTTTTTAAATCAAAAAAAACGGTTTTAGCAACAGGCCTGTCAAAGAAAACAGGTTTGTGGTTAAAATGAAACAATTTAATTTTTATTACAATGAACATTTACGTAGGAAACCTTGATTTCAAGGTAGAAGAACAAGACCTCCAGGAGGTATTTGAAGAGTATGGAACAGTTAATGAAGCTAAGATTATTTCAGATAAATTTACTGGAAGAAGCAGAGGTTTTGGTTTTGTTACAATGGAAAACAAAGAAGAAGCTAACAAAGCGATTACTGATTTGAACGGAGCTGTTTACGAAGACCGCGACATGGTTGTAAACGAAGCAAGGCCCAGAAAATCCAATTTTTAAAAGAAAGTAAGTAAAAGATGAATACAGGAAAAGTAAAATGGTACAACGAAACCAAAGGATTTGGTTTTATTGAACAACAAAACGGCGATGATATTTTTGTACATCGCAGCGGACTAACCAACTCATACGATGGGTTGCAACCCGAACAGGAAGTAGAATTTGAAACCAAAACAGGCGATAAAGGCCTTTTTGCGGTAAATGTAAAACCGGTTTAATCAGGATTAACAAATTGAATCCATTTAATATTGGAGAACTAAAAATACCCGTTCCGATCATTCAGGGAGGAATGGGTATTGGTATTTCTTTGGCAGGGTTAGCATCAGCCGTTGCAAACAATGGCGGGATTGGTGTTATTTCAACAGTAGGCATTGGTTTTATTGATGAAAATAAAAGTGGAAACCTCAGAAAAAGACACATCGATGCTATCCGGTCAGAAATTAGAAATGCCCGTGAAAAAACTCAGGGAGTATTAGGTGTAAACATCATGTCGGTAATAACCAACTTTTCCGATATGGTGCGCACATCAATTGAAGAAGGAATTGATATTATCTTTTCCGGCGCCGGCCTTCCACTCGATTTACCAAAATATTTAGGGGAAGGAATTAAAACAAAACTGGCCCCAATTGTTTCCTCATCGCGTGCAGCTAATTTAATCTGCCAAAAGTGGAAACAAAATTTCAACTACCTGCCAGACGCACTGGTTGTTGAAGGCCCAAAAGCCGGCGGACATCTTGGGTTCAAACCAACTGATCTCGAAAAAGAAAGCAATGCCCTGGAAAACCTCGTTTCGGACATATTGAAAGTTACCCGCGAAATGAAGGAGAAATACAATAAAGATATTCCGGTAATCGCTGCCGGTGGTATTTTTTCAGGTAACGATATGTTTAAAATAATGAAACGCGGAGCCACTGCTGTTCAGCTCGGGACCCGTTTTGTGGCAACCGAAGAATGCGATGCTTCGGTTGAATTTAAAAACGCTTTTGTTCAGGCTGGCGACGATGATATTGAAATCATCAAAAGCCCTGTAGGAATGCCGGGCCGTTCAATTTCAGGCACATTTCTTAACGAAGCCGTTGCAGGAAAACGACGCCCCGACGTATGCAAATACAATTGCATAAAATCGTGTAACCCAAAAACCACTTCCTTTTGTATTGCCAATGCCTTGCTTGCAGCCTACAGGGGAAACCTGGCAGATGGTTTTGTTTTTACCGGAACCAGCGCAGGACAGGTGGATAAAATTTCAACTGTCAACAAAGTTTTTAGCGATTTGCGAAACGAATACAACGAAGAAGAAAGTAAAAACTAACACAATTTGAATGCGGCAATTAAAAATTACAAAACAAATTACTCAACGTAACGACGACACCATTAACCGGTACTTTAATGAGATTAGCAAATATCCCATGGTAACGGCAGAAGAGGAAGTGGAGTTAAGCGTTCGTATTAGAACAGGGGATACTGATGCGTTGAACAAACTGGTACAGGCCAACCTGCGTTTTGTAATTTCTGTAGCCAAACAATATCAAAACCAGGGGCTTTCGTTTTCCGACCTCATTAACGAAGGCAACCTCGGATTGGTAAAAGCAGCAAAAAGATTTGATGAAACCCGGGGATTCAAATTTATTTCATATGCCGTTTGGTGGATACGCCAATCGATAATGCAGGCCATTTCAGAACAAACCCGGGTGGTACGATTACCCCTCAACAGACTTTCGTCAATCAACAAAATAAAAAAAGCAATCCCTTACCTCGAACAGGAATTCCAGCGAGAACCTACCGATTCAGAAATTGCAGGTCATCTTGAGATTTCGAAAACCGAAGTGGAAACGGCAAACCAAATCAAAAAAAGGCAGGTTTCATTCGACAAGCCGTTGTCACTCGATGGCGATAATGATTTTAACCTCTACGACATTGTTCAAACCGAACATTTTCCTTCGCCCGACAATAACCTGATGCAGGAATCGGTTGAAGAAAACATAAGAAGAGCTATGGGCAAACTTTCCGACCGTGAGGCAAAAATACTGACCATGTCGTTCGGGCTTTACAACACTCCCGTATTTTCGCTCCACGATATTGCATCGGAATATGAGATGTCGGCCGAACGAATCAGGCAAATTAAGCGAAATGCACTGGCCAAACTTAAATTATTGCTAAAAGAAAATTATGCTTTTTTGGAGTATTAAAACAAATCATTTATATTAACACAAAATTTAAAAGAATTTATATAATTATTTATGGGTAGATCGCAAGAATCTTTTAATAAAAAAGAAGTCAGAAACAAAAAAGAAAAAAAGAGAAAAGACAAAGAGAAAAAAAGGCAAGCCAGAAAAGACGAAAACAAATCGAACAGTCTGGATGACATGATTGCTTATGTGGATGAAAACGGGAACATTGTTGACACTCCACCCGACCCCGATGCAAAAACCGAAGTTAATGCTGAAGATATTGATGTGAGCGTACCATCCAGCGAGGAAGTTGAAATGGATCCGATCCGGAAAGGCACCGTGAATTTTTTCAACGATTCAAAAGGTTTTGGATTTATCAACGACTCGGAAACCAAGGAAAGCGTTTTTGTGCATATCAATAATTGTCTGGAACAAATTCAGGAGGGTAACCTTGTGAGTTTTGAAGTGGAGATGGGTCCCAAAGGTCCCATAGCCGTTCAGGTTAAACTGGTTCGCTAACCAATTACACTTTCATTTTCCTACCAAAAAGCTTGCACAGGCAGGCTTTTCATTTCTTATCTATTTCAGGTACCTGATTAAATTAATCAGCACAGTTAAAACTATGCTGATGAGTATCATGGAAGTAATTGGTATAAAAACCTTGCTGTTTTCTTTTTCAATGCGAATATCACCCGGCAATTTGCCAAACCAGGAGAACAGCCCCGGCGCCAACCAGAGAATCAGCCCGATTACAATCAGAATTATTCCTGCAATAATAAACCAACGTGCCATTTTGTAAAGGTTTTTCTTTAAAGAATTTTTGGCGTAAAAGCTTGCTCATTAAAAATTTCAATACACAAAAATAAGCATCAATGCTGTTGTTTCAAATCTTCAATCCAGCGCAGAATATTTCCGAAATGGGAACCTTTCCAGTAAACCTGGCTACAATCGCTGCATTGCCAAAATTCATTGTAATACTGTAATGTATCAACCGAAACAAGTTGGTTCAACTCTTTTTTATCTGCCTTTTGCAGTTCGCCATTACAGCTCACACAACGTGAAAACGGCTGGAATTTGTTGTGCAGCTGCAACCGATCGACCACTTCTTTCATCTGTTTTTTCGGATCGTCATTTCGGAGAAAATAGCCATGTTTCACTACATTTTGTTTGAGAATTCCCTTGTCCCGCGTGAGGATAATCCGTTTTTCATCGAGTGAGATTCTAATAATTTCATCGTCCTCAAAATCGTTTCGGAACAGCGTGTCGAAGCCCAGCAAACGCAACTTTAACGCGAGTTTTCCTAAATTTACATCCACCACAAACTGCGGCTCTCGCAACGGTTCGGGGCGCAGGCGATCTACCGGCGAAATATCCAGCGATTCGAAAACCGGGTAAACCGAAATTTTTTCACCGCCCTGCATCCGGTAATCGAAATCAACCGGTTCACCGTTCACCAAAATCAAATCGACTTCGCCATGCGGAATGCCAATGGCCTGAATTGAATTTTTTACGGAAGGCGTTCCGGTAAACTCAAAGGTGAATTCATTCTTCCGCACGGATTCAGGCAAATGATCATTCAGTTCTTCGTAAAACCGAAAAACCGACTTTCGCAAAACCGGGGAATGGTTTTTATCTTTCTTTCTAAGGTTATCTGCTTCCATTTTATTAATATCCAGAATATTCGAAAGATAATAAATGGCCAGCCAAATCCCTAAAAAAATTTCGTTTCCTGAGTTATCCGTCCAGCGGTTCGATCCGCTTGACGGGTAAAATCAAGTACAACGGTATATTCCCCAACCCTCGGTGTCGCTTGGAGCGACGCCGAGGGTAGTTACTTTACCTAAGGTTGATTTGTGCAAAAATATCCAATTTTAATCTTACCTCTCAAACCTTATTCCCAAAAACCAACCTTAGTAACCGGGCAGTTCACCCACACACGCCAACCTCTATTACCTTATTTTTTAAATACCACAACTGCTTCCGTGGAATTACCCGTCCAACGGTTTGATCCGCTGGACGGATTCTGATGAAACATTTTTTTATTAATTATGAACCAGGAATTACCTCTTCGTGGTTGACTTGGGAAAGTCAACCTCCCACCGGGATAAATCAACAGTCGCCAATTATTCCATCTTGTATATTTTCAGTTATCTTTGCTTTTCAATCAAAACGATTATGGCAGAAAAACCTTATATATTAGTTACAAACGACGACGGAATTCATGCCGGCGGACTTCGGGCGCTGGTGGAAGTGATGCAGTTTTTTGGCGATGTGGTGGTCATTTCATCCGAAGTATCCATGTCCGGGAAAGGCTGCGGAATAACAGTTGACCAGCCGCTCAGGGCCACACCGGTTGAAAATATTCACGGTGCGCCAACCTACAAAAGCAACGGCACCCCGGTTGACAGTGTAAAGCTCAGTTTTAACAATTTGTTCGATCGCACGCCCGATTATGTGGTTTCGGGGATCAACCACGGGGCCAACACATCCATCAGCGTAATTTACAGCGGCACCATGGGAGCAGCCATCGAAGGCAGTTTGCACGGAGTACCGTCTATTGGTTTTTCGCTCGACGATTTTGCGCCCGATGCCGATTTCTCCAAAGCCAAAATTATTGTGGCAAAAATTTTTCAGAGTGTGCTCGACAACGGAATACCGCCTTTTACCTGCCTCAATATAAATGTCCCCAAAGGCAAACCAAAAGGCATTAAAGTATGTCGCCAAACGCACGGCAAATGGGTGGAGGAGTTTGAGAAACGGACTGACCCGCACGGCAGGGAGTACCACTGGCTGGCTGGTTACTTTAAAAATTTTGAAGAAGAGTCCGTTGAAACAGACATTTATGCACTGCAAAACAATTACGTTTCGGTAGTGCCTGTTTCAGTTGACATGACCTGCTATAAAACGCTTGACGAACTTAAAGACTGGACATTTTGATACGCAGCAAAAGAAAGCCGATGGATAAGCCCCTCGTGGGATTTTTGGCCGGTTTTTCAGTGCCGGTTATAATTTTTCTGGTCGTTTATTTTTTTGGCGAAAAAAATGTTTCTTTCAGCAACTATGTGAATAGTCTTTGGCACCTGCAGGCCCTTGTGAAACTGGGAAGTTTGTGTGTTTTTGCCAATCTGCTGGTTTTTATGGGATTCATAAAAATTAATTACGAACGTGCCGCCCGCGGAGTGCTGGGTGCTACCATCATTTACGCCATGGCAGTTTTAATTTCAAAAGCTTTTTAGCATGAAACGAGCAGGTAAAATATTCACGTTCACGAGGATTATTCAATTAATGCGAGTCCGCCTGACCAGCTTAGTCGGGCGAGTTCCATACGATACCATTAAAATCAAACAATTTTAATCGTATGAAGTACTATTTAATTGCAGGCGAAGCTTCAGGCGATTTGCACGGTTCGAACCTGATGGCCCAACTCAAAAAAGAAGACCCCGAAGCGCAGTTTCGGTTTTTTGGCGGCGA
>JBNJGR010000087.1:0-10597 GCA_051747885.1 Bacteroidota bacterium | reverse complement strand
AAAATATCTATATATTTGCATGCATGGATATAAAAACAAAAATTGAAGTCAAAAAACTGGACCTTCAGCCCGAAAACAAAGGGATTAAAGGCTTTTTTAAATCGAAACAAACACGCAGAACGCTGATTGCAATTCTTGTTGGATCATTGATCGCATTAGCCTTTTATTATTTTACAGAAGGACAAAGCATGAATACTTTTTCGGTGGGACAAGCGCTGAAAAACATGGCGCTTGGTGGTTTTTTCGGGTTTTTCGTTACCAACAGCCCGTGTGCACGTGGAAGGTGCTAAACAATTAATTCCACATCTCAATGACAACCACACCCGGAATCACAACCGGCAGCGTTTTGCTTTTTCTTTTTCATGAAAAATTTTTTCACCAGATAAACTACTGCTGCAAGCACGATCAGGTAAACCATTATGTTTTGTAATTCCCACATCATTTTGTTTCACAATTTTTTATTTTCATTTTAACAGCTGATAAGCCACGAGCGATACAATATAAGCAAAACCGGTCATTGTAAAAAGTTGAATCAACGGCCATTTCCAGCTCATGGTTTCCCGTTTTACAACGGCCAGCGTACTCATACACTGCATGGCAAAAGCGTAAAACAGCAGCAACGAAATTCCTGTTGGAAAATTAAAAGATTTCTCCCCGGTCGATTCATTTATTTCTCCAGCAAGACGGTTTTTTATGGTCTCTTCATCGTCGTTTCCCACGCTGTAAATGGTAGCCAGCGACCCCACAAACACTTCGCGTGCGGCAAACGATGTGAGCAGGGCAATCCCGATTTTCCAGTCGTAACCCAGCGGACGGATTACAGGCTCTATGGCATGCCCCAAAATTCCAATATACGAATGACGCAGCTTATGAGAAGCAACGGCTGTGTTTAACTCCTCGCCGGTCAGTTCTTCATTCTCAGTTTGAGCGTGAACGATTTCCTCTGCATTTTTAAACTCCGCTGACGGTCCGTGCGAGGCCAGGAACCAAAGCACAATGGAAATAGCAAGAATAATTTTCCCGGCATTGACAACAAAATCTTTGGTTTTATCAACCACCGTGTAGGCTACATTCCGGAGTAAAGGCAATTTATAGCCGGGCATTTCAGCAATAAAAAATGAACGGGACTTAATTTTCAGAATTTTATTTAAAACCCAGGCCGAAAAAATGGCCATGGCAAAACCAAGCGCGTATAAAAACATCAGGGTCAGTCCCTGCAGGTTTAACCCCAAAATTGTTTTTTCGGGAATTACCAGCGCGATGATGATGAGATAAACCGGCAGGCGGGCTGAGCACGTAGTAAACGGTGTTACCAATATTGTAATCAGGCGTTCTTTCCAGTTTTCGATGTTACGTGCCGACATAACCGCTGGAATGGCACAGGCTGTGCCCGAAATAAGCGGCACTACACTTTTCCCGTTCAGCCCGAAACGGCGCATAAAACGGTCCATGATAAACACCACGCGGCTCATGTATCCACTTTCTTCGAGAATGGAAATAAACAGAAAAAGAAAGGCGATTTGCGGAATAAAAATCATAATTCCCCCAATGCCAGGAATAATTCCTTCTGATAACAATCCGTTAAGTGCACCGGGCGGCAGGGTGTTCCGCGTCCACTCCCCCAGCGAGGCAAACAGCCCGTCGATAAAATCCATCGGGTAGCTGCTCCAGTTGTAAATGGACTGAAAAACAACCAGCATTATCAGAAAAAAAATGACGTAGCCCCAAACACGATGAAGCAAAACGCGATCGAGCCTGCTGCGGAAATCTTTTGCAGCGGTAATATTTCTTTTATAACCTTCGTCCAGCAGTTTGTTGATAAACAGGTAGCGCTGAATGGTTTCCTTCTGCTGCATCCGTTTGAGTTCATTTTCGCTCCGGACAGGAAATCCGTTTTTCGCAGATACGTTTTGAACGGCTGCATTTTTATGGCTGGTGTAATCAAAATTCTGGGTGTGCCTGAGCCAAAGTCGGTACAACTCTTCGCCGGGGAACGCTTTCTGCAATTCCTCAAAATATTCGAAATCAATTTCTTTTAAACCAATAGTAGAATTTACCGGTAATTCACGGTATTCAGCAATACATTTTTTAAGGTGCTCGATACCTGTTCCTTTCCGGGCGCTAACCAGTGCAATTTTGGTTCCCAGTTGTTTCTCAAACAATTCAATATTTAGCGAAATGCCTTTGCGCACCATCACATCGGCCATATTTACCACCAAAATAACCGGGACTTTAAGATCTTTTATCTGCGTGAAAAGAAACAAGTTTCGTTTTAAATTCTCGACATCGGCCACAATTACAACCACGTCGGGAAAGTTTTCGCTGGATTTATCGAGCAGGTGTTCTACTACAACCTGCTCGTCGGCAGAAGTTACGTTGAGACTGTATGTTCCCGGTAAATCGGTAATCCGTGCTTTCAGGCCATTTGGCAGCTTACATGTTCCTTCCTTTTTTTCAACCGTAATGCCCGGGTAGTTCCCCACCTTGTGGTTCAGTCCGGTGAGTTGATTAAATACAGAGGTTTTGCCTGTATTCGGGTTTCCTATTAGCGCTACGTTGATTTGTTCCGGCATGGTTTTATCCTGCATTCGCAATTTCAATTAATGAAGCTGTTTCTTTTCGGATGGCAAAAAAACTTCCGCTGATATTCAGGTACAGCAAATCGTTAAAGGGTGAAAACTGAATGAGCTGGACTTCACTGCCCGGAAGGCATCCCATCTCCTGTAATTTTACCGGAACAACATCTGTGGAAAAATTTCCGATGATTCCCTTTTCGCCGCGCTTCAATTGTGCAATTGTATATTTATTCATTTTCATGGGCTAATTTTAACATTCAATTAAATAAAAGGTTTTTATGTCCTTTTATTAGAAATGCAATGATAAGGTTTATGAATGACCGAATCAATCCCAACAAATAGTGATTTTGAAATGATCTGTGTAGTATTGAATAAAAAAGAATTTGTGGCTGTTTTGTGCAAAAAAAGAGCCGCAAAATTGCAACTCTTTGATTATCAGAGTGAACCTGGCGGGACTCGAACCCACAACCTCCTGATCCGTAGTCAGGTGCTCTATCCAATTAAGCTACAGGTCCGTATTTTCAAGAACGCTTCCCCTTTCGGGCTATTTTTACAAGCCGTTGGCTTGTAGTAAAAGCGGGTGCAAATATAATACTTTTTAAGAAAAAGCGGCAAATTTCAAAAAATGTTAATCGTACTTTTCCATTTTGTCTTCAATGGTAACGCCTTTTTGAAAATCAACCTGAATTTTCAGGTTGGTAAGTATCTTTTGAGTACCAGCTTTTTTGCAGGCTTCGTGAATTGTTTCAAGCAAATTGGGCAATTCGTCGTAGGTACATTCCACCACTGTTTCAAACGGACACACCCTGTATTTCAGGCCGGTTTTCCGGATAGCTTCAATGGCAATATCAACAAGCGAATATTTAATTTTTCCGTCCGCTTCGGGTAAAACCTGAATAGCGACATTAATAGTTTTCTTCTTCCAGCCCATTTTCTGTATCTGAACTTTTACCTTGATTTAACATTTGAATAATCTCACCGCGAGACAAAACCTTAACGTTGGTAATTACCATGTCGTCGTTGAGAAAATTGCCGTATTGGTTACATTCTGCTACCACATTGTTAAACAAATGTTTTATGTCGGTTTTCAGCGGCAATAAAATAAGTGAAGTTGAAAAGCCCTCGAAAAAGTCGATGGATTCAAATTCTCCTTCATTGTCTTTCAGTGCAAAAATAAGCTCATCCTTTACCAGTTTTTGCTGGGTGGGGTTGAGCATGCTGTTTCTTTCGCGATTTATAAATACCACGTAGTAACGTAGTTTTTTCCCTTTACCGCCTAACCCGGTAGAAATGAAAACCTGTTTTTCGTCGAGCAGCGAACTTTTCAGCAGCATCCGGCTCTCCTGCAGGGCCAGCACTGCCCAGTTGCGCAGTTCTTTATCCGGTTTTTCAAGGTATTTTTCAATGGTCCGGTAGGCTTTCACCTCGTCAACAGCAGCAATGGCCGACAAAATTTCTTTTTTTCGCTCATCTGGTGTTTCAGATAAAAACAACTCCTCGCGATTTTCAAAACACTCCTTTCCAATATCCTTTTCCCTAATCTCCTTAGAAAACTCGAAGTATTTCATCTGATCCCCGATGTCAATCTGCTCCTCCAGAATACTAAAATCTCCGGGTAATTCCTCAATCGCCTTCTGTATGTCCTTATAGTATTTATCTTCTTCCATTCAAACAGTTTAAACAACAAAAATAACCACTTGTTGCGATTATATGAAAATTTAAACCTATTTAAAATAAAGGGATTTTAAATATATTTGCACTCTTATTTTTATTTAAATTAAATACGAAAAAGAGAAGGGACGGAAGGGTTTGAAGTTAAGCGAAGTAAAATACAGTGAAACAGTAATAATCACCAAAGTTCTCGGGCACGGATCATTCAGAAAACGAATTACCGAAATGGGTTTTGTGAAGGGCAAAGAGGTGAAAGTGATTAAAAATGCTCCCTTCAAAGGTCCGTTTGAATTTAAAATTCTCGATTATAACGTATCGTTAAGAAAATCGGAAGCTGATTTAATTGAAGTGGTGCCGGTGAGCGAATTCGATGCTTCGCAAAATGGCACCTATAAAGGGGTAATCGACCGGAAGATTAAGCTGGTCAACCAATCGGAAAGAACCCGTACTATAAATATTGCCCTGGTAGGAAATCCCAACTGCGGGAAAACCACGCTATTCAATTCCATTTCAGGTGCGAAAGAAAAAGTGGGGAACTACACCGGCGTTACGGTTGACATAAAAAAAACAACCTTCAATGTAAAAGGATACACCTTCAATTTTTATGATTTACCCGGAACGTACAGTTTAACCGCCTACTCGAAAGAAGAAATTTTTGTTCGTGAATTTATTTATGAGCAAACGCCCGACCTGGTAATAAATGTAATTGATTCCACCAAACTGGAGCGAAACCTGTTCCTTACCACCCAGCTCATAGACATGGATTTACGCATTGTGGCCGCCCTGAACATGTACGATGACCTCGAGCGTAAAAAAATGAAATTTGATTACAACGAGCTGTCGCGTTTAATGGGAATTCCGTTTATTCCAACCATCAGTTCGAAAGGAATCGGACACGATGAGCTCTTCGACAAAGTAATTGAAGTTTTTGAAGGAAAAGATACCATCAGCCGGCATGTTCACATTAATTACGGCAGCGACCTGGAAGATTCGATTCAGCGTATTCGTCAAAAAATAAAAGAAGTTAAGCCGGTTACCGATAAAATATCGTCGCGTTTTCTGGCCCTAAAACTTTTGGAGCGGGATAAACATGTAACAGAATTGCTTTCTGATTACTCTAACTTTGGGGAAATAAAACACATCACCGAAAAAGAGATCAGCAAAATTGAAGGTCTCCGGAGCGAAGACAGCGAAACAGTTATTACCGATGCCAAATATGGTTTTATTGCAGGCGCCCTGAAAGAAACGTTTAAAAATCCGTTCAGAAAACAAAAAACCGGTTCGGAAAGAATTGACAGTGTACTCACCCACAAGTACTGGGGATTGCCCATTTTTGGGGCCATCCTTTTCATTATGTTTTACGCCACATTTAATTTAGGCGCCTACCCCATGGACTGGATTGACATGGGAGTAATGGCACTAGGCGACCTCATTTCAGGCATAATGCCCGATGGAATGCTCAAAGATTTGCTGGTTGACGGTATTATTGCCGGCGCAGGTAGTGTTCTCGTGTTTCTGCCCAACATCCTCATTCTATTCTTTTTTATTTCGCTGCTCGAGGAATCGGGCTATATGGCACGCGCTGCTTTTTTAATGGATAACATCATGCACCGTTTCGGCCTGCACGGGCGGTCGTTTATCCCTCTGGTTATGGGGTTTGGCTGCAATGTTCCGGCTATTTTGGCCACTCGTACGATGCGTAACCGCGGCGACCGGTTGCTCACCATGCTTATCATTCCGTTCATGTCGTGCAGTGCCCGGCTACCGGTTTATATTCTAATCATTTCTGCTTTCTTTGATAGATTTCAATCACTCATTCTAATAGGAATTTATGCCGTAGGGATATTTTTTGCATTTTTCACCTCGCAAATTCTGAACAAAACCGTTTTCAAAAACAAAGAAACCCCTTTTGTAATGGAGCTTCCCTCCTACCGAATGCCCACTGTCCGAAATATTATTTACCACATGTGGGACAAAACCAGGCATTACCTGAAAAAAATCGGGACGATTATCTTAATCGGGGTGATAATCATCTGGTCACTGGGCTATTTCCCACGCGAAACCGAAAAAACCAGCCTGGTAAAACATGATATTGAAATTGTTGAAGCCAATGCCCAACTGGACGAAGAAATAAAACAGGAAAATATTGCCAGCCTTGAACAACAGCTTGAAGCAGAAAGGCTCTACGGATCTTACCTTGGGCAACTAGGGCATGTAATTGAACCTGCCATGCGCCCGCTCGGGTTCGACTGGAAAATGAGTATCAGCCTGCTGGCGGGTTTGCCCGCCAAAGAAATAGTGGTAAGCACAATGGGCGTTTTGTACCAGTCAGGCGATGCTGACTCATCGGTAAATCTTCAGCAAAAACTTCATGACGAAGTACACACCACCGGAAAACGAAAAGGGCAAAAAGTATTTACCATTCCTGCTGCGCTCGCCTTTTTAATTTTTATTCTGATCTATTTCCCCTGCGTGGGTGTTATAGCTACCATAAAAAATGAGGCAGGCTCGTGGAAATGGGCTGCCTTTGTTGTTTTCTATACCACATCGTTGGCGTGGATTGCCGCTTTTATTGTTTACAATGCAGGGAATTTATTGAGCTGAAATGGCGCAGGAAATCATTACATATCTGATTGTTGCAGCTGCATTTTTTTTTGCGTTTTGGAAGTTTTACAAAAAATTTAGCAAAAAAAAGCCTGCTAATAAATTGCAAAACGAACAACAGCAAAATCAAAACAACTGCTCAATTTGCACTGAAGAATGCATTTTGCGCGACCAGTCAGCATCAACCTCGCGTAACGCTGATTTTTGCAATAAAACATTCACGGAAAAAAGTTAACCTGTCTAATTAAACAGGTTAAAGCGCCTTCAATTTATTAATGGTTCCTTCCGGATTTTCGGATTTAAACACAAAACTGCCTGCCACTAAAACACTGGCGCCGGCTTCGATCAGTTTTTTTCCGGTTTCGTAGTTCACACCACCGTCAACTTCAATAAGGCAATCTGAATTTGATTGTTCAATGAGGTTTCGGAGCTGGCTGACCTTTTTATAGGTATTTTGAATAAATTTCTGTCCGCCAAATCCAGGGTTTACCGACATCATTAAAACCATATCCAGCTCACCAATTATGTCTTCCAAAACGGCAACTGGAGTGTGCGGGTTCAAACACACGCTGGCTTTCATTCCGTTTTCTTTTATCAGATTGATGGTGCGGTTCAAATGGTTGCAAACTTCGTAATGCACCGTTAAATAATCAGCTCCGGCGTCAGCAAAATCTGCAATAAACTTATTCGGATCGATAATCATCAGGTGAACATCCAGTGGTTTTTCGGCCACTTGTTTTACTTGTTTAATTACCGGAATTCCAAAAGAAATATTGGGAACAAAAACGCCGTCCATCACATCACAATGCACAAAATCAGCTTCGCTTTGGTTAATTACTTCGATATCTTTTTCTAGGTTATTAAAATTAGCTGCAAGAATGGATGGAGCTATCAAATGTTTCATGAAAAGATTTAATTATTGCCCGAGGTAAGCTTTAAGTAAGCGGTTTCGGTATTGGTTTCTCAACTTTTTTATTGCTTTTTCTTTAATCTGCCGCACCCGTTCACGGGTTAACCCAAATACATCGCCAATTTCCTCAAGAGTGTGCGGCTGATAGCCTTTCAAACCAAAATAGCAGCGGAGGATTTCTGCTTCCCTTTCGCCCAGTGTGGCAAGCGAGCGCTCAATTTCCAGACGAAGCGAGCTGTTCATCAATTCCGAATCGGGGCTGGGCGAATCGTCGTTCAGTATCACATCGTACATATCGTTGGCTTCCTCATCGCGCAGCGGAGCATCCATTGAAACATGGATATTCGAAAAATTCATGGCATCCTCAATCAATTCAGGTTTCGATTCCATCAGCATGGCCACCTCGTCGGAAGTAGGTTCGCGTTGAAACTCCTGTTCCAATTTATTGAAAGCTTTATTGATTTTATTAATGGAACCGATTTTGTTTAGCGGGAGCCGAACTATGCGCGCCTGTTCGGCCAGTGCCTGAAGAATAGATTGTCGAATCCACCAAACCGCATACGAAATAAATTTAAACCCCCGGGTTTCGTCAAAACGCTCAGCAGCCTTTATCAGACCCAAATTTCCTTCATTTATCAAATCGGATAAACTCAATCCCTGGTTTTGGTATTGTTTCGATACAGAAACCACAAAACGAAGGTTGGCTCTAATAAGTGTTTCAAGGGCTTCGCTGTCTCCTTTTTTAATTCGTTTGGCAAGTTCAACTTCTTTTTCTGCCGACAACAACTCCACCTTTCCAATTTCGTGCAAGTACTTGTCCAGCGACAACGTATCGCGGTTTGTTACTTGTTTGGTAATTTTAAGTTGTCTCATAAAAGCTGGTTTTATCTCAAAAAAGTTATCTAAAAGTATATATCATTCTGATAATCACCAAAAATAAAACATCTTTTCAATAATCCTATACGAATAATATCCTGTTTGGTTAAAAGAAACATGCTTGTTTTACTAATGTTCAGGCAATTTTGATTTAAAATCTTCCTGCAAGTAGATATTCTTTAAAATTCTGAAAATCACTGCCAAGTTCTTTAACTTCTTTCTTATCATGTAAAAATGCAGCAAGCCGCTGCGGAATTTTAACATTCCCGGCGCCAACCACCTGAGAAACGGTTTCTGTAAACTTTGCCGGGTGGGCAGTTTCAAAAAAAACGCCTGTTTGACCGGGTTTTATAAAATCAGCCAAAGCCTGGTACCCACAGGCGCCATGCGGGTCGCACAAATATCTGGTTTGGCTGAATACATTTTTTATTGTTTCCCTGATTTGCTCATCGGAATACCGGAAACCTTTTATTACCGAAGAAATTTTTTCGTGTGAATGGTTGAACAAATCGAGTATTCGGGCAAAATTACTGGGTGCCCCAACGTCCATGGCGTTGGCAATCGTTTCAACCGAAGGGCGCGGGTTGAATCTGCCGGTTTTCAGGTATTCATAAACCACATCGTTTTGATTGTTGGCCGCCAGGAACTGCTCTACCGGAAGCCCCGTTTCACGGGCAAAAAGGCCGGCAGTGAGGTTGCCAAAATTGCCGCTGGGTACTGAAATTACAAGCTCTTTGTTTTGAAGAACTCCCTTTTCCTTCAGTCTTGCAAACGCATTAAAATAGTAAAATGCCTGCGGAAGAAAACGCGCCACGTTAATGGAATTAGCCGAAGTGAGAAGCATTTTTTCATTCAGTTCCACATCAGAAAAGGCTGTTTTTACCAGGTGCTGACAATCGTCAAAGGTGCCATTCACTTCCAGCGCGGTAATATTTTGGCCAAGTGTAGTAAACTGCGATTCCTGGATTTTGCTCACTTTCCCTTTGGGATAGAGCACATGTACATGGATTCCTTCCACGCCAAGAAATCCGTTGGCCACGGCGCTGCCCGTATCTCCCGAGGTAGCCACCAGTACGTGCACCTGCTTTTGATTTTCGCCCAGAAAATAGCTGAGCAGCCGCGCCATAAATCGTGCGCCCACATCTTTAAACGCCAGTGTTGGCCCGTGAAACAGTTCCAGTGAATAAATATTTTCGGTGACTTTCACTACCGGGCAGTCGAACGAAAGCGTATCGTAAACGATTTCTTTCAGACTGGCTTCGTCCACATCTTCCCAAAAAAATTTCCGTGCTACTTCAAAAGCTATTTCCTGAAAAGAGAGGTTTTCAATATTTTCAAAAAAAGAAGGTTCGAATTTTTCGATGTGTTCGGGCATAAACAACCCGTTGTCGGCTGCCAGGCCTTTTACCACTGCTTCTTTCAGGGTTACTGACGGCGTATCTTTATTGGTGCTGTAATACCTCATAATTCTAAAAACTTCTTTATAAACTCATCGCCTTTCAGTAAACCAATTGTCCCCATTTTAGTGCTGAACTCGTCGTACACTTCCACCTCATCGGGTTCAATTCCGGGTTTGTAAACCAGGAACGGCACCGGTTCGCGTGTGTGGGTTTTCAGGGCGCAGGGTGTGGGGTGGTCGGGCAAAATGGCAATGGCCACCGGTTCATCCATTTTTTTTGTTTCTTCCAGGATGAATTTTATCACCCGTTCATCCAGGTATTCAATCGTTCTGGTTTTCAATTCTACATTGCCTTCGTGGCCGGCCTCGTCGCTGGCCTCGATGTGCAGGTAAACAAAATCGTTCGTTTTAAACGCCTCCATTGTGGCCCGGGCTTTCCCTTCGTAGTTGGTATCATACAGACCGGTGGCGCCTTCCACTTTTATCACTTCCATGCCGGCATACACGCCAATTCCCTGGATTAAATCGACTGCTGAAATTACAGCCGATTTTTCTATGCCA
>JBNJGR010000086.1:3073-10720 GCA_051747885.1 Bacteroidota bacterium | reverse complement strand
GTCCAGAATTTTTTTTAGCAGTAAAAAAGAATGCACCCTGAAAGTTTTCAGTGTGTTTGCCGTAACTTCAGCTGTAACCAGCGGATGCCCGTCGCGGTCACCACCCACCCAGTTTCCAAAAGAGATGGTGGGGTAGTTGCTGGTATCGGCAACCAAAGCGGGGTTAAATCCTGTTTCTTCCCAGGCCTGCCGGAGTTTAAAGTCGAAATAGTGGAGCATTTCCGGGAAAACTTTATAGAAATAGTGCAGCACGTTTTCCAGTTCGGATTCCACAGCGGGCTTTTCAATAAAAATTTCCCCGATAAACCAGAGTTTATGCAATATTTGTTTGATGTCGTGTTTTATCTCTTCGTGCTCGTAGCTGGTGTACATGGAGTTTTCGCGCTTAACAAGCAACAGGTACAGTTGGCGGTAAAGAGCTAAAACCACGGGGCGTTTGGCTTCAGTAGGATGTGCAGTTAAAACCGGTTCTGCAACAACCTTATTCAATTCCCGGGCGATGGTATTTTCGTCAATGTTTTTACTTTTTAAATCGGCAAGCACGTTTCCCCAAAGTCCGCTTACCCCCGATAGGCCGTTTTGTTGCTGTTTTGCTCTGCGGTTTTGTACAGCGCCGTTCACTTCTGCCAGGTTCAGTAGCTGGAAACTCAACGAAAAAAGGTGCAATAATTTTTCAGTATTCTCTTTTTCAAAATGTGGTGGATGAGAGGAAATCCATGGAATCTGACCGGCCAGACCGGGTTCGTTATTTTCAACCAAAACTTCAGACAGACATTGCAGCAGAAATTCCAAATCATCGTAGGGTTTTCCATTCAATGTTTTAATTTTATCCAACAAATGTTTCATATGATTAATACGGTTAAGAAAATTTATCCTTTCATTAATTAGGAATGCCGGTTTGTAAAAATATTCATAAATAAAACCGGAGTTTGGTACATTTGTTTCAGTATTGTCAAATATTGTTCTCGCACAGTTGATTCTATAAACTATAATTGAATAATGTTGTTCAATTTTAAAAATTAAATGAGTGATAAAAGATACAATGAATAAGACGATTTTAGTTCCTGTTGATTTTAAACAACCTTCGGTTGAGGCTGCCGCTTATGGTTGCAGAATGGCCCAAAAAATGAGTACTGGTTTGCTTTTGCTTTATGTGATTGATACGCCCGGAATATTAGCCCAGTTTTTTTCCTCGGGAGATCATCTTGTAAAAGTTACCGATGAGGCCAAAGAAAAACTGATTGAGCTGGCAAAATCGATGAACAGCAAATTCCCCGATGTTAAAATTTCCACCCGCATAGAACGCGGGAAACCTTACGAAAAAATATTGGAAACATGCCGCGATAAGAGCACCCGTATGATTATTCTCGGGGAAAACCATCAGTGTGGCGACCCGGAAGATGAACTGGGAACGACGGTTTACCATGTTACACTGAAATCGAAAGTACCTGTACTTACCCTTAAAGGTGACACCACCAGGATGAAGGATAAAATTGTGGTTCCGCTCGACCTAACCAAAGAAACCCGCGAAAAGCTGTCGGCAGCCTTGTTTTATGGAAAAGAATATGGTGCAAAAATTCATTTGGTGTCGGCACTGGTTGGGGGTATTGCCAAAAAAGAAAGTCGCATTTACAAAAAAATGAACGACGCCAGAGAGACCCTGGAAATGAATGGGGTTGAGTGCGAAATGAAATTGTTCGACCGTTCAAAAATTCCTCCGTTTAAAAGGGTTTTGGAATATGCAGAAAAAGTGGATGCCGGAATGATTTTACTCATGACTCACCAGGAAGGTTATACACATGATAATTACATCGGGGCTTTTGCCCACCATATTTTGAACTTGTCCAATATTTCGGTGTTGAGTATTACTTCGGTGAAGAACAATTTGGATTTTGCCCCGTTTTTTAAATCCTTGATTGACCCCATGGGAGTGTTAATGAAAGGAGGAAGATAAGTAATTTTTAAAGAATTTTGTAAGAAATGCAATATATTCTTATTGTTTACCTGGTTGTTTCATTTGGGATTTTTCTTCTTCCCGGCTGGCTGAAAAAGCAGAAAGCACTTTTGCTTACCCTGGTCCAGCTGGCAGCATTCATCTATTTTGCATCCCGCATCCCGGAAATTACCAGTATTCAGTCAAAACAAATTTTTATCAGTTGGCTGCCTCGGCTGGGGCTCAATTTGGAATTTGTTCTCGATGGCCTGAGCATGGTGTTTGCTTTGCTGGTAACTGGCATTGGCACGCTGGTGTTTTTGTATGCCAAGGCCTATATGAAAAGCTATTCGGGTACCGATAAGTTTTTCTTTTACCTCATGCTGTTCAGCGCAGCCATGTTGGGGCTGGTGTTATCGGCCAATTTAATTCAGCTTTTTATTTTCTGGGAACTTACAAGTTTCCTGTCTTACTTTTTGATCAGTTTTTACCATGAAAAAGAATCGGCACGAAAAGCCGCTTTCCAGTCGCTTTATATTACCGGTTTTGGCGGGTTGAGTATGCTGGCTGGCATTGTGTTGCTGGGCAGTGTAATCGACAGCTATGCGCTTAACGACTGGATTGCCGGTGCTGACGCACTGCGTGAAAGCAATTTATACCTGCCCGGGCTGTTGCTTATTTTGGTGGGGGTGTTAACCAAATCGGCTCAGTTCCCCTTTCATTTTTGGTTGCCCGGTGCTATGCAGGCTCCGGCCCCGGTGAGTTCGTATTTGCATTCGGCCACTATGGTAAAAGCCGGTGTTTTTCTGCTTGCCAGGCTGAGCCCCGTTTTGGGCGGCACTCCCGAGTGGGTTTATATTATTTCTATGATTGGCGTCCTTACCATGCTCACCGGTTCCTATTTTGCCATTACCCAAACCGATTTGAAAGGGATTTTGGCCTACACTACCATTAATGCGTTGGGCGTTTTGGTGTTGCTGCTTGGAATCGACACTAAAGAGTCGATTAAAGCAGCCATGCTGTTTTTGTTTATTCATGCCTTTTACAAAGCCACACTTTTTATGGTGGCCGGCCTCATCGAGAAAAAAACCGGCACCCGCGAACTTTCAAAACTGGGTGGGTTGATAAAATATATGCCTTTCACTTTTATTATTGCCTTGCTGGCATTGCTTTCCATGGCCGGGCTTCCGCCATTGCTCGGCTTTTTAGGGAAAGAGCTGATTTACGAAGCCAAAGTGCAGTCGCCGGGAATTGCTTCGCTGGTACTGGTGCTGGGCGTTACATCCAACGTGTTTATGGTGGCCGTTTCGTTGTTTTTTGCCCGGAAAGTTTTTTTGGGGAAATCTCCAAAATATGAAAAATTACCCAACGAAAAAGGCCTTGCTTTTTTAATTGGTCCGGCAGTGCTGGCATTGCTCAGCCTGGTGTTGGGGTTGTCGCCCGACAAACTGGGAACGGCCATTATTAAACCCGCGCTATTCGTGGTTTCTTCCGAGGCCGTTGAAGTAAAACTGAAAATCTGGCACGGATTCAACCAGGTATTTTATTTAAGCCTGCTCACTATTTTGCTTGGGGTGGGGCTTTATTGGGCCATGCTCAAAAAGAAAAAAGTGCTGGAGATTTGGCGCAGGGTGAACGATGTAGTTTTTTCAGTTCAGCTCGAAGATGTTTTCGCATGGGTAATGGATAAGTTTGTGGTCATTTCAAAAATGAAAACCAAGGCGGTGCAGCATGGATACCATCGCTATTACATTTTAACCATTTTTGTTTTTACCACATTACTGCTTTGGTTCCAGGTTTTTGTAACCCGCTCGTGGGATTTTGGCATTGCATTTAGCCTGAAACCCTTTTATATATCGGGACTTGCTGTAGTTATTATTTTGGCTGCTGTAGCCAGCGCAGTGTCGCGTTCGCGTATAGTTACTATCATTGCAATGGGGGTAGCGGGTTACGGTATTTCGCTCATTTTCCTGTATTACAGCGCTATTGATTTGGCCATAACCCAAATTTTGGTTGAAACGCTTACGGTAGTTATGTTTATGGCCATTTTACAGAAGTTGCCCCGGTTTGCCGTGTTGTCCTCGAAGCGCACGAGGCTACGCGATTTTTTGATAGCACTGGGGTTTGGCAGTGTAATGACAGTGCTTGCTTTAAAAGCAGTGAATGTGAACCTGAATCCATCCATATCTGATTTTTTTATTGCGAATAGTTACGACAGGGCTTTTGGGGAGAATGTAGTAAATGTGATACTGGTTGATTTCCGTGCGCTCGATACGCTTGGCGAAGTTACAGTACTCACCATTGCTGCGTTGGGCGTTTATTTATTGCTGAAAACCAAAAAATCAAAATTATGAACTCGGTTATATTACAAATAGCGGCAAAATACCTGAAATGGTTGCTCATTGTTTTTGCAGTGCTGGCGCTGCTCAGGGGGCACAATGATCCCGGTGGCGGATTTATTGGCGGGTTAATGGCCGGACTGGCCATTGTGTATCGCGGATTTGCATACAATGCTTTTCAGGTAAAAGAAGAATTACAGGATCGTCCCGGTTATTATATCGGAGCTGGCCTTTTTGCTATTTTCCTGAGTTTTTTGCCCTCGCTTTTTGTGGGTAAACCAATTATGACAGGCCTTTGGGTAAAAATACCTTTCCCTGTAGGAGAAAGTATTAAACTGGGAACACCCTTTTTATTTGATATCGGGGTATTCTTCGCAGTTATTGGAGTGACTTTACTTTTTGTTTTTTCATTGACACAAAAACAACATTAATGGAAATTATACTGGCAATAGTAGTAGGAGTTTTATACACGGCGGGCGTTTACCTGATGCTCCGGCGGAGTATCCTGAAATTTATTATCGGGCTTATTCTTTTGAGTAACGCCACCAACCTTTTGGTTTTTCTCTCGGCGGGCCTGGTTCCCGGGAGTCCGGCTTTTGTAAAACCTGATGGTACCGTCAACGGCATTATGGCCGATCCGTTGCCACAAGCACTGGTACTCACCGCCATTGTTATCGGGCTGGGTATTGTAGTTTTTACCCTTGCGTTAAAATATAAATTTTTTGAATTAACGGGTACTGACGATTTGGATCAGCTTAAAAAAACCGATGACTGATGATTGCATTTTTAGCATTGCCCATATTAATTCCTTTTGTGCTGATAACCACTTTGCTGATTGTCCGTTCAGATAAACTGGCCCGCTGGATTGGTCCGGTGGGATCAGGTTTACTGATTCTATTGTCGGGGTACCTTTTTATTCTTGTACGGGAACACGGCGTAATTGCCCTGCAAATGGGCGGCTGGGAAGCTCCTTTTGGAATTACGCTGGTGGTGGATTACCTCAGCGCACTCATGCTTGTAGTTTCGGCAATTATAATTTTCTCCATTGCCGTTTATGCTCTTCGGTTTTTGCCCGAAACCATTAAACTGAACCGGTTTTTTATTTTCTTTTTTGGTTTGACAATGGGCCTGAACGGCGCGTTTGTTACCGGCGATGTATTCAATTTGTTTGTTTGGTTCGAAGTGATGCTGATGTCGTCTTTCGTGCTTATTACTTTGGGGCGGACAAAGCACCAACTTGAAGGCGGCATAAAATACCTGGCGATGAATCTGGTAGGGTCCATGTTTTTCCTGGCCGGGGTTGGGTTGCTTTACGGGAAAACCGGCACGCTCAACATGGCGCACCTTGCCGAAATCCTGAAAAACGACGATCAGGCGATTCTGATGAATACTTCGGCTGTACTGTTTTTTGTGGCGTTTGGAATTAAAGCAGCAGTTTTTCCGCTCTACTTTTGGCTGCCTGCTTCGTATCATACGCCAAACATTACCATTTCGTCGCTGTTTGCAGGGTTGCTCACCAAAGTGGGGGTTTACACTTTTATTCGTTTTTTCACACTCTTTTTTGTGCACGACCCGCAGTTCTGGCACCAGCTTTTGCTTGTTATAGCCGGACTTACAATGGTGGCAGGTGGCATGGCGGCTGCAGCCCATTACGAAACACGCCGGATTTTATCCTACCATATCATCAGCCAGATTGGCTACATGATAATGGGACTGGGCATTTTCACGCCGCTGGCCATTGCCGGTGCGGTGTTTTTTACAATCCACAACATGGTGGCCAAAACCAATACTTTTTTGGTTTCAGGAATGATTAACAAAGCCCGCGGAACTTATGAACTGAAAGATGTTGGGGGCCTTTTTAATCAGAGTCCGCTGATGGCCGTACTATTTGTTATTCCTGCATTTGCACTGGCCGGGGCACCACCCATTTCGGGTTTCTTCGCCAAGTTTATCCTCATAAAAGCAGGTATTGAAAACGGTAATTACGGGATTACAGCAGTGGCTGTACTTACCGGAATGCTGACACTCTATTCCATGATAAAAATATGGAATGAGGCATTTTTGAAAAAGCAACCCGAAAATGAGTACGCCAAAACACCATTTAAAAAGTTGCAGTTTGCCGAATATTTTCCGTCGGTGCTTTTAGGTACAGTAAGCATTTTAATGGGAATTTTTGCCTTTTATGTGTTCGATTTTACAATGGAAGCCGGCAATCAGCTTACCAATCCGGAACTTTATATTGAAACCGTTTTGAAAAGAATGACCCCATGAAGCTATTGAAAAAGATATATTTCACCCTGGAATTTATTGTGTTTTACCTGGTTAAACTGGTAGAAGCCAATTTTTACATTGCATGGGATATTTTAACGCCCAAGATGCATACCAAACCGGCTTTTATGGAAATTCCGGTAACCTTGAAATCTGACCTGGGGTTGCTACTTTTCAGTAACCTGCTTTCCATGACACCGGGAACAATGAGCATGGATATAACCCCGGATAAAAAAACGGTTTTGGTGCATGTGCTCTATTATTCAACCGATGATATTATGCTAAAGGATTTTAACAGGATTCAGGACAAAATTAAACGAGTAACCGGTTAAATTATGGAAGATTCAGTTTCAAATACAGTTTTGGTAATTGCATTCTCGATGCTTTTGGCGGCACTGGTGCTTGCGTTTGCCCGTTTGCTAAAGGGGCCGTCGATTAACGATCGGATAGCGGCAATGGATTTAATTGCAGCAGTGGTTATGGGTTTTGTGCTGATTTACAGTGTAATGATAAACAAGTCAATTTATTTCGATATTCCTGTTATCATTTCGCTGATTTCATTTATTGGCACGGTGGCTGTTTCAACCTATTTAAAACACAGACATGTATAAAATAATAATTTCAATATTGATTTTGGCCGGGGCATTTTTTATTTTGGTAGCGGCAATTGGTATAGTGCGGTTTAAAGATTTGTACAGCCGGCTTCATGCAAGTACCAAAGCACCTTCGTTTGGCATTTTTTTAATTGTGCTGGGCGTGAGCTTGTTTTTTAATATGCCAATTGTTTACCTGAAAGGTTTTTTCATTATTGTTTTCGTTTATCTCACAGCCCCGCTGGCGGCTCATTCCATTGTTAAATCCTTTAAAGATAAGGATAAGGATAAGAATTCACTTCTCCGCAAAAGTGAAAACAATAGCTGAACTGTCTTTTTAATTTTTGGAAACACCGCAGTTAATAGCATTTAAATTGTTTTGATTCTTATTTGTTAACTCCGTTGTTCAGTTGTCGAATAGTTTTTGACAGATTAATTGAATTGATATTTCGGTAAAGTCATTAATAATGTGATGTGCAAAAGTATGTTCCTTTGCCGGCATTGTTGTGGTTAA
>JBNJGR010000086.1:0-2973 GCA_051747885.1 Bacteroidota bacterium | reverse complement strand
TTTCCGTTGTTTACAATTACCCCATCCATGTCGAAAATTACTGCGAATTGTTGCATTTCGTCTTTTGGCGATAAAGTTACTTCAATTTTATTTGCAAAAAAAACCGCTCCTGCGGGGCAGAAACGGCAAAGGGAATTTTTTGCGAAAGGATGAGTAAACAACTTTTATTTTGAGTTTTCCAGCTTTATTTGTACACGATTCTTTTTTCCGTCAACTTCCAACGTTTCTGACGTTTTATTATACGAAATATAATTGGTGACAATTTTGTACTCACCTGGCTTAATGTCCTGAAACTGGAAGTTCCCGTCGAAATCGGTGTAGGTTTTTGTGTCGGTTCCTTCTATGTTTACCTCTACACCGGCCAAAAGCTCTCCCGACTGCGAGTCCGTTATGGTTCCGGTTAAAGCTACCGTTGCTTCGCTATCGGTTTTTGAATTCGTTTTTGCTTCTTTTTCATTTGCTGAAACTGCAAGTACCAGCATAAGCGACATAAATCCAATCATTAACTTTTTCATTTTTCCTGCGTTTTGATTTTCGGTGTAAAAGTAAGGTTTCCGGGTTACACTCGAATTAAGGAAATATTACAGTTCAGTTACATTTAACCGGAGTCAGTATTTCCGTTGATTTACAACTTCTCCGGCCTGGTTGTAACTTTTCCAGGTGCCTGTTTTTTCACCATTGCGGTATTGCAGCTCGTACAGCAAATTTCCCTGGTCGTTCCAGATTTTCCATTTGCCGTGTTTCTTGCCGTTTTTGTATCGGGCAACAGAAACCTTCACGCCTTTTTCGTTATACATTTCCCACTTGCCGTGCATCTGGTTTTTTTTGTAGGAGCGAATTTCGTTTAACTGCCCGTTTTCGAAGTAAATTTTTACTTTCCCGTGTTTCTTTCCGTTTTTTAGTTTCATCTCCATTTTAACCTGACCGTTGTCGTATTCGGTGGAGTATGACCCGGAATAAGTTTCACCGTTTTTATAATAAATACCATCAATTTCATTGATATTCTGGGCGTTGGTATTTATGCCTGCAAAGAGGAGTGAAACAATTGCTGTTATGAAGAATATTTTGTTCATTTCAATTATTTTAAATAAAGTTTTAAATATATAAATTTTGATAAAAAGCTCCGGGCATTTCGCCCGGAACTTAAAAGTTGGTAAAAATTTGGTCACCAACCTGTCATCAAAATACAATTAGTTTATATTATATGAAAGTGTAATACCAAAGGTTGTTCCTGCATCATATTTAACAGTATTCACTTTTTTATCGCCGAGCGATTGAGTCCATTTTACCGGAGAATTAAGAATATTATCCACATTTAAACTCACTGAAAACCTGTCAAATTTAAATTGTGAATTGAAATTTAAAGTGCCTTCTGATTCTTCGAAGATATCGGGTGATTTACCTCCACCGGCCCGCTGCAACCTGGGTCCAAACTGATTGTAGGATAATGATCCGTTGAAAAAGTCATTGGAGTAATTCAGGTTAAGGTTGACAAGGTAAGGCGATTGCCCGTAAAAAGGCCTTTCCGGTTTCGTGTTATCCGGATTATCCAAAAATAATTCTTTATCTTCTCCCAGTACATTCCCTATTGAGTCGATAACAAGTCCCATCTCCGATTTTGTATAGGAAAAATTGGTTCCGATACTGAAATTCTTTAAAGCATGGATAAAATCCAGGTTTTTTCTGAATTCAACCTCTATACCCCTTACTTTTCCGTCTCCCGCATTGCCGTAGCTTAGCTCCACATCGGCGGATACAGGAATAAAATACTCCACAATCGGGTCTTCAAATTTTTTGTAATAGGCGCTCAAAGCAAATAGTTCGCCAGGATTGAAAAACCATTCGTAGCGAAAATCGAGGTTTGTAATGTCGCTTTTTACTAACCCGGGATTCCCGATTAAAGTAGGACCACCAATAAATGAAGCGCTCACATAAGGAGACATCTCGCGCATATTTGGCCGTGCAATGGTTTTTGAATAAGAAGCCCTGATATTCATAACGTCCGTCAATTCGTACGTTGCATTTATTGCCGGAAGAATATCTTTTTCTGAAATACGGCCGATTAATTCACTGTTTAATTCGTTCAAATAATCCGCCAAAGCTTCTTCACGGGTTTTCACAACCACTTGCTGAAACTGCCCGTCAATCTCCTGCCATTCTTTAACCGGACCAATTGAAGTAGTATCACCCAAGCGAACATTGTATTCATCACTGATCGATTCCATTTCAGTAATTTCAAAACGGGCGCCTGCTGTTATTTTAAGCTTTTCTGTAAGGTTAAATGTAACCATTGCATAAAGCGCAGAAATCTCTTCGAAACCTGAATAATTGTTATTATTACTTCCGTCGGGCCGGCTTTGATATTTTATGAGATTCCCGAATTGATAGTATTTTGTAGTTCCCAGCCGGTTCTCATTGATATTTATAATACCAAAATTTTCCGCAGAATAGAAGTCTTCCAAATTATCAGTTGATCCGAAAGGTATAAAGCCTTCTGGTTGTTGCGAGGGAAAAACAAGGCTGAAAAAATCTTCGGTATAGACCCTGTCCTTTTTGGAATAAAGACCGCCGAGTTTTATTTTATTCGATGCACTTTTTTCCTGTAAAAAAGGTATTGTCACATTAACCTGAGCTTGTTTTTGCTCGTCTTCGAGGTTGCGCCAGAAATAGCTGGGCGAGGTAATGGAATTTTCCTGAATCGAATATTGGTCAAAATTGGCATTATAAATATAGGCAGATTGCCTCAGGTTCGGTATCATTTCATTGGCCTTAATGATGCTCCCGCCGGCTTCTATCAGGGTATTATTTAAAGATGGAAGATTTTGGGTTAATGTTAACCTCGACACCTGTAATTCTCTTTCCTTAAACGAAAGAGTGTGGGAATTCAATAAATCGGCAGTTCCAAGCTGGTTTTCCCGCTGTCCGGTTTGTGTGCGGCTTTCCTTTTCTGCATCATGAGAATAGGTATAGGAA
>JBNJGR010000085.1:4376-10855 GCA_051747885.1 Bacteroidota bacterium | reverse complement strand
GTTCAGGAAGAACAGATTTAAATAAGGCGCAAGAAGATCGGTTGTTTGAAACACCAGCAAATCATGCGCCGCATATTGAAACGATGATTTGGAGTAAGAGAATAAATAACCATGGAAAAGGAAAGTAAATCGAAAAACCGGCGCGAATTTATTCAAAGCGGAGTACGTCTCTCCCTGGCGCTGGCATTGGGCAGTGTGAGCGGTCTGGCGTTGAGCAAAGTGGTGAAAGACGATTACGTTTGGCAGATTGACCCGTTTGAATGTACCCAATGCGGACGTTGTGCCACCGATTGCGTGATGACACCCTCTGCTGTGAAATGTGTTCATGCCTACGACCTGTGCGGCTACTGCGACTTGTGCGGCGGCTATTTTAAACCCGATGCAAATGAGCTGAGTACCGCCGGGGAAAACCAACTTTGCCCAACTGCTGCCATTGAAAGGAAGTTTATTGAAGAGCCTTATTTTGAATACCATATCATCGAAGACCTCTGCATTGGTTGTGCCAAGTGTGTGGAGGGCTGCACATCGTTTGGGAACGGCTCACTGCATCTGCAAATCATTCATGACATCTGCCTCAATTGCAACGAGTGTTCCATTGCCCGCGTTTGTCCTTCGGATGCCATCACGCGGGTGCCGGCCAGTGAAGCTTACAATGTAAAAGGCGATTTTTCTCAAAACCCGGAATCCTGATTGAAATGAAAAAAATTAAATATATACTATACCTTTTAATTTTTACCTTTTACCTTTTACCTTCTCACCTTTCGGCTCAACAGCAACGCTTTCCGAAGCCGGAATTTGAATCGGGTTATGAGCAACCATCCACGGTAACTCCCGAACCTCGTGCACTATCGCTAGAATATATCGACGTGCTGGTGTTGCTGGTGGTCCTTTCTCTGGTTACCTGGCTTGTATTGAAAAAACGATCGAGACAGGGAGTTTTGTGGCTTTCCATATTTACACTTATCTATTTTGGATTTTACCGCAATGGCTGTATCTGTTCCATCGGAGCTATTCAAAATGTCTCGCTTTCCTTTGCCGATCCGGCCTATGCCATTTCGCTTACCGCTTTGCTGTTTTTTCTTTTGCCGCTGGCATTTACGCTTTTTTACGGAAGAACATTTTGCGCCGGTGCCTGTCCGTTGGGCGCTATTCAGGATTTGATAATAATTAAGCCCATCAGTTTGCCCAAATGGCTAAACAAAACACTGGGGCTGATTCCCTATATTTACCTCTCCCTGGCAATACTCTTTGCGGCTACCGGAACCGATTTTATCATTTGCCGTTACGATCCGTTCGTGGGCATTTTCCGGATGGATGCCAAATTTTTGATGGTTGTGTTGGGAATTAGTTTTCTGCTGGTGGGCATGTTCGTGGCACGGCCGTATTGCCGGTTTTTTTGTCCATACAGCGTTTTGCTGAGCTGGATGTCGCGCTTTTCAAAAAGGCACGTGACTATCACGCCTTCAAAATGTATTCAGTGTAAATTATGTTCCAACTCCTGCCCGTTCGATGCTATTGATTTTCCGACTGATGAAAAGGAAGTGGTAAAATCTGGGCTTGGGCCGAAACGGTTTATTACCTATGCATTGCTTATTCCATTGTGGATTGCGGCCGGTGTATTTGTGGGCGAGCGTTCACATACGTTTCTTTCAAAAGCAAATAACGATGTTTACCTTGCCGAGCTGTTGATTTCAAATCCTGAAATTAAAAACGACCCGGATAATATCGATGTGCAAACATTCCTGGCTTCCGGAAAAACCATGGAAACGCTGGTGGAAGAAGCCGGTGAAATTCGTAAGGAATTTTACTATGGTAGTATGATCGCCGGTGGATTCATCGGTCTGGTAATTGGTATGACTTTATTGAATACAGTGGTTTTCCGAAAACGCCAGGATTACGTGCCACACAAGGGAAATTGCCTCAGTTGCGGGCGTTGCATGGATTATTGTCCGGTAGAAGAATAAAAAAAACTATTATAAAATGACCAACAACGATAAATTAAAATTAGCCCAAAATGTTGCACTTATTGCCGGGGTTTTCTGTATGGCAGTAGCCTTGCTTCTGTTGTTAAATTTTTGGCAGGTATCCCAGAGCGATCCTATCGAGAGCAAAGCTTTGGAAGCCCTGGTGGAACGATTGAACCAGGAGCCCAACAACAATGAGCTGAAGGAAGAAATCCGAAACTTTGATTTGCTGGCACGCAAGGCTTATTTCAACAGTCAGTGGCAAGTGAAAACCGGGGCCTATCTGTTGCTTTTCGGGGCAATTGTGCTGGCAGTGGCTTTAAGGTATTTCTATTCGTTAAAATCGAAAATTGAAGAACCTGAAAAAGTTCTTGAAAATGAAATTGTAAGCCGTATTATTGCTCAAAAAGGCATTATTATAGTTGGCGGGGTTGTTTTTGTTTTGGCAGTAATCGCTTCCTTTGCAACGGTAAATTACCTCGATCATTACGATGTGGAAACTGGTGCGGTTGCTGAATCTGTAACCACTTTAGATGAGGGTATTGAAGTTGTTGATGTGGATCAGGCCCAGGAAGAAACTGCTCAGCAACCTGTTGCCGAAGAATCCGAGGCTCCTGAAACAGAAACAAGTACCGAACAGCCGGCTGCTGAAGAAGAAACTACTGCACAGCAGCCGGAGACTGAGTCTCAGACTGAAACGGCCGTTGCCGCATCGCTTACCCTTGATCAACTCAAAGATAACCACAACTCATTCAGGGGGCCGCTGGGGCAGGGAGTTATTTATCATGAAAATATACCTGTTGAATGGGACGGCGCTTCGGGAACAAACATTTTGTGGGAGTCACCCATCCCGAAACACGGGTATAATTCACCCGTAGTTTGGGGTGATAAAGTTTTTATTGCCGGCGCCGATGATGAAAGCCGCGAAGTGTATTGTTACAATGCCAATACCGGTGAACTGCTTTGGACAGGTGTTGCCAATAATATTCAGGGGTCGCCATCTTCTATGCCACGTGTAACTGAAGATACCGGGCTTGCGGCCCCAACGGTTACAACTGATGGGAAACGGGTATTTGCCATTTTCGGCACCGGCGATGTCATTGCCTTCGATATGGATGGCAACCGCGTTTGGGCAAAAAACCTGGGAGTGCCCGATAATCATTACGGACATTCTTCCTCACTGATTACCTGGGATAATAAACTGTTTATTCAGTTGGATACAAACAACGGCGGCAGGTTGCTGGCAGTCAATACAGCAACTGGTGATCCGGTTTGGGATACAAAACGCGATGCCAACATTTCGTGGGCCAGCCCGGTACTTGCCGAAGTAGATGGGAAGTACCAGATTATCCTTACTGCTGTACCAATTGTAGCCGGCTACGATGTTGAAAGCGGTGACGAGTTGTGGGCGGTTGATTGCATGATGGGCGAAGTTGGACCATCGGTTGGCTACAGCGACGGAATTGTTCACGCAGCAAATGAATATGCTACTATGGTAGCCATCGACATTAAAACACAGGAAATTTTGTGGGAAGACAATATGTACCTCCCTGAGGCATCGAGCCCACTGGCACACGACGGATTACTCATTATTTGCACCAGCTACGGGGTTATGGCTTGTTACGATGCCAAAAGCGGCGAAATGTATTGGGAACATGATGTGGGCACAACATTCTATTCATCACCCATGTATGCTGATGGCAAGCTGTTCATGATGGACAATGCGGGAGTTATGCGCGTTTATGAATATGGCAAAGAAATGAATTTGATCAGCGAAAATGAGCTGGGCGAAACTTTTGGAACATCACCTGCTTTTGCCGAAGGAAGAATTTACATCCGTGGAGATGAAAATTTATACTGTATAGGAAATTAGAAAATTCCAAATAACAAATTTCAAATGTCAAATAAATATCAATTTTTCAAATTTCAAAAAATCAAACCAGGTTATACTGTTTTTCTGATTTGGTTTTTGGAATCTGGTTATTATTTGTTTTTTGGTGCTTGTTTTTTGGTACTTTAGGATACTTTTATGACAAACAATTTCCAAAATATCGACCGCATAATTGAAGAGAAAGGCTCTGAAAAGAAAGCCATTATCCCAATTTTGCAGTCCATTCAGAATGAATACAATTACCTGCCTGAAGATACACTGAGGTACGTGGAGGAAAAAACATCCATCACGTTTTCCGAAATTGTAGGGGTGGCAAGCTTCTACAAGCAATTCAGGATGGTGCCGGCAGGCAAACACCTTGTAAAAGTTTGCGTGGGAACAGCATGCCACGTAAAAGGTGCCGGCCAGGTGCACGATGCCTTTAAAAGGCATTTTAATTTGAAAGATGGCGAGGATACCGATGAGTCGGGAGATTACACACTAGAAAAAGTGAGTTGCCTGGGCTGCTGTACGCTTGCGCCGGTTGTGCAGGTTGACGATGTAACTTACGGGCATGTGGGTACCGATCAGGTGGATAAGGTAATTGAGGACTTCGAAAGCCAGCAGGGAAAAAAAGGCGCCAAAAAATACAGGAAAGCCGATGGTTCAGAAATAAAAGGTGAAATCCGGATTGGCCTGGGCTCCTGCTGTGTGGCCAGCGGCAGTGGCGAAATTGAGCAGGAAGTGGAAAAAGTGGTGAACCAAAGCGGTTTGCGGGTGAAATTGAAACATGTAGGATGCGTGGGAATGTGCCACCAGGTGCCGCTGGTTGAGGTGGTTCCCAACGAAGGAGAGCCTACCCTGTATGCAAAAGTAAAACCGGAAGATGTTAAGGGAATTGTTGAAAGTCATTTCAATCCGCCCGGAATTCTGGGGAAATTAAAAAATAAACTTTTCCATTTTGCCGAAGACATTCAAACTGACCGAAACTGGGATGGCGTGCAGCGGTACGAAATAAGTATGCGCGAAAAACCGGTAGCCTCATTTTTGGGTAACCAGATTCCCATTGCCACCGAGTTCCGGGGAATCATCAATCCGCTTGATATTGATGAATACCACAAAAGAGGTGGCTTCACGGCACTTGAAAAAGTGTTGAACTCGTTTACACCCGAAGAAGTCGTGGAAGAGGTAAAGAACAGCGGTATCCGTGGCCGTGGCGGAGCAGGGTTCCCCACCGGAATGAAGTGGGAGTTTGTGAAACGTGAAAAAGATGAAAAGAAATACCTGATTTGCAATGGCGACGAAGGAGACCCCGGTGCTTTTATGGACCGCATGCTACTGGAGTCTTATCCGTACCGCATTATTGAAGGAATTGCCATTGCCGCTTATGCCGTGGGTATTCACGAGGGATTTTTCTATATCCGCGCCGAATACCCGCTGGCCGTAAAACGAATCCGGAAAGCACTCGAAATTTGTCGCGAGAATAATTATATAGGGAAAAATATCAGGGGAACCGGTTTTGATTTCGATTTATCGATTTATGAAGGCGCCGGTGCTTTTGTGTGCGGCGAAGAAACTGCTCTGATTGCCTCCATCGAGGGCAGCCGCGGATTTCCCAAAATTCGTCCGCCTTTCCCTGCCAACAAAGGGCTTTGGGAACACCCGACACTTGTTAACAACACCGAAACATTCGCACAAATTTCATACATCCTTCGCGAAGGTTCCGGGAAATTTAGCGGCATTGGTACCGAGGGAAATACCGGTACAAAAGTTTTTGCCCTGGCCGGGAAAGTGGCCCGTGGCGGATTAATTGAGGTTCCTATGGGAATTACTATCCGTCAGGTCGTGGAAGAAATTGGTGGTGGAATTGCCAACGGACGACAGTTTAAGGCTGTACAGATTGGCGGCCCTTCGGGCGGGTGTATTCCGGCGGAACATGCCAATACACCCATTAATTACGAATCACTTACGGAAATGGGAGCCATGATGGGGTCCGGCGGTTTGGTGGTGCTCGACGAAACAGACTGTATGGTTGACATGGCCCGGTTTTTCCTTTCGTTTACACAGGATGAATCGTGCGGAAAATGTACATTCTGCCGCGTAGGAACCAAACGGATGCTCGACATTCTGGAAAACATTACCAGCGGAAAAGGTAAAAAAGGAGATATTGAAAAATTGGAGAAGCTGGCCGAATGGACCAACAAAGGAAGTTTGTGCGGACTGGGAAAAACAGCTCCAAATCCGGTTATCAGCACGCTGAAATATTTCCGCGATGAATACGAAGCACATATCAACGGAGTTTGTCCTACCGGAAAATGCTCTGAAATGATTACTTATTCGGTAAACGATAATTGTATAGGTTGTACTATGTGCGTGCAAAAATGTCCGGTGGACGCCATTCCGTTCACCCCGCACGAAAAGCACAGCATCGACACCGAACTGTGTATAAAATGCGACTCCTGCCGCATTGTTTGCCCGGTGGATGCAATTGATGTGAAGTGAGTATAATGTTGAAAGTTTAAATAAAATAACAAAAAGTCTTGGCCCTATTGAGAAAATTATAAAGAACGAAGACCTCAGAGAGGTCAAATGTTTATAGAAAAAGAATGGGGTAAGTGGTTGTACGACTCCGGCTGGAGTCGCAT
>JBNJGR010000085.1:0-4276 GCA_051747885.1 Bacteroidota bacterium | reverse complement strand
GGCGTCTTTGCGCCTTTGCGAGCGAAAACATGATTACACTAAAGATAAATAACAAGGAAATTCAGGTAGAAGAAGGCACGTCAGTGATGAAAGCCGCGCAGCAGATGGGAATTGATGTTCCCAATCTTTGCTGGCACGACGAACTGGAACATTTCACCTCGTGTATGCTTTGCCTGGTAAAAGACAAGGGCAATGGAAAATTGTTTCCTTCCTGTTCAATCAAGGCAACCGAAGGAATGGAGATTATTTCCGATGACGATGAAATTGCCGAAGCCCGGCAAACAGCGCTCGAATTGCTGCTCAGCGAACATGTGGGCGATTGCGAGGCACCCTGCCAGCTGGGCTGCCCGGCACACATGAATATTCCGCTGATGAACCGGTTGATTGCCGCCGGAAAGTTTGATGAATCGCTGGAAGTAGTCAAACGTGACATTGCCCTGCCCGCTATTTTGGGACGTATTTGTCCGGCGCCCTGCGAAGGTGCCTGTCACCGCAAAACCGTGGATGAAGCTGTTTCCATCTGCCTGCTCAAACGTTTTGTAGGCGACGAAGGAAAAGACCCCGAAATTAAACCTGCTGAAAGTACCGGCAAAAAAGTAGCCGTTATTGGTGCAGGCCCTGCCGGACTGGCAGCCGCATATTACCTGCAACTAAAAGGAGTTCAGGTAACGCTGTTCGATAAAGCAGAAAAAGCCGGTGGCCAGCTGCGCACTGAAATCAGTGAGGAAAAACTCCCCCGCGAGGTACTCGACAAAGAAATTGAAGCCATCCTGAAAACAGGTGTTGAATTCCGCGGTGGAGAAATAATTGGAAATGAGCAATTTCAGTCTCTTAAAAAAGATTACGGTGCTTTGATAATTGCCACGGGTGCCGTTCCTGAAGAAAATGAAAAGTTCGGACTGAAAATGGCTCCAAAGGGAATCACTGCCGATCGTTCAACGTATCAGACTTCGGAAGAGAATGTATTTGCCATCGGCAATGCTTTGCGTTCGTCCAAACTGGCCGTGCGCTCAGTAGGGCAGGGGAAAGAGGTGGCTTTTTCAGTACTTCAGTATTTCAGCAACCAGGAAGTGAAAGGGGAACCGCGGATGTTTAATTCCCGATTTGGAAAGCTGGTGAACGAAGAGTTTTCGGAATACCTGAAAGAGTCAATTGAGGCTAAACGGATTTTTCCTGACGACAAAAACACAGGCGGCTTTTCGGCTGAAGAAGCTGTTGAAGAAGCAAAACGGTGCCTGCGCTGCGATTGCCGCGCCATCGATGATTGTAAACTGCGGATCTATTCCGACCAATATCAAGTGGATCAGCGCCGGTTTAAAACCAGCGAACGCCGCAAAATTACAAAGCTAAATACGCATTCCACACTCATTTACGAACCGCAAAAATGTATTAAATGCGGCATTTGTGTGCGGCTCACCGAAAAATACGGCGAACGGTTTGGCTTTACATATATTGGCAGGGGTTTTGATGTGGAAGTTGGCGTGCCTTTCAATGAAGATATTCAAAAGGCACTTACCGAAACAGCAATGAAAGTGACCGAAGGCTGTCCGACCGGTGCCATCGAGTTTAAGGATGTCATTTCGGCGACAAAGGAGGAGAAATCTGCAGCTAAGGAATAGTAAGGAACAGGTTTTCCAGTGCGTTCAGAATGACAAGTCCATTAAAATTATTGTAAAAAATATTGGAGATGAAAAGAATACTTTTAATAACAATTTCAATTTGGCTAACAATTAGTTTAACTGCTCAATCCACTGACTCCTGGCCCATTTTCAGGGGCGGGCAACAACTAAACGGCATTTCAAAAACTGAAATCCCTGATCAGCCGGAATTGATTTGGACTTTTCAAACGGGCGATAATATTAAATCGTCACCCGTAGTTGACCAGGGAAAAATTGTTGTTGGTTCAACCGACGGCGTGGTTTACTGCCTCGATTTGGAAGGAAAGCTGCTCTGGAAATTTGAAACTCCCAATACCATTGAAGCTCCGGCACTTATTCATAATAATACGGTTTACATTGGTAACCTCGACGGAACTTTGTATGCACTCGATTTAAATTCGGGCGATAAAAAGTGGGAATACGAAACCGATAACCAGATAATCGGCTCGGCCAACTGGTGGGAAGCCGGTGGCAAAACCTACATTTTTGTGGGAAGTTACGATTATTACCTTCATTGCGTTGATGCAGAAACCGGAGAGGTGCAATGGAGATACGAATCGGATAACTTTATTAACGGCGCTGCCGGTTGTTTCAACGGAAAAGCCTTTTTTGGTGGCTGCGATGGTTACTTGCATCAGGTGGACATTGTTACCGGCGAAGCTGACAAGAAAATCGATGTAGCCACCTATGTCCCGGGCTCACCGGCAGTGGAAAAAGACAGGGCATATCTGGGCGATTACGACGGACGTTTTTTTGAGGTGGACATTAAAAATGAAAAAACAACCTGGGAGTGGGAACACAGCGAAACCAATCTGCCATTTATCGCTTCCCCTGCAATTTCCGGCAATCGACTGTTCACTGCCAATCACAATAAATTTTTGTATTGCTTCGATAAAAATACGGGCGAGAAAATCTGGGAATACAACACCGGAAATCGCGTGGAAGCATCGCCGGTGGTGGCCGGAAATAAAGTGGTGGTGGCTAACATGCGCGGCGATTTGGCGCTGGTGAACACTTCTGATGGCAAAGTTGTTTGGACATACGAAATCGGCAGCCAGATAATCAGTAATCCGGCAGTGGCCGGTAGCCGCATTTATGTGGCGGCGTCCGATGGGTTTGTTTATTGTTTTGGAAAATAGAAGCCCCTCTAACTCCCCTAAGGGGAGAATGAGAAAAAAAGACAATGAAATGAGCATGATAAAAATTATTTGGAAATTACTTAATATTCGTTCCCCCTTTGGGGGAATAAAAGGGGGCTTTTTATGAACATCATTCAAATCATACCCGGTTCGGGAGGAAGTTTTTACTGCGGTAACTGCCTGCGCGACAGTAAATACGTTGAAGCATTACGCAACCAGGGGCACCAGGTGGTGAAAATCCCCATGTACCTCCCGTTGTTTGCCGACGAGCACGATATTTCAGGAATTCCAATTTTTTATGGAGCCATAAGTACCTACCTCAAACAGGTGTATCCCATTTTTCGGAAAGCACCCAAATGGTTCGATCGCATGCTGAACTCGAAACCAATGATGAAGCTGGCTGCTTCCATGGCCGGATCAACGCGTGCCAGGGGTCTGGAAGACATGACCATATCGATGTTGCTGGGCGAGCAGGGACAGCAAAAAGAAGAATTGGAAAATATGGTAAACTGGATTGCAAATCACTGCAAGCCCGATATCATACATCTTTCCAATGCGTTGTTGCTGGGGCTTGCCAAACGACTGAAAGAGAAAGTGGGAGTGCCGGTTCTTTGTTCGTTGCAGGACGAAGATGTGTGGGTAGATGTTATGGACCCATCGGTTCAGGATAAAATTTGGAAACTGATGCATACACGCGCCGAAGATGTGGATGCGCTGGTGGCTGTGAGTGATTTTTATGCCGAAACCATGAAGGAAAAAATGGATCTCCCGGAGGAGAAGGTTCATACTTTTTATCTTGGAGTCGATTATGAAGATTACAACTTTATTTCAACAAATAATAAAGGAAGAAATGTGGGCTACATTTCGCGGTTGTGCCATGAGAACGGTTTTGATATTGTTGTAGATGCATTTATTGACCTCAAAAAGAAACCGGGATTTGAGGATGTCAAATTGATTGCAACCGGCGGTTCAACCGGCGACGACACTAAATTCATAAAAGAACAAAAGCAGAAAATAAAAGAAACCGGCCTTTCGGATGATTTTGAAATAGTTCATGAATTCGAAGAAGAATCCATCCATAACTTTTTCGAAAAGGTTTCACTGGTTTCTGTTCCGGTTCGAAATGGTGAGGCTTTTGGAATGTACCTTCTGGAATCGATGGCATCAGGGGTTCCGGTTGTTCAGCCCGCGTTGGGCGCTTTCCCCGAGATTATTGAAACAGCGGGCGGGGGCACAGTTTATTCGCCCAACTCACCCGAAAAACTGAGCGAAAGCTGGGCTGAACTGTTATCAGATTCGGAAAGACTGGAGAAACTCAGCCGGGCCGGGTACCAGGGAACAAAAGAAAAGTTCAATATTCATACCCATGCCAAAGAAATTATAACTTTGTATGAAAATCTTAAAAAATAACACCCTTCGACTACGCTCAGGGTGACTGAAAATTATGCTACTACAACTGCAAAACATAACCAAAGGTTA
>JBNJGR010000084.1:0-11074 GCA_051747885.1 Bacteroidota bacterium | reverse complement strand
GCAAACAATAAGAATAGAAATAACGGGAGAAGAATCGTTGGAGGAACTCAGAAAACTGGAAGAGAATAAGTTAATCCGAATTCTGAATGAGCCGGATATTAATTCATATTCTCTCCCCGGCGAAGCCATTTCTGAAAATGAATTTAAAAACTGGATTGAATATGCTGAAGAGTCTCCGACAACGGACCTTTACCTGGCAAAAGAAAGATGGGAAAATCAAAAAAAGAAGTTGAGAAAAAACATACTTTAAAAATTTCCGAAAATGCCCTTCGAAATATTGATGAAATTACAGGTTATATTGCTTATATAAAACATCAACCTTTGAATGCCATCAAAATCGGCGATAAATTTTTTGAGACTTTTAGCCGGATTGAGAAAAATCCTTTCGCTTATCCAGAATGTGAAGAAATTCCAACTAAAAACAAGCTATACAGAAAAGCAGTCTGCTCAAGCTGGTTGATTATTTACAAAATAAAATCAAATGTAATCACTATTCTTGGGATTCTTCACAGTAGCCGTAGAAAATCCAGAATTAAAAGGCTCCGCTCAACAAAATAGATTTTTTGAGTTTTTTGAAAAATATATTGGTATTTGCCCGTCTAAATTGATCAATACAAAAAAAATCAACCAAAAAAATCTTTCCTACCTTTGCATAAAACAACATACTAATGAATCCAAAAATTATTGAAATAATCTCCCGGCAACTTGGAATTCGTGAAAAACAAGTTACCAACACTATAGAATTACTGAACGAAGGAGCCACGATTCCGTTTATTTCACGCTACCGGAAAGAACGTACCGGCAGCCTCGATGAAATGCAGGTTTTGCAAATAAAGGAGCAAAACGAAAAGTTCTCGGAACTGGAAAAGCGCAAGGAAACTGTACTGAAAACCATCGATGAACAGGACCAGTTGACACCAGAGCTGAAAACACGAATTGAAAACTGCTACAATCCGGTGGAGCTGGAAGATATTTACCTCCCCTACAAACCCAAACGCCGAACCAAAGCCATTATTGCACGGGAACGCGGGCTGGAACCGCTGGCAAAAATTGTAATGAAGCAGTTTGAATCTGACCCGGAATCGCGGGCACAATCATTTTTAAATGAGGAGGTTCAAACACCGGAAGATGCACTGTCCGGTGCACGTGACATTATTGCGGAATGGATCAGCGAAAACGAAAAAGCACGTAACATTGTCCGGCGGACGTTTGAAAAAGAGGCCGTAATCACTTCAAAAATAGTAAAAGGGAAAGAGGAGGAAGCTGCCAAGTACCGCGATTATTTCGACTGGAACGAACCGTTGAAAAAATGCCCGTCGCACCGGTTGCTGGCCATGCGGCGCGGTGAAAAGGAAGGATTCCTGCGTGTTTCGGTAAAACCCGATGAAACCCGGCCACTGGAAAACCTTACCCGTTTTTTTATGAAAGGACAAAATGAGAGTTCAAACCAAGTGGAGCTGGCAGTAAAAGACAGCTACAAACGCCTTGTCGAACCTTCCATCGAAACTGAATTTTCACAGCTTTCAAAAGAAAAAGCCGACGAAGATGCAATCGGTGTTTTTGCGGAAAATCTGCGCCAGTTGCTGCTGGCACCGCCGCTGGGACAAAAACGAACGCTTGCTATCGATCCGGGATACCGGACCGGATGCAAGGTGGTTTGCTTAGATGAGCAGGGCAACCTATTGCACAATGAAAATATTTATCCACACAAGCCACAAGAAGAGAAAAAGCTGGCCGCTAAGAAAATCACGACGATGGTAGAAATGTACCAGATTGAAGCGATTGCCATTGGCAACGGCACTGCCGGACGCGAAACCGAAGCATTTGTAAAACGGCTGCGCTACAACCGCGACATCCGAGTGTATGTGGTAAATGAAGACGGTGCTTCGGTGTATTCAGCCTCGTCAGTGGCACGGAAGGAATTTCCGCAATACGATGTGACGGTTCGCGGTGCGGTTTCCATCGGGCGGCGGCTAATGGACCCATTGGCCGAGCTGGTGAAAATCGACCCGAAAAGCATTGGCGTGGGCCAATACCAGCACGATGTGGATCAGAAAAAACTGAAAAACAGTCTCGATTCGGTGGTTGAACTGAGCGTGAACGCGGTGGGTGTAAACCTGAATACTGCCAGTCAGCACCTGCTGAATTACATCTCGGGACTCGGACCGCAACTGGCACAAAACATTGTGGAAACCCGGAAAGAAAACGGGTTGTTTGCATCGCGCGAAGAGCTAAAAAAAGTGCCCCGGATGGGACCAAAAGCCTATGAACAGGCAGCCGGATTCCTACGCATTCCGGATGGAAAAAACCCGCTTGATAACTCGGCTGTGCATCCCGAATCGTACCCGATTGTCAAAAAAATGGCAGCGGATTTGAAATGCAACATCAGCGATTTAATTCAAAATGAAGAGCTGGTAAATCAAATCGATCTTCAGAAATATTTGACTGAAGAAACCGGGCTGCCCACGCTGAACGACATCAAAAACGAACTGCTCAAACCCGGTCGCGACCCGCGCAAACCGATAAAAGTATTTGAATTTGCCGACGGCATTTTCTCCATTGACGATTTGCGCGAAGGAATGGAACTGCCTGGAATTGTAAACAACATCACCAAATTTGGCGCTTTTGTGGATGTGGGTGTGAAACAATCGGGGTTGATACACATTTCGGAAATGGCCGACCGGTTTGTTTCCGACCCCAATGAAATTGTGAAACTGCACCAACACGTTAAAGTGCGGGTGAAAGAAGTGGATGTGGCTCGCAAGCGGATTCAGCTTTCGTTAAAGGGAGTGGAACAGTAAAAAATACTGCGTGTTGAAATGCATAGTATTGAGATTTTTTTAATTTTGATTCATAATTTGGATTATTATGAAATCAGTAACAATAGATATCTCGGAGAAGGCCTACGAAGAATTCAGGGATTTGTTGAAACGATTGCCTAAAGACAGTTTCAAAATTTATGAAAACGATCCTGATTCATTAACCGCTAAAGAGAAAAAACAGTATTACACAGTCCAGAAAAAAATAGAAAAAGGAGATTTTAGTGAATTTGAAGATTGGGATGACATAAAAAATGAAATTTAATGTACCAACTTAAAATTCATAAAAAAGTCCTTAAGTTTTTAAAAACACGTAAATCTTCTGAAAGACAGACAATAAAATCCAAAATCGAATTATTAAGAGAAAATCCCTATAACCATCCTCAACTGGACATTAAAAAATTAAAAGGAGTAAATGACACGTACAGATTACGTTTTGGAAAATTGAGAATTATTTACCAGGTTTTAGAAAATGAACTTCTGGTACTCTTGATAAATGCAGGAAGCAGAGGAGATATTTACCATAAAAAGCCGTAACCGTCACTCAAAATGTTGTAATTTTTCCGGTACCACCACCCCAGAAATAATATAAACCAACAAACCGGGAAATCTGGCAGTAAATATAAATAGCAGTGCGTAAACCAGCCGAATCAGTGTTTTGTCTGAATAAATATACTCAGCAAAACCAGCCAATACGCCTCCTAAAATCCGTTCGGGCGAACGGTAAAGTTTTTTAGGATTACTTTCGTACTGCATAAATTTAATCTTCTTCCTCGTCGAGAAACTCTTCGTTTTCAAACTCTTTTTCCAGGAACTCTTCTGCTTCCTCAATCAGTTGTCCCACGGTGTCTTCATCGCCGGGTTCGCCGTCAATCCAGTGAATGACCTGGTTGCTCCAAAAATCGTCGATGTCGGCTTCAACAATAAAACGGGGCGATTCGGTGTGAACCACAAAAATAGTGTCGGGTGTTTCCAGTGAATTGTCGGCTAATAAAAATCTTGGTAACATGGCTCGTTTTTTTAAATTTGGAGCTAATTTATGAAAAATCTTTTTATCAATCAGAAATAATTTTTAAATCAATTGCTATTTTAGCGCAAACAAAACTTGACCTGAAATGAATCAAATCAACGATTTTCTCTCTGTTATCGACGGATTTATTGGCGGATCGCAATGGTTCGTTTTTTTGTTGCTCGGAACCGGACTGTTTTTCACCATTTATTTAAAATTTCCACAGTTTCGTTACCTGCGTCACTCAGTCCGTATTGTCCGCGGAAAATTCGACCGCCAAGGGGACGAAGGAGACACCTCCCATTTTCAGGCTTTAACCACTGCCCTTTCGGGAACAGTGGGAACCGGAAACATTGCCGGTGTGGCGCTGGCCATTCACCTGGGCGGACCGGCAGCGCTATTCTGGATGCTGGTAACTGCAGCCGTGGGTATGACCACCAAGTTTGTGGAAGTCACACTTTCGCACAAATACCGCGAAAAAGCCGAAGACGGTTCCATCGCGGGCGGCCCGATGTATTACATGCGGAAACGGCTCAACATTCAGCTTAAAAACAAAAAAGTGATTAACACCGGGAAATGGCTGGGAGCTATTTTTGCTGTGGCTACCATACTTTCGTCGTTCGGAACCGGAAACCTGCCTCAAATAAACAGTATTGCCAACTCCATGTTCGAAACGTTTGGGCTGAACCACATTCTCACCGGCGCGGTGCTTTCGGTTTTTCTCGCCATGGTAATTTTGGGCGGAATCAAGCGCATTGCAAAAGTTACTTCACGGTTAGTACCGATCATGGCCGTGGTTTATTTTATTGGGGCCATTGCAGTAATTGCATTCAACTATCAAAATATCATTCCTTCCATTTCAGCCATCATTGGCGATGTATTTACCGGCACAGCGGCAGTTGGCGGCTTTTTGGGCGGGAGCATCGCTTTTGCATTTAACCGGGGCGTGAACCGCGGATTATTCTCCAATGAAGCAGGTCAGGGTTCGGCACCGATTGCCCACGCCGCAGCACGTGCCCACGAGCCGGTTTCGGAAGGGCTGGTTGCGCTGCTCGAGCCGTTTATCGACACCATCATCATTTGCACTCTCACAGGTCTGGTGATTTTATCATCCGGGGTCTGGACCGAAAAAATAGAAAACAAGTTTCAGGAAGCCGACCTGTTTGTGCTGGATGGAAATTATTCTGAAAAAACCGATCAGGGACAAAAGCAGTTGGCTAATTTTCTGGCAGAAAAAGAAAACCTGCCCCTTTTCACCGGTCCTTTGAATGTTACTGACGGGGAAATTGAAAATGCGCCAACAATACTTCATGCCCGTTCGGTAGCCGAAGATGTAAAAGTATGGCTTAACAATACCCCATTTACGGGAACAATTCATTTTTCGGACGGAAAACTCGCTGGCCAACCCGGACTTGAACTCTCAGGCAAATCGCTGATGCACAGTGCTCCGCTCACTACCATTGCATTTACCCGAAGCTGGTTTGGAGAATACGGAAAATACATCGTTTCCATCGGGCTGCTGATGTTCGCGTTTTCCACAGCCATTAGCTGGTCGTATTACGGCGGCCGTGCGGTTACCTATTTGTTCGGAATCAAAGGCGTAATTTACTACCGCATTATTTACGTCATCGGGTTCTTCCTCGCATCGTTTACCGACACTACCATTGTGTGGACACTTTCCGGAATTACCATTGCACTGATGACCATTCCTAACCTGATTGGAATCCTGTCGCTGCACAAAGAGATGAAATCGGAGGTAAAACTTTTCTGGAAAGAATATGCCAACCGGTTCCCGGATGAGAGAAAGCACAAAAAGGGTAGATAATTTTGGGCATTACTTTAAATCAATCGTTTAATCATTTCTAACTATTTCCCAAGCAAGGAAAATGAATGTGATTGTTAATATGCAATGAACTGAAAGTTAGATTAAAACCGACTGCGGGGCAACGAAAACTATTCAATTTATTTGCGATAGATATGTAGCACCCAATCGTATCCTTTTGTTGGCGATGTGAACGATTGAATTTTACCTCCTTTTATTTTCCCAAATAGTATTTTTTCCCCATTTAGTGGACTGTACCATTCGGCAATAAAAGTTCGACTAATGGCCGACAAGTCAATGCTAATACTACCTCCATCTTCATCATAAACAACATATTCTTTATCTGGATTTGCGGCAAGGATAGCATTTTCGCCTGCAACAAGCAACTCATCATGCGGGTGCAAATCCAATAAGTCAAACCGAAGTTCATTTTTAAAAAAATTTGTTGCAATACCTATTTCCCGACCTCCCTGTTGAACCTTATCAAATTGAATCACACCCTGATTAAAATCGGGGAACAGCGCTTGTGCACCTGTTAAACCGCATCGCCATGTGGCAATCCTAATCTTATTGATGTTCCAATTTCCCCTTTCAATAAAAGGTCGCCAATGGTCGGTATGCGCTATTGGAACATACATCTGTGAAAAATACTTTAATAATTGTGGACGGCTGGGAAGAGATGCACCTCCAACGCTATAGTAAGTACCACTTTCGGGCATTATTCCACCACTTCCCCCTCCTGATCTACTTCCCACCGGATGCTTCCAGAGGTCGTGTTCATAAAACCAGGAAGTAAACCAGTTAATCCATTCATCATTTCTGTATTCACTAATATCAATTCCTGAGTCCCACAAAATATGAGGATAACATGCCAGGCGCGCCACAACATATCGGAACAAACGCAATTCCTTTGATGAACGTGGGCTAATTCCAAAATTATCCGGTTTTAGTGCATCATCGCTGTAAAGCATAATGTATGCTCCCATGTTACGGTCGCGCGCTGCATCCAGTTTTGCATTAAGTTCATCCCAGAAAGGCAAATAAAATTCGTCCCCTTCTTTACCTTTAATATATGGCACAGCACTTTGCGGCCAATTTCTCGCCCAATCAACTGGAGCGATAACAAGTTCTCCTATCCCCAATAATCTCGCGTCAACAACTTCATCGGCAAATTTAAGCGCCTCTTTAACTTCGGGGTTTGATATACTATTTCCTCTGAATCCCCAATGATTCCCAGTGGGATGAGGCGGATTCCAAATTACAGGAAAATCTCCTCTATCTTCTTTAAGTCGCCACTGGTTACCTGAAGAAACTAACTGGGCATCCAATTCTGAATTGATACAAGTAAACCATCCTGATTTTCCATCCAAATCTGCGTCTGCTGAATGTGTTCGATAAGTCCATTTCCCTTTCTCATCAGGCATAAAATAAATCTTCCAACTATTTTTACCGGCATAAAAACCAAAGTGCTTAAAGTTTTTGCCGGAAGGACTTATAAAGGTTGCTTCCAGTATAATATCAAAAGGATTTCCGTGCCAGGACGAATCTTCAATGTTTATTTCAAATCGCCTCCACATCTCCACTTCTTTGCCATGATCTGCCACAGAACTCCCGTTTTCAAACACCAAAAAGATTAAAACAATTAAATAAGATCGATAAATTGACATAGGCTAAATTTAGTCAATAATTTAAATAATATCTAATTTATTGATTGGGATAAAGTGAAAAGTAAAATTAAGCTTTAAATGCCCTAAAATTTTATTTTAAATATTGAACCCGAAGCTGTTGTTGATATTCAAGAAACGGTTGATTATTACAAAACTATAAATCAACAACTTGCAGTACGATTTTATCAAGCAATCAACAAACATTTTTCAACCCTTAAGAAAAATCATTCAGCATTTGCCATTCGTTACGATAATATTCGATGCTTACCCTTAAAGAAGTTCCCATATATGATTCATTATTTGGTTTTGTAAGATGAAAAAAAAGTGAGTATAAAAGCTGTTTTTTGCACTCAACAATCATGAAAACTGGTACAAAAGGAACAAACAATAAACTTTCTTAGTTCCATTTTGCAGCTCTAACCTTCAAACTAAATCTTGTTTGTTATTTTTGCGAAGAATTTGAAACGTTACAATGCATAAGTTTTATCCTGAAAATTTTGAATCGAAGATTGGTTTCGACCGCATCCGCGAAATGCTGCATGCAAAATGCCTGAGCAACATGGGTTTGGAATGGGTGGATGAAATGCAATTTCAACAAGATTTCGAAAATATTGAAACCCAATTAGGCGAGGTTGATGAATTTTGCAGGATTGTCCGCGAGTTTGAAAATTTCCCTGCCAACCATTTTTACGACCTCCGTCCGGCGCTTCAGAAAATTAAATTGGAAGGCCGTTTCCTGGAGCCCGCAGAACTGTTCGACCTGAAACGCTCGCTGGAGGCGGTACGCGCCATTGTACAGTTTTTTCAAAAGCAGGAAGAAGAAGTTTTTCCGTTGCTGAAAAAGAAAACCGAACGGGTGCAGGTTTTTCCGTACATTTACGATCGCATCGATGTCATTATCAACAAATTCGGAAAAATACGCGACAATGCGTCGCCCGACCTGGCGCAAATCCGAAAAAGTATTTTATCGCTGAATTCAAACATGTCGAAACGGTTGCATGCCATTTTAAAACAGGCCCAAAAAGACGGGCTGGTGGACGAAGACGCCTCGGTTTCCATCCGCGACGGGCGGGCAGTGATTCCGGTTCTGGCATCGAACAAGCGCAAAATAAAAGGGATTGTTTACGACGAGTCGGGTACCGGCAAAACGTCGTACGTGGAGCCCAACGAAATCGTGGAGATGAACAACGAAATCCGCGAACTGGAATATGCCGAACGTCGTGAAGTGGTGCGCATTCTCACCGATTTCTCCAACGACATCCGTCCCTACCTCGATGATTTATTTTACTCGTACGATATTTTGGGCGAAATCGATTTTATCCGTGCCAAAGGAATGCTGGCTGTAGAATTCGATGCCATCCGCCCGGAATTGGAGGATAACACTACTATTCAATGGCAGCAGGCCGTGCATCCGCTTTTGCAGAAAGCGCTGAAAAAAGAGAACCGCAAAATTGTGCCGCTGGATATTCAGCTTGACACACAAAACCACATTCTGCTCATTTCAGGCCCCAATGCCGGAGGAAAATCTGTTTGTCTGAAAACAGTCGGGTTGCTGCAATACATGCTGCAGTGCGGATTGCTGATTCCGCTGCAGGAAGGCAGCAAAACCGGAATTTTCAGTCAGTTGTTTATCGACATCGGCGATGAGCAGTCGCTGGAAAACGACCTGAGCACCTACAGTTCCCACCTGATGAACATGAAATATTTCGTGAAGAACTGCAACGAAAAAACGCTGATACTCATTGATGAGTTTGGCTCCGGAACCGAACCGATGCTCGGAGGCGCCATTGCCGAATCGATTCTGGGCGAACTGAACCGCCTGCGCACTTTTGGTGTGATTACCACGCACTACACCAACCTGAAACATTTTGCATCGGCCAGCGAAGGAATTGTAAACGGTGCCATGCTTTACGATTCGCAGCACATGAACCCGCTTTTCAAACTGGAAATCGGGAAGCCCGGAAGTTCGTTTGCTTTTGAAATTGCCCGGAAAATCGGGTTGTCGGAGGAAATCCTGGAAAAAGCCACGGAAAAAGTCGGCAAAAAGCACATCGATTTTGATCGCAACCTGCGCAAGATAAACCGCGACCAACGTTACTGGGAAACCAAACGCCAAAAAATCAGGAAGGTGGAAAAAATTCTTGACGACATGGCCGTCAATTACGAGGAAGAGCTGAAAGAAACGCAGAAGCAGCGCAAGGAGATCATGAAAAAAGCGCGGGAAGAAGCTGACGCCATGCTGGCCAATGTGAACAAACGGATTGAAAATACCATTCAGGAGATTAAAAAAGCACAAGCCGACAAGGAAAAAACCAAACAGGCACGCGAAAAACTCGGCAGGCTAAAAAAAGAGGTTTCTAAAAAGCCGGATGAAATGGATGGCAAAATTGCCGCCAAAATGGAAAAACTCCGCCACAGGGAAGAAAAAAGAAACCAGCGCCGGCCGGAAGATTCCAAAAAAGAAATTCCAAAAAAGAAGCTGGAAAAACGGGTAGAATTAAAACCCGGCGACAAAGTCAGGATTAAAGGCCAAGACACTGCCGGTGAACTGATTGAACTGAACGAAAAAAATGCAGTGGTGGTATTCGGGCAAATGATCACCACCCTGCCCCGCAAACAGGTGGAACGGCTGAGCAGCAATGAGGCAAAAAAACTGGAGAAAGGACAAAAACAAGGAGGTTCGCGCTTAGCCGGGAGTAATTTAATGGAACGGCGGCTGAGCTTTAAACCCGAAATCGATATTCGCGGGCAGCGGGCCGAGGAAGCCATACAAAACATTCAGGAATTCATCGACGAAGCCATCATGTTCGAGGTTTCGCAATTACATATTCTTCATGGCAAAGGCGCAGGAATTCTGAAGGAAACCATCCGAAATTACCTTCGTTCCGAACCAATGGTACGCACTTTTAAAGACGAGCATGTGGATTTTGGCGGCGCCGGAATTACCGTTGTCAATCTGGCATTGTGATACTTATGTCAAATCAAAAATGTCATTCTGATCTTAACCAAAATACCTTTGCAGAACCCCTTCCAAATGCGATTTTTTTAGTGGTTTCGTAAGGTAATCACGGCAACCAGCAGCCAGAGCTTTTTCCTTATCGCCTGCAAGTGCATAGGCAGTTTGTGCAATAATCAGAGCATCATTATTCATTTCTTTAATCTTTACAGTTGCCGTATATCCATCCATAACAGGCATTTTAATATCCATTAACACCAGGTCTGTTTCAGGGTGTTCTTTGAAAAGTTCAACTGCTTGCAATCCATTTTCAGCAAACAACAATTTCTTGCATTTTTCTTCAAGCAGTTCAGCAAGATACAGCCTGGCCACTTCATCATCTTCTGAAATCAGGATGGTTAGATTTTCTAAAATATCATCCACCGGATTACTGATCCCTGCAATTTTTTCTTCGTTCTCTGCAACCATTTTTTCGTGGCACGGAACAGTAAAATAAAAACTTGAGCCTTTTCCCTTTTCAGATTCCAGCCATATTTTCCCGCCCAGTTTTTCAATGTACCCTTTGGCAATCGAAAGTCCCAGACCGGCTCCCTCGTAGGGTTTCGACAAACTGGTATCAGCCTGCACAAACCGCTTAAAAACAGAATATTGCCTTTCTTTTTCAATACCAATTCCGGTATCTTTTACAAAAAACTCCAACTGATGCTCTTCTGCTTTTTTGTAACCAAATTCAATTTTTCCCTCGTTGGTGTATTTTATGGCATTTTTAATCAGATTCGAAAGCGCTGCATTCAGTTTTTC
>JBNJGR010000083.1:0-11100 GCA_051747885.1 Bacteroidota bacterium | reverse complement strand
TGGGTCCGATTATTCATAGTCATTGCATTTTTATTGGAGCATCCGGTGTTTGTCAGGCATATCCAAAAGATAATACCAACCAGTGTTAGATTGTATTTGTCGCTCATGTTTATTAGTTTAGTTTTAAAAAGTAGCTTTTAACAGAATAAATTTACACTTAATGAACAATAGTTACAGGTTCTGAATACTTTATTTAACAAAAAACAAGGGGTGCCGTTTACGTCTAATATAACCTGTAATGCCCGAAACGCAAACTGCCCCTTTTACCAAAGGGGATTTATGTGTTCTATGGAATTACACCTCCAATTTTCTTATACGATAAATTCTGATTCAACCTCTGCTGAATGGAGATTGCTACTTTTCACCTACTTCGTAAGCAAAAAGCTTATCGGCATGTCTGATATAAAGTGTTCCGCCGCAAACTACCGGATGTGCCCAGTACATGCTGCGCCCACCTTCGGGAACATTGAATTCGCCCTGTTGAATAAAACTGTCGGGTACTGCTTTTACCAGTTTCATTGCCCCCCTTTCATCTAAAAGATAGAGCTTGTTTTCGGCAAATGTGATGGAACCTTTTCCCGAAGTTTCCCACATTTTATCACCTGTCAAAAAATCGAGGCAGAACCAGCCTCTCGATTTGCTTCCCGAACCGTAAAGAAAACCTTCGTGAAGGATGACTCCTCCGTGGTGGTTGTCCATCAGTTCGTTTTGCCAAACGGTTTCCGGAATGATATCATCATCTTCTGCGATGAGTTTAATCAACATACTACCCAATCCGTAACCACTCGAAATAAAAACATATTCATTGTGAACAATTGCATCGGCAACATTCAGGCCCTGTCTGTTCCGGTAATCCACTTTCCAGAGCAGTTGCCCGGTTTCGGTATCCACTCCGTAGTAGTAATCGGAGCTCGCATTGATGAGCTGGCGATAATCGCCAAATTCCATAACAACAGGCGAAGAATATCCTTCCACACCCGGAATTTCGGTGTTGGCCCAAACTAATTCACCGTTATGCTTGTTCAAACACACCTGATATCCATCTTTCCCGGCCGGACGAACGTACAATTTATCCCCGTCAATCATCACCGATTCAGAATAACCGTATTCCGTTTCGGGCGCATCAAACCGTTCTGCCAGGTCGCTTGCCCAGATTTCGTCACCGGTCTTGGCATCGAAAGCAGCCAGACGGCCGGTTTCTCCCAGATGGTAAATTACTCCGTTATCGAAAGTCGGGGTGCTGCGGGCCCCGGTATAGGAGCGGGCATGCGACATGTTTGTTGACCAGGCTTTTCCGTTGGGTTTTTCCCAAACCGGATTTCCCTCCAAATCGAAACAAAACACCAAAGTCTGGTCCGATTTTTTCCCGGCGGTATAAATATGTCCGTCGGCAATTGCCACCGAACTGTAACCTTCTCCCAAACCTGAGGCTGTCCATTTTAACGCCGGGCCATTCTCCGGCCACTCTTTTATCAGGCCGGTGGCTTTCGATTTGTTGGTGCGGTCGGGGCCATGAAAACTATGCCATTGGCATAATTTCTGGCCATTTGCATTGCAGCCGGGAAATATCAGAAAAACAGATATAAACAAGATTGAAATTATGGCTTTTTTAAAATTGCATGCAATAAAAAAAGCCCTGCATATTAAGAAACAAGAACTTACTGATAGTGACATATTCGGTTTTTTGTAGTTGATTTTTACAAATATATTTAAAAACGTGTTGATCGCCATTTACTTGTATGAAATCATTGACATCCTTTCTAATTTTCAGTAACTTTATTTGGAAAACCAAAAAATACTACTGCCATGGAAAAGTATTATTATCTCGTAATTACGCCCGAATCATTCATCGCCTCGCATCTTGCCCCTCACGAATTTGGCCATTACCTTTCAGTTGGAACAAAAAAACGCATGCGGGGGCAGAACATCTTTTTTGAAATTAACCCGGCCAAAATCAAAGATCTTCCTGAAGAATACATCAATAAAAAACTGGTCCCGTATTCAAACGGCGAACCCAAACGTTCCGTGTTTTTCGGCATTTACAGGGTGCTGGAAAGAACTCCGCTGTCTGCCCTGAAAAACCTCTACCTTGCCACCGACGACGGTAAAGTACTCGAACTCATTTCTTCCGAATTTGAAGAAAAAGATTCGGATGATATTCACCTCTATCAGCAATTTAACCCGATAGCCACACGCGTGGCCAGCAAGCTTACTCCCGACGAATTCATAAAGTTTCTTACTGACACCAGTAAACCAGTTTCAACACCCAAACTGATTTTCACTGAATTATTGCTGAACGAACTGGCCAACGATCCCAATGCACCGCTGCATAACCTGCCCTACCCTAACCCCGACCACCTGCGCGAATGCCTGATAAAACTTAACGAAACAAAAGGAAAACTTACCAAAACAGTACTACGTTTCCTGCGTGGCGATATCTCATACCGTACCATCAAAAACGGTTTTTTTATTGGCGAGAAAAAACATTTCCTTTATTATTCGTTCCCAACGGTTGAAGAACTCGAATCGAAACATTACAGCTGGTGGCGCTCGGCATTAACGCAGCATTATTAAAATAATTCATTAATTTTCACATTCATTTCAAAATCTGCTTTTATGCGTATCTTACTTTTAGCGTTGGCGTTGGTGCTTTTTTCGTTTTCGTGCAAAGACAAGGAAAATAACAAAGAGAATCTGTCTGAAGAAAGCATCCTGGAGTATGGCGGCGATTTCTCCATTATGAAAAATCTGGAAGATGCCGGCGGCGAATATAAAATTAATGGCGAGGTAAAAGAGGGGTTACAAATTTTTAAGGACAATAGTTACACCTGGTGCCGGCTGCGAATATTTCACTCACCCAACATGGAAGGCCCGGTTTGCAACGATTTGGATTACACCATTGCTTTGGCGCAGGAGGCAAAATCGTACGGCTTCAAATTCCTGCTCAATTATCATTATTCCGATACCTGGGCCGATCCCGGGAAACAGTATGTGCCGGCAGCCTGGGAAAACCTGGATATTGGAACACTGAGCGACAGTGTTTACCAATACACCAAAAAAGTAATGAATGCACTGAATAATTCAGGAGCAACACCCGACATGGTGCAGGTGGGCAATGAAATTAACAATGGTATGATATGGCCACAGGGAAAATTATGGAATAACAATGGTAATGCTAACTGGGATGAACTGACGACTTTACTGAAGGCCGGAATCAGAGGCGTAAAAGAGGCAGAAAACGGAGCCAATATTCCCATACTCATCCATGCCGCCACCGGCGGAAATGTAGTTGAATCGGATAATTTTTACAGCAACATTATTCAGCGGGGTGTCAATTTTGATGTTATCGGGTTGAGTTACTACCCCTGGTGGCATGGCACTTTCGATGATTTGGAAAACAACCTTGCATTTCTTACCAATAAATATGAGCAGGAAATTTCGGTGGTTGAAACCGCCTATTATGCCAATGGCTGGTATCCGGAGCCGGCAGAATGGGTGCTCGATGTGCAGCCTTTCCCGCCAAACGAGCAGGGACAATATGATTTTTTGGTGAAACTGGACGACATTCTGAAAAAGTATCCGAAAGTCACCTCGGTATATTACTGGAAGCCCGACGGACTGGAGGTTCCCGGAACCGGAGTGCCGTATCTCGGAAGAAGCCTTTTCAGCCGCGACGGGAATGCGTTTAAGGGAATTTCGGCGTGGAAAACTGAAAATTAATTACTTCAGATTTCTTCTTTTTTCGCGCCGGCTCATTTCAAGTCCTCTAATTCCAGTGGGATGGACAACCGGTTTTTTTGGTGATGAAATCAAAAGCCCGGTTTCATGTTCACTTAGAACAAATTGAGGAATAATAAACCGTAATTCATCTGAATTCAGGCTGTGTTGAAAAATCAGCAGAATGAGTTCATTCGCATTTGGAGGGACAACACCGATTTGTTCACCGGCAAATATTTTCTCGTTTACTTTCAGTTTTTTATCCTTGTCGATCACATTCCGGTAGCAAATGAGTGTTCCGTCGGGCTGAAGCACGGTAACAGAATTGGTCCAGGTGTGGTACCAGTTGGCCGGTTCGCCGTCGCGCACTGAACCGGAAATTTCCACAACTGTACCGGTTCGGCTGGCAAAAACCGGATCGCCGGGCAGAACGTCAAATCCTGTTGCATTCCACGATTCAGGTTCGTCAGCTCCCCAGAAACCATCAATGTTTTTCACATCAAAAACCGATGCAGTTTTACCGGGTTCGAGCGGAATCAGGTACGGAAAATCCAGATCGGCCAGCGCCATAGGATTTGAGCGGAAAGTTTTTAATTGGTAGTTGAAACGCGGCACACCGGCATCCGGGCGTCGCAACAATGTAAAAAGCATGTTAAATCCTGGTTCCAGCAGTTTGATATAGGGAAGCGGCTCATCAAAAGTTGTATTCTCCAAATCGGCAAAATCAACTTGCAGAAAAAGCGGTGCCGGCGTATTGTTGTAAGCCACAAAATCCACATCGCCCACGCTGTTGTAATTGGCCTGCACTTCTACCGGCTGGGCATTTGCTGTTAAGTATTCAGCAATAAATAGGATGAATACGAAATATTTAATCATAAGGCAATTCATTCATAAAAAGCGAAATTACCGTAAAAATGGCAAAATCTCATCTTTCATTTCAGGAAATTCATCGATTAACCTTTTATCGGCCAGTTCAAAATCTTCAAAATGAAATCCCGGAGAAACGGTGCAACCTGCCAGTGCATAGCCGTCAGGATTTTGCAGATGGGCGGCAAACCAGGTGTTTTTCGGAACAATGACCTGGAAAGTCTGCCCATTATCAGGGTTATTGCCCACCAGGTATTTTTTCAAATTCCCTTTTTCTAGCGAAAGGATTTCAATGGCGGAAGTACCGGCGTAGTAATGCCAGATTTCATCAGACTTAATACGGTGAAAAGCTGAAAAATCGTTGCCTTCGAGCAAATAGTAAATGGAGGTGGAAAAACTGCGCTCTCCGCGGAAATTGGCCGGTAGTCCGGTTTGAGGCACCACATCATCCGACAAATAAATCTCCCGAAAATATCCGCCTTCGGGATGTTTTTCAAGTTCCAGTTTTTCAATCCAGTAAGCTGCTGTTTTCATAAAAAGAGACAATTAGATTTTTAGACGATAGACACAAGACAATATCAAAAAATTCAAATTTTACCTGACAATTAACCATTATTCAAATTTAAAAATTTATTTTGCTGAACCGGAACATTATAAACATGTATTCAAAAGAGGAGGAAAAAAAACTACGGCTGGAATTTTGGGAGCAGTTTGGCAAGCGGTGCGAGATTCATCCATTGCTGCGCGAACGGCAGAAAAAGTGGATGCTGCACCGCACAAAAATACAGGGTGTGGCGCTGCGGTTCGAGGCATCGCGCACGGATGCAAAAGTGATGCTGGAGCTGAGCCACAAAAACGAAGACAAACGTTTGAAAGCCTACGAAATTCTGGAAAACTATAAAGTGGTTATCGAAGATGGTTTCCCTGAAGGTTTGATTTGGGAATTCTTTCACCAGCGCGAAGACAGTGAACAGGAAGTGGCCCGCATTTACACGGAGCTGAATAACGTAACTAATAATCTCAAAATCTAAAATTAAAATTATGGCATTTACATTAGAACCTGGGAAAAAAGCAATTGATTTTAACCTGCCGGCAACCGACGGGAAAAATTACTCGCTCAGCAGCTTTAAAGATTCGAAATATTTGGTCGTGTTTTTCACTTGCAATCATTGTCCTTATGTGATAGGGAGTGATGAAGTGACCCGACGGACAGCTGAAAAATTCAAACCGAAAGGAGTGGAATTTGTTGGTATCAACTCTAACAGCGCCAACACGTATCCTGAGGATGATTTTGAGCACATGAAAAAGCGGATGGAAGAGCACAAATTTCCGTGGAAATACCTGCGCGACGAATCGCAGGAAGTGGCACTGGCTTATGGTGCATTGCGAACGCCGCATTTTTATGTGTTCGACGAAGACCGGAAACTGGTTTACACCGGCCGTGGTGTGGACAATCCGCGAGACACTTCCAAAATGACGGTAAACGATCTCGACCGGGTACTTGATGAGCTCACTTCAGGAAAACCGGTTTCGGTTTCGGTAACCAATCCCATTGGCTGCAACGTGAAATGGGAAGGCAAAGACAAACACTGGATGCCGCCCGAAGCATGCGATTTGGTACTGTAATTTTTGTTTCTCCTCCCACGCCTCCCAACCTACGTGTAAAGTGGTAATTTATACCATTTCAGGGAAAAGAATGAATCTTTTTTATTCATTCAAAAAGATTTTGTTTATTATATGGCTGGAAGTAATTGATTGCAGAAGGTTAATTTATCACAAAAATCATAACTTTGATTAAAAATTAGGAAAATGATAGTTGAACGAATAAATAATGAGATACTGGTGAGATTATCACCTCAAACAAATACCTCCGATTTGCAGGATATGCTTGACTATTTGGAGTACAAAGAATTAGTTTCCAAATCGAAAGCAAAACAAAGTGATATTGATGAGTTAGCTAAAAAAGTTAATCATTCAATGATGAAGAAAGTAAGGAGAGTAAGAGAATAACTCCAACTATGAAATTTGTCATTGATACAAATATCGTTTTCAGTGCAATACTTAACCCTGATAGTCCTATCGGTCAGATAATTCTTAACGGTTCAAAATATTTCAAATTTACCTTGATAAAGAATTGAAAAGAAAAAATAAAATCAAGTAAACCTTAAAAAAATGAAAAAGTTATCAGTATTAATTGTAGCCATTATTTTGGCAACCGGATTCTCCAACGCCCAAAAACCAGACGGCTTTTACGGCATGTGGAACCTTGAAATTGAAGGCGGGTCAGTGGGCTGGCTGCATGTGTTTGAAAACAACGGATTCCTGGATGCCAGGCTGCTCTGGCAGGGAGGAAGCGTGCTACCCGTGCAGCATGTTTCAGTAATTGATGAAAACCACCTGATGGTAATGCGGGCCGGGGAGCTTTCACTTGACGGTGAAAACGGGGAACGGAAAATGATTCAGCCCCACTATTTGAAAATAACCCGCAGTGGCGACCGGATTTCAGGCGTTTCGATGCAGGCGGCCCGGAATGGGATGGAAACACATAAAATGAAATTTTATGGCTGGAAACCGGCAGATGTTCCGCCGAAGCCTGATCTTTCGGATGTGACATACGGCGAACCGGTTGAACTCTTTAACGGCAAAAACCTCGACGGCTGGAAATTGCTGAACCCGAACCAGGCCAATGGTTTTAAAGTGGAAAATGGCGTTCTGATAAACGACCCTGTACAAAAAGAAGGCGAACGGGTCTGGTACGGAAATATTCGCACCGAGCAGGAGTTTGAAGATTTTAACCTTACACTGGAAGTAAATATTCCCGAGGGTAGCAACAGCGGCGTTTATCTGCGAGGAATGTACGAAGTGCAGGTGGTGGATTCGTACGGGAAAGAGGTTGATTCGCATAACATGGGCGCTTTGTACAGCCGCATCACTCCATCGGAAGCTGCTGAAAAACCTGCCGGCGAATGGCAAACAATGGACATAACCCTTTACAAACGCCATTTAACGGTGAAGCTGAACGGAACGACTATCATCGACAATCAACCGGTTTACGGACCAACCGGTGGAGCTATTAGTGCCGATGTGTTCAGCCCGGGCCCCATTTACCTGCAGGGCGACCACGGAAAAGTGCTGTACCGGAATCTGGTGCTGACGCCGATTGTTGAGTAATCTGGCAATAGGAATTTCCGTACTCCTTTCCATTTTAAATATTTTATGATAATTATAACCGTCGGAATGTTCCGGCGGTTTTTGTTTGGTGCCTCAATTAAATTTTACCCCAGTCAGCTTTTCCGAAATTTTCCACAGCTTTCGGGCATCTTCCCGGTTGTGTGAAGCTGCATTGGACTGTACTTTTTCCGGATAGCCTTTCATTTCCATAAAACCATTGGGTCCGTAATATTCACCTCCTTTAACAGAGGGGTCAACGGCTGCCCTGATTTGAGGCAAAGCGCCCATCTTGCCGTGCTGTGAAAGGGCCTGAAATAGTGGGCGGACCAACCGGAAGTACCATTTTTCATCGAGGTAGCGGAACAGTTCGGTTTGCGAAAGGCCGGGATGAGCAGCTACTGAAATGCTGTTGAAATTATTCGCCTTGAAAAAGTGCTGCAATTCGTAGGTAAACAAAAGGTTGGCCAGTTTTGAGCGGCCGTAGGCTTTCATGGGGGAGTAGCCTTTTCCGTTTTCAAAAAGCAGGTTGTCGAAATCCATTTTTCCCTGTTTGTGCGCCGAGCTGCTCACATTCACTACCCGCGACTGCAATGTTTTTTTCAGAACCGGCAACAACAATCCGGTTAGTGCAAAATGTCCCAGGTGATTGGTTCCCACTTGCCCTTCAAAACCATCTTTGGTCTTAAAATAGGGTGTAGTCATTATTCCGGCATTATTCAGAAGCACATTCAGCCGGTTATGATTTTGTTGATAATTTTTGGCAAACCTGCGTACCGAATCCAAATCAGCCAAATCGAGTTCAGCTACTTTGATTTTTCCCTCAGGATGTTGCTGTATAATTTCAGCCTTTGCTTTTTCTCCTTTTCCAATAGACCGGCTGGCCAGAATCACTTCTGCACCTTTCGCTGTAAATGCTTTTACCGATTCAAAACCAAGTCCGCTGTTTCCCCCGGTAACTATGATTACTTTTCCACTTAAATCAGGAATATCTTCTGTTGTCCAGTTTTCTTTCATTGTTAATTTTTGTCTAATTTTTAAATCACAAAATAAAACAAAAAATTCCTAATTAAGTTCAGATGATAAACAGAAGTTCAATTCAGATTTCCTTTGCCACCAGCATAGCCGTGTATCCCAGGTAAATTAGCAGTAATATGGCAGCTTCCCAACGATCCAGTTTCTTTTTTCCGCCGGTAAACATGGCAATGAAAAGGAAAAGCGTTCCTCCGGCCAGCAGGTACATGTCGGTATTAAAAACAGGATTGAACGTTACTGGTGAAACCACTGCACTGGTTGCAATCACCAAAAAAATGTTGAAAATATTGGAGCCGATAATGTTTCCCACGGCAATGTTGGTGTTTTTTTTCAGAGCCGCCACCACCGAAGTAGCCAGTTCAGGCAGCGAGGTGCCGATGGCCACAATGGTAAAACCAATGATTTTTTCGCTCAATCCTAAAATGGTAGCTATTTCTACGGCATTGTTTACTACCAGCCGGCCGCCAATTACCAGCCCGACCAGTCCAATTACGATAAATGTTATCATTTTGAATGACGACATTTCGTTTACCTCAACCTCTATTGGCTCCTTGTCGGTTTTTGTGAGGCGGTAAACATAAAATAAGAAAAAACCGAACATCAGCAGTAAAAACAGTCCGTCGAGCCTTGATATTACAGGGTTTTCAAATACAAAAAAGTTATTGGCCAGAAGAAATAAAATCACCACTGCCAACAGCGACAACGGAATTTCTTTCCATGTTGTGCTCGATTGTACCACCAGCGGGTAAATGATTCCGGTGATACCCAGAATTAAAAAAAGGTTGGCGATGTTACTTCCCAACACATTTCCCAAAACAATATCGTTAAAATTTTGTGAAGATGCTATCACATTCACTACCAGCTCGGGCGCCGACGTCCCAAATGCCACAATGGTTAACCCAATCACCAAATCCGAAACATGATACTTTTTGGCCAGTGCCGATGCACCGTTCACCATCCAGTCGGCACCTTTAATAAGAAGAACCAACCCAAAAATTAAAAAAAGAATATCAAACAGCATGAACAGAATTTTTCACAAATGTTGTTTCCAAAGATAATCTTTCCTTAAATCTTTCGGAAAAGAGAGACAATTTCAATTTATAGCCTCATTTCGTATTTTTACTTTGTGAATTTCAGATTTTCAAATTTTAAAGGTAAATTGAGCTTTTCTTACTAATAACTAAATCAATAAATATGGAAAACAATTCATCCCGAAGAGATTTTATAAAAAAAGCATCTTTAGGTTCAGCTGCAATTTTAGCCGGTGGTATCCTTCCTGGATTTTCAGCTGAAAGTTATAGGCGCATTATGGGTGCTAACGACATGTTACGTGCTTCTGTAATGGGAGTTAACTCGCGTGGAAACGCACTGGCGCAGAACTTTGCCTTCCAGGAAAACTGCGAGGTCATTCATGTGTGCGATGTTGATTCACGTGCTGTTGAAAGATGTTCAACCAATGTGCAAAAGGTGCAAAACAAAAAGCCACAGGGATTTGAAGATTTTAGAAAATCGCTGGAAAGCAAAGACGTGGATATTTTAGTTGTTGCGGCGCCCGACCACTGGCACGCACCGGCAGCGTTGCTGGCCATGCAGGCAGGCAAAAACGTTTACCTGGAAAAACCATGCAGCCACAATCCGCGCGAAGGTGAAATGTTGGTGGAGGCTGCAGAACACTACAAAAAATCAGTTCAGATGGGCAACCAACGTCGTTCTTACCCTAATGTGGTGGAAGGAATTCAGGAGTTGAAAAACGGAATCATTGGTAAGCCCTATTTTGGAAAAGGGTGGTACACCAACAACCGCGGGCCAATTGGCGTGGGTAAAATAGTTGCTGTACCCGACTGGCTCGACTGGGAACTTTGGCAGGGTCCGGCCCTGCACATGGATTACAAAGACAACATTGTGCACTACAACTGGCACTGGTTCTGGCATTGGGGTACCGGCGAAGCACTGAACAACGGAACCCACATGATCGATTTGCTTCGCTGGGGTTTCGGCGTGGATTACCCGGTTAAAGTGAGTTCAAATGGCGGGCGTTATCACTATTCTGATGATTGGGAAACGCCAGATACACAAGTGATTAGCCTCGATTTCGAGGAAGGAGTTTCCATGAGCTGGGAAGGCCGAAGCTGCAATGGCAAACCCATCGAGGGCAGTTCGGTAGGCGTTATTTTCTACGGCGAAAAAGGAAGCCTTTTCATTCCGGCAGGAAACGAATACAAAGTTTTCGACCTGAAAAACAACATTATAAAAGAGGTAAAAGATACGAGGGAAGTTGACCCGCGTGATGCCGCCAATCCGTCGAGCCATCTC
>JBNJGR010000082.1:891-11119 GCA_051747885.1 Bacteroidota bacterium | reverse complement strand
GAAAGACCTGCCCATGAAAACGAATGCTCCGGTCGATTCTTCGGAAAGCCTTTCGGAACTGGAAAAGAAACATATTTTGCAAACCCTCAACAAATTTGAATGGAATATCAGCCGGTCGGCAAAAGTGCTGAAGGTTGACCGTGTTACATTGTACAATAAAATTAAAAAATACGACCTGAAAAATCCGGACGGGAAAAAGTAGATTTCTCAGAGCAAAAATACCCGGAGTAGTTACAATAATTGATTTATATTATCTGTAAAGAATTATTTTTTGAGTAAACAGCGCATATTATTCATTTCATTTGGGCAGTTCGGAAGCGATTTTTTGGAGAAAGTCGCAGCTGCTGTTAAGTCAGAATTGGGGGTACCCGTAGATTTTGATTTTAATTACGGCGAACTGTCCAGCTTTTATGATCCGGGGCGCCGCCAGTACAATGCTAACGAACTCATAAAATACATTCATGAAAAATACGGCTCCAACGGCGCAAAAACCATCGGGCTTTTCCAGGTCGATTTGTTTATTCCAATTCTTACTTTTGTTATCGGACAAGCTATTTACAAGGGCAACGCGGGAATTGTTTCGTTGTTCCGCCTGAAAAATGAACTTTACGGGTTGCCAAAAGATGAAGATTTGCTTTTTGAACGATTTTGTAAAGAGATTATTCATGAGCTTGGGCACACGTTTGGTTTAACCCACTGCACGTCTCCCGTTTGTGTCATGCGTTCGAGTACCTACATTGAAGAAGTGGATGAAAAGAATGCCCGGTTTTGCGCTGTCTGCAAAGAACAGCTGGTCCAGGCACTTCATAGCAAAACCTTATAATTTCTCTTTTATGCTTTTCAGTTCCTGCTTAATTTGCTCAATATGATTAAATAACTGGCTTGAATCATTCGGTTCGGGAAATTCATCCGAAATGTAATGAACAAACTTCCATGCTTCGCGTATTTCGCTGGCAGGTAAATCATAAGGAGCGTATTCGGTGTTGGTTGAAATCATCCGGAAAGTACCTTTATCTTTCAATTCATTCACTACTTTTTTAAAAACAATTCCTTCGTTCAGGGTGAGAATTATGTACAAGCCGTTGCTTTTTATATCGCTGAAATCCTGAACAAATTCTCCTGTAACCCAGCTTTTATCTTTTATGGGCAACATTGAATCTCCTGAAATTTGAAACGTTCTGTATTTTTTGTTTTTCGAAAGAAACGGCAATTGAAAAGCCGGAAGGCCGGCAATGAATTCAGGATCGAAATAACCGGTGGTGTAACCGGCTTTTGCCTTTATGGAAACCAGCTCCACGTTATCTTCATTCTGTGGGGTAACTGTTGTGGCAAGCACTCTGAGTTCATTGCCTTTCACAAAAATGTCACTCCCGTTTTCAATGGTTTGCAACTGGCTTTCCCTGAGCGAAGAAAGGTCAATCCGGAGTAGCGTATCAATTGAAAAATGGAAGAAATCGGAAATGGCAATCAGAATATTAACCGGAGGGGTAATTTTCCCGTTTTCGTAATTGTTTATATTTGACCGCTTAATTTCAAGGCAATTGGCCAAATCATTCTGCGTTAGTCCTTTTCGTTTTCGTAAAACTTTGATATTTGATGATAGCATTATTTTTACTTTTAAAAAGGTTATAATTCAATCCATAAACTTGGTTTTATTGTAGTCAAATTTATAAAAGTTTACTGATGAATGCAATAAAAAATCGCCACACTTTTAAAAATGTGACGATTTTTTTTGAATGTCTTATTGGGACAGCAAGCAGCTAACCTTGATGTTAAATTCCCATTTCTTTAAATGTGTTTTTGATGATACTGATGGCTTCCATCATTTGCTCTTCGGTTATTACCAGTGGGGGAGTGAACCGGATAATATTCTCATGGGTAGGTTTGGCAATCAGGCCATTTTCTTTTAAGGCCAGGCAAACATCCCACGCCGATTTTCCCTGGGTTGGTTTAATGGCAACGGCATTGAGCAATCCTTTTCCTCTTACCGTTTCAATCATTTCCGATTTTATGAATTTCATTTCATTTCTGAAAATTTCGCCAAGGCGTTCTGCATTTTCAGCCAGCTTTTCTTCCTGAATAACGTCGAGTGCCGCCATGGCCACTTTCCCGGCAATGGGATTTCCGCCATAGGTACTGCCGTGCTCCCCGGGGTTAATGGTCAGCATAACCTCGTCGTCGGCAAGAACGCACGAAACCGGATAAACGCCTCCGGAGAGTGCTTTACCCAGAACGAGGATGTCGGGGCGCACATTTTCGTGGTCGCAGGCCAGCATTTTGCCGGTACGGGCCAGGCCGGTCTGGATTTCATCGGCCACAAACAACACATTATATTTTTTACACAGTTCCGAAGCTTTTTTCAGATACCCGTCTTCAGGCACATAAACGCCTGCTTCGGCCTGAATGGGCTCAACCAGAAAACCTGCCACATTGGGATCTTTCAACTCTTCCTCCAGCCGTTCCAAATCGTTGTAAGGTATGTTTACAAACCCCGGCGTGTACGGGCCGTAATGGCTGTATGCATCAGGATCGGAAGACATGGAAACAATGGTGATGGTGCGTCCGTGGAAATTTCCGTCGCAAACCACAATTTTGGCTTCGTTTTTCGGAATTCCTTTTACTTTATATGCCCACTTGCGCAACAGTTTGAGCGCTGTTTCATCAGCTTCTGCACCAGAGTTCATGGGTAACATGCGGTCGTAGCCAAATAATTTGGTCATGTATTCTTCCCAGTCGCCCAGCACATCGTTGTAAAATGCGCGGGAGGTAAGCGCAAGCGTCGAAGCTTGTTGGGAAAGGGCTTCGATAATTTTTGGATGACTGTGCCCCTGGTTTACAGCAGAGTAGGCCGCCAGGAAATCGTAGTAGCGTTTCCCTTCCACATCCCATACATAAATGCCTTCACCCCTTGATAACACCACAGGCAGGGGGTGGTAGTTGTGGGCGCCAAATTTTTCCTCTTTGGCTATGTAATCTTTTGATGATAATTTTGACATGATAGATTATTTAAAATTTGGTTGCAGATTTACAACTTTCGGGGAGATTTTCAAAATTCCCGGTAGTGTTAAATAGCACAGAATTTAATTTCGGATTTCAAAATTATCTTTTCCAGAAACGGGCGATTAAAACTTCGCTTAAAATGAAGAATAGGGCAAGTAAAATGCACCATTTCCAAAGCTGTTTTCCTTTGCTGAGTTCATTGTAAATTTCTGAGAAATTTTCCGTTACATTGTCAATTACTGATGCATTTTCGAGATTGACTGCTTCCAGCCTGTTTTTTAATTCTTCCGTACCAAAGAAACGGAAGTCCGATTCCTGTCGGTCGTAATTGAAGGCAAGTGCCGCAACGGTTTCGTCACTATTTTTTACCAGGTAATGGCCAGCGGTTTTAATCTGGCCGCCTAAATCGAGGCGGGTGCCTTGTTCGGTAATGTTAACGCCGGGAATAAACCGGTCGCCGGTTTCACGGTTTTCAATTTCGGGCGATCCTTCCAGGTTGACATTACTCCGTGCAGGCAGCAGATAAGTATTGTCTGTACCCAGCGTTTGTGAAATTTGCTGATCGGGTAAGCTGTTCAGCACAATATTGTATAGCGACGGCACGAACAAAATATCGCGGGCAAACGATTCATTCTCTTTGTTCAACGGAAAAGCAAAGGTCCACACTTTCCCTTTTCCGTATGGCATAACCGACAAGGCTTTGTCGCCATTTTGGAACCAAAGCAAATTGGTTTCGGCAGTACGTGTGTTTTCCTGAAATTTTAGATGCCCGTTTATTTCCGGCAGCAGTGCGTTGTCTTCTCTTTCCCTGAAAACATCCCTGAAAAACCGGTTGTCGAAATCGATGCCCGAAATTTCCTGTTGTGTTGTATCGGTTCCGCTAACAGTTGCAGCCCCGAACCGTGATAAAAACGAATTGTTGAACGAAGGATTTTCACCTTTGTGCGGGAATAGTACCACAGACGAACCATTCTCGGTAGCAGCAGCAAGTTGGTTTAAAAAGCCGGAAGAAAAGCTTTCTGGATTTACCAGAAAAATGGTATTGTATTCTGCCAGCCGGCTGATTTGCAGGCTCTGCATGTTCATCTGGTCAAGCTCAACATAGTCGTCGTTTTCAAAAAGTGCCGCGATGTAACCCAATCCTTCCTGCGACTCCTGGCTGTTGTTAAATACGGCCAGTGCTTTGAGTTTTGGCTCCACGTAATAGCTGAGGTACCAGGTGTTGTCATGCGTAAACGGGTAATCAGTTATTTCAACTCTGCCCATCTGGATTCCTCCTGTGGTGTTGGTATATTTAAGGCTGGCCGTAATTTCATTTTGGGCATCAACCGAAAAGTTGGTAATAGATTTTAACGAGTCGTTGAGGTAGAGATTTAAAGGAAGATTTTGGTAATCTTCATTCGAACTGTTTTTAATTTTTACGAAAATATTCTCTTCCTGGTTTAACCCGTGGGCAGGTACTTCCACCCAGCATGAATCGATATAAAGGTTATTGACCTGGTTGGGGGGCATCGGAAGAAAGTAGCTGAAAGTGGATTCATCTTCAAAATTTTCAGGATCGGTTATGCTGCGCTGAAAATCGGAAATGAAATAGAGTGTATTTTGAGTGTCTTCCTCATTATTCTGTGTTTCAATATTCAGTCTGTTGTAGATTAACGAAAGCGGAATTACCTCGGGAGATTGGTTGATATCAGCTACCTGGCGGATAAATTGTTCCTTGTTTAACAGGTTTTGGTGGCGTGGCTCAAGGTCGTTGGTAAACAGCCTGAATTTTGTGCCCGGAGGATAAGCCTGTCCGATTTCGGCTGCCTTGTTGCGGGCGCGTTCCAGTAGCTGGCCCTGTTCCGACAGGGCGTTCATGCTGAACGAGTTATCGACATAAACTCCAACAATGTTGTTTGATGTTTGCTGGGTTTCGTTTCCCGCAGGAATGTAAGGTTGTGCAAAAGCAAAAACCAGGAAAACGATGGTAAGAATACGGGCAATAAGCATAAGGATTTGCTTGAGGCGTGATTCTTTTTTCGATTCCTTTTTTATGTTTTTCAGAAATCCAACGTGGCTGAAATAAACTGTTTTATATCGCCTGAAACTGAACAGGTGAATGATAACAGGTATAATTACTGCGAAAAGCGCGAAAAGAAATGTTGGATAGAGAAAATTCATATATTTAAATTGTTTATTTTAAAGGTCCGCCAGCTGGCGGATGGAACTCGCATGTGTTTTAATGAGTCTTTTGGGCGTTACTATTTTACATGCTCGTTTCATAGTTCTTGTCTGTTGTTCTTATTCATTTTTAAAAATGGCAATTTCTTTTTCACCGGTTGATTTCACAAAGCCGCGAAACATTCCGCTGGTGTTGAATTCCATGGCGATGTTTCCGTTGGCATCGAGCCCGATGACACCTCCCGTTCCGTTCATTTCGCTGAGTTTCCTGATTTCTTCGCGGCAGGCTTCTGCTAAACTCAGGTTTTTGTATTCCATGAGTGCCGAAATGTCGCGGGCAAACCCCAGCCTGATATAATATTCGCCGTGTCCGGTGCACGAAACTGCGCATGTTTTATTGTTGGCATAAGTTCCGGCACCAATAATGGGTGAATCGCCAATGCGGCCATATTTTTTGTTGGTCATTCCGCCGGTTGACGTGCCTGCACAAAGATTTCCATAAGTGTCGAGTGCTGCACAGCCAACTGTGCCGGTGTTATCTTTTTCATTGCGTTCGCGTTCCTTTTTTTGCAGCCGTTTTAACGATTGGTAGCGCGATTCAGTGAAAAAGTATTCGTTTTTCACCATTTCAAGTCCTCTCTGTTTGGCAAATTCCGAGGCTCCCTCACCACTCAGAAAAACATGTGCTGAATGCTCCATTACTTCGCGTGCCGCCTTTATGGGATTTTTAATATCGCGCACTCCGGCAACGGCACCTGCGTTAAGTGTTTTGCCTTCCATAATGGACGCGTCCAGCTCGTTTTTTCCTTCGCTGGTAAAAACGGCGCCTTTGCCGGCATTAAAAAGCGGCGAATTTTCGAACAGCTGAATAATCTCAACAACTACATCGGGTGCTTCGGCTCCTTCTTCCAACATCTTTTTCCCGAGCTGGAGAGCTTCGTTCAGGGTAGTTTTGTATTCAGTCTGCCGCTCCTGGCTCATGGCTGATTTTGATAGTACCCCAGCTCCGCCATGAATAACAAGGGCATATTTTTGTTGCCCACTGGTGCTGAATGCAAATGCCCAAAACAGGGCAATTGTAAATAAAAATTTAAACATCATTTTTACTGTTTTTTGGAAACAATACAAAAATGAAATAATTAAATTAAATGACAGCAATTTGCAGGGATACTTTTTGCAGTTTGCAGCTTAACTTTTTTGAAAGCAGTGTTTTTCAGGATGAATCAATCATTTAATTGAGGCTGTAAAGCACTGAAAAGAAATGGGTAATGCTACCGCCCAGCACAAACAAGTGCCAGATTCCGTGTCCGTATTTCAGGTTGCGCCAGGCATAAAAAATTACACCCAGTGAATAGCAGCCGGCTCCGATAAATAAAAAGGTAATACTCGAAGCAGGTAAATTATTTATCATGGGCACAATAGCCACCAGAAACATCCAGCCCATTGCTACATAAACTCCTACCATTAATTTACGGAAGCGTGTGAGGTAAATGGAACGAATTACAATTCCAACCGCAGCCAGTCCCCATACAATACCAAAAAGTGTCCATCCGAGCGGGCCGCGTATGGTTGTCAATACAAACGGGGTGTAGGTTCCGGCAATGAGCAAAAATATTGCGGCATGGTCGAACCGGGCAAAGAGATTTTTAATTTTTGTTTTGGTAACACTGTGGTATAACGTTGATGAAAGGTAGAGTAAAACCAACGAGGCCCCGAAAATGGTGAAACTAACCACGTGCCAGGTGGTTCCTTTATTTACAGCATAAACGGTTAAAATTACAAGACCTGCAATGCTAAGCAAAGCCCCAATTCCATGGGTGATGCTGTTGAAGATTTCTTCTCCCAGTGTTAATGCGCGGTAATGTGGCTTATTTTTACTCATATAAAAACTTTCTGTAATAACGTTTCGAACAAATTTATATTTTATTCGAAATTAGCAAAATTTATGCGATTAGATTATGAATTTTTCCCATAATAATAACAATTGATAATGTATTTGGTTAACACGGGTTTTAAAATCGATGGTATAAAATCGTTTTATTGATAAAATTAATTCGAACCGATAATTTCAATGAAAGTTCCATCCGGATCCTGAATAAGGATGAATTTTCGGCCATCACCAAGAATTGATGGTTCTTTGCTCAAAATTTTAATGTTATGATTATTCATTCTTTCAATAAACGGAGCGATATGATTCACGAAAAGGGTAATGTACTGCATTCCGGTATCGTCATGAATGTATTTCTGTTTGGGGTGGCTGGCTTTTTTTCCAAAACTCATCAGTTTCCATTCGCTTGCCTGTTGGCTGTCTTCGAGCTTTAGTATTTTAACATCGAGCGACCGCCCGTCCGACAAGCCCAGTTCTTTCGCATTTTCGCCATCAACACCAAATGATCCGGTTTGTGTCATGCCGATTACATTGGTATAAAAATCAACCGATTCGTCGAGGTCGGAAACAACTACACCCACGCTAATGGTAGGATTGCTGAATTCCTCAGGAGCAGGGGCCATTTGGGCAATTGCATGTGTTGAAATAAAAATCAGGAGGATGGCAGCGACTAAATTTTTCATAGTTTTTGGTTTTTTAAGTTATTATCAGCAGCTAATGTAATAAAATTCTATTGGAAAAATTACACTGAATTTTATAGTATTTGCTGAGATTATTTTTTTAGTGCTTCAGGTTTTGGATGTTTTATCGTACATTGACCATCCAATTTTGAAATTTGTTTTATGGAACTTCCTCAGGTTAGAAATGATAATGTCAACCAGTTTTTAAACCGCGCTGAAATAGTCAGTGAAACTGCCCGGCAAATTATGAAAGATTTTGGAATGTTTGGCGTGGAAATTACTTTTTCGGGCGATGTTGGAAATGCTTACGAAGAATTGCACCGGCAACTTTCAGAACAAATAACCGGGCTTATTCAGTATAACTACGATAAATTGCTTTCTGTTCTCTACCAGGTTGACATTACCGACCGTGAAATTGCACGTGCCGAACAAGAACTCCCTCACTATTCACACATCGAAATTATTGCCCACCAGGTTATTGTACGTGATTTGAAAAAGGTTTTGCTGCGGCGGTATTTTAAATCGAAAGAAAAATAATTGTACCCTGCTTCCGAGTTAAGAAAATATTTTCTTGAAAGAAATGAATTCTGGAAATCAGCATCTACAGGTATTTGTATGTTTATCTGAATTTTTGTTTAACTATTTTTTGAAACATTTGAACAATAATATATTGTCTATTGTTTTTTGGTTTAAGTTAAACAAAAATTTTAATACTATGAAACATTTTAGACTTACTTTTCTTATCGTTTTCGCTCTCGCGATACAAAGTTTGACGGTGAAAGCTACCAATGTGGTAGATATTATTGTCAACAGCGAAGAGCACACAATTCTTGAAACGGCTCTGATTGAAGCCAATCTTGTTGATGATCTCCAGGGGGCGGGGCCTTTCACCGTGTTTGCCCCAACCGATGATGCCTTTGATGCTCTCCCTGAAGGAACCCTTGACGCACTGCTGGATGATATAGTTGTGCTAACCGACTTTCTTCTTTACCATGTGCTGCCAGGAACTGTGATGAGCACGGATTTAAGTGACGGAATAACCGTTGAAATGTACAATGGTAACAAGGTGGAAGTTTCGATAACCGGAGCAGGCGTTTTCATTAACAATGCCAAAGTTACGATTGCCGACATTGAAACCGAAAACGGAGTTGTTCATGTTCTGGATGCTGTGCTGGTTCCTGCGCCGGATGTCCAGTTGAAGGAAACGGCTGAATATGGTCAGATTTTGACCGATACTTATGGCAACACACTTTACTTCTTCTCAAAAGATGCTGAAGGAAATTCGATGTGTGTTGACGGCTGTGTTACCAATTGGCCTGTTTTTTATTCAGAAACTCCTGAGTTGGGAGAAGGTCTGAGCGAGACTGATTTTGCTTCATTTGAGCGTGCCGATGGTTCCATGCAAACAACCTATAAAGGCTGGCCGCTATACTATTTTGTGAATGACACCATCCCCGGTGAAACAAATGGTGAAGGACTCATTGGAAAGTGGTTTGTTGCCAAACCCGATTACACCATTATGTTGCTCGATGACCAGTTAACAGGCAATGATGGCTTAGATTATAAAAGTGATTACACGTCTGGAGAAGAAATTACCCAGTATTTTGTTGACGAAAAAGGAAATACACTTTATACATGGGTAAATGATAATTACGGCATCAATAATTTTACAGATGCTGATTTTGAAAAAAATAGTATCTGGCCTGTTTATGAAGAAGAAAACATAGTTGTGCCTTCTGTTTTAGATTCAGCCGATTTCGGTGTAATCAACGTTTACGGGAAAAAACAAATGACTTTTAAAGGCTGGCCACTTTATTATTTTGGTCAGGATATGATGATGCGTGGAAGTAATAAAGGTGTAAGTGTTCCTTCACCAGGTGTCTGGCCGGTTGCTGTGGAAGATCTCGAAATGGCTCCGATAGCAGAAACGGTTGTCGACATTGCAATTTCGGATGACAACTTCAGCATTCTCGTAGCTGCTTTGACAAGGGAAGATTTGACCATTGACTTTGTAAGTGCTCTGACCGGTGAAGGACCATTCACCGTATTTGCCCCGACCAACGCTGCCTTTGCTGCACTTTTGGATGAACTGGGCGCAAGCTCACTGGGCGACATCGATACCGAAACGCTGGAAGCTGTATTGCAAATGCACGTTTTGGCCGGAAACGTGATGTCCGCTGATTTAAGTGAAGGCCTGGCAGCCGAAACCCTGCTTGGACAGGAGTTGACGTTCAGCCTCGAAGGTGGCGCCACACTGACCGACCCCAACGGCCGCGTGAGCAATATAACTGCAGTTGACATTGAAGCGCAGAATGGTGTGGTGCATGTAATTGATACCGTTATTCTTCCCGACCTGCGACCGGAAACTGTAGTTGACATCGCTACTTCAGACGATAATTTCAGCATTCTCGTAGCTGCTTTGACAAGGGAAGATTTGACCATTGACTTTGTAAGTGCTCTGACCGGTGAAGGACCATTCACCGTATTTGCCCCGACC
>JBNJGR010000082.1:0-791 GCA_051747885.1 Bacteroidota bacterium | reverse complement strand
CCTGCTTGGACAGGAGTTGACGTTCAGCCTCGAAGGTGGCGCCACACTGACCGACCCCAACGGCCGCGTGAGCAATATAACTGCAGTTGACATTGAAGCACAGAATGGTGTGGTACATGTTATCGATGAGGTCGTTTTACCTGATTTAACTGCTACAGGTATAGAAAATTACAGTAAAATAAACATGCAGTTCTATCCAAACCCTGCAACTGATTATATTACCATTAGTTCGGATGAGATGAACGGTAAATTGCAGATAATTGATATTTCAGGGAAAATACTAAAAGTTATTAATGTTACTCAACCTGCACAGAGAGTTGAATTATCAGGAATACAGCCGGGTATTTATTTTATCTCACTGGAATCTGGTAATACTAAAGTGACTGAAAAATTGATTGTCAGATAATCCGGGTAAAAATTCTTCATGTTTTGTAGAATAGAATTGAAAATTTGAGGAGTGAGGATAATATGAAGTAATCTGATTATTTGTCCAAAACCAAAAGGTTGCCGATTTCGGCAACCTTTTCTTGTATCCATAAAAAAACCTGGAAGAATTAAACTTCCAGGTTTTTTATATATAACTTTTTGAATAATCTGAAATTATTTTCCAGACTTTATATTACTCAAACCAGCCGTCAACCATATCTTTATTGGCTTGGTACCATTTTGTTGCTCCGGGTTCTTCGCCTTCAATATCAATGTCGTTCATTAGATTGTAAAGCTGTTCTTCGCTCAGGTTAAAGTTTTTAAAGAATTGTGCAGCTTCGGGGCTGTCTTCTTCAAAACCACTC
>JBNJGR010000081.1:0-11177 GCA_051747885.1 Bacteroidota bacterium | reverse complement strand
GAAACTATAGCCCGCGCGGGAATTGCAGTGGGTGCCGATGGTATTTTTATTGAAACACATCCCAATCCGGCAGAAGCAATGTCGGACGGAGCAAATATGTTAAAGCTGGACCAGTTGGAACCGCTGTTGGAGAATCTGTCTGAATTGTATAAATTTGTACAAAAGCTTTAGCAATGAAAACAATAGAATTAAAGGTAAAAGATAAAGTTGCAGAAAAATTTTCCAGGATGGATTCTGTTGAACGCAAGCAATTATCAAAAAAAGTTGAAGAGTTTGTAACAAAAGAATCCAAATTCATGCAAACTGTCAGAGAAATGCAACGTGAAGCGAAAAATAACGGTTTGACACAGGAAATCCTGGATGAAATCCTTAATGAAAAATAGGTGAAGATTGTCTTCGATACAAATGTATTAATCAGTTCGATACTAATTGAAGGAAGTATTGCAGATATGGCTTTCACGAAAGCCGAAAAATATCACTATATTTTATGTTCGGACAAAATTTATGGTGAACTTGTCAAAATATTAATGCTTCCAAAATTTGACAAGTATGTTAGTCTCTATCGACGCAAAAAATTTATAGAATCGTTTGAAAACAGGGCAAACTTCGTTAAAGTTGAAAAAGTTATAAATGCCTGCCGCGATCCCAAAGACAACATGTTTCTTGAGCTGGCTGTATCTGCAAAAGCCGGTTTTATTATTACCGGTGATAAGGATTTACTTGAATTGAATCCATTCCGGGGCACTCAAATTATTACACCAAAAAAATTTCTTGAAAAAATATAATAATTATGAAACGAGCATGTATAATATTTACACCCAAGGGAATGATTAAAATACATGCGAGTTCCCTGTCTGCCGCCAGGCAGGCATACTATAACTTTAAAAATAAACAATTTTAATAGTATGAAAAACAGACGATCATTCTTAAAAAAACTCACCGCGGGCACATTGGCCGCCGGTTTTTTACCTTTTGCGAAAAACACATCAGCCGGTGAAGTTAAACTTACCGGTGCCCTGATGCATCATGTATTTTTCTGGCTAAAAGAGCCGGATAATAAAGCGCACAGAAAACAGTTTGAAAAAGCGCTGGAAGATTTAATAAAAGTGGAAACCATAAAAGTGAGTCACATTGGTGTTCCGGCTGAAACTGAAGAGCGCGGAGTAGTGGAAAACTCCTACACCTATTCCTACATGGTCATGTTCAACAGCCTGGAAGATCAAAACATTTATCAGAAACATCCGCTGCACCTGAAATTTATTGAAGAAAACGAACATCTTTGGGAAAAAGTGGTGGTTTACGATTCGGTGGATGCTTAATTCAGGGAGCCGGAGTTTGAAACTCCGGTATTTGAGTTAGGAAACTCAAATACCCTGTTAGTGAAAAAACAGATAAGCCATTAAAATTGCGGCGATAATTCCGGTGAAATCGGCAATTAAACCGCAAACCACTGCATAGCGGGTGTTTTTAATTCCCACCGAACCAAAATACACTGCCAGAATGTAGAAAGTGGTATCGGTAGCTCCCTGCACCGTGCTTGCCACGCGTCCGATAAACGAGTCGGCACCGTGCGTGTTCATGGCATCCACCATCATTCCGCGGGCGCCGCTGCCACTGAGTGGTTTCATCAGTGCAGTTGGCAAAGCCGGGGTAAAATCGGTATTGATGCCAACCAGTTCAAACCCCCAGGTAAAACCGGAAATGAGCCATTCCATAGCACCCGATGCCCGGAAAACTCCTATGGCAACCAGTATAGCCACCAGGTAGGGAATAATTTTAACTGCTGTTTTAAAGCCATCTTTAGCCCCGTCGATAAAAGCTTCGTAAACATTCACTTTTCGGATTACTGCCATGAGTATAAATGCAATAATCACCGTAAACAAAATAAAATTACTCGCCTGCCTTGAAACCTGGGTAACTGCTTCCTGATCCAATGTGGAAAAGTACCAGATTATGCCAAGAATAACGGCTGTTAATCCGCCTAAATAGGAAAGCACCACTTTATCGAGCAGGTTAATTTTCTGATAGAATGAAACGGCTATTAAACCGGCCAGGGTTGAAAAATAGGTAGCCAGTAAAATAGGTATAAATATATCGGATGGATTTACAGCTCCCATTTGTGCACGGTAAACCATGATGCTTATGGGCAGTAAAGTTAATCCTGAAGTATTCAGCACCAGGAACATGATTTGTGCATCGGAGGCTGTTTTTTTGTCCGGATTGGTTTGCTGCATCTCTTTCATGGCTTGCAAACCTGTTGGCGTGGCCGCATTGTCGAGGTTGAGCATGTTGGCGGCAATGTTCATCATAATGGAACCGTACGCCGGATGAGATCTGCCGAGCTCAGGAAAAAGCTTGTTGAAAAACGGCCCGATTAACCTTGAAAAAACATTTACAATCCCTCCCTTTTCGCCAATCCGCATAATCCCCATCCAGAGTGTGAGCACGCCGGTGAGGCCAAGCGAAATTTCAAAACCGGTTTTGGCCATATCGAAAGTGGAATTCACCATATCGGGGAATACCTCCAAATCGCCAAAAAACAGTAAGCGGATGAGCCCGATAACAAACGCAGCCAAAAAGAAAAATATCCAGATATAGTTTAAAGCCATAATTCAAGGTAAAATTCCAGACAAATGTAAAAAGTTGAATGCTTAAAGCTGCATTAAATCCTTATAATTTAGTCTCAAATTCTTTTGCCAACTCGTTTATTACTTCTACTGTAGGGTCGCCGGAAAAAACAGCTAACCGGTAACGAAAAGTGGCGGATTGGTCGTCCTCGATGAAAAAGTTCAATGTTTCCCGGCCTTCTGAAAAAATATTTTGCCCCAGCGGATTGGCGGCAAACAGGCCGTAGCCGCGGGCATGCCAGCAGGTTGGATACCCCGGGTTGCCGGGATGATCGAAAATGACAACTGCCACTTCTTCTCCATTTACCTTTCCGCTGAGTTTCATCCATTTGGCGCGGGTACCCCAAACTCCAGTCCCCGATATTCCGGTGCTGCTTAAATAATTCCCGGTGGCAAAATTATCTTCATCCGCGTCAACCTCCGTAAAAGCTCCGTTCTCTCCCACCACATTTATTTTGCCGGAACCGGGCAATTCAAGTTCACGGGTAACCCGGATGGCAAACATTCCTTCTTTATTGTCCTGAAAAGTAACCTTCCTGTTAACAGCGGTGAGTTTTGTAACACGGTCGATAATTCGGTTTTTTCCTTTAGCCGAGAAGGTAAATTCCGAACGTTCATTTAACAGCTCATTACCCTGACTATTTTTCCACGAAGTGGTTACCACAAGTTTTGCTTTACCTTTACCGCTTTCTGTTTTTTCAACCTTATCATGAAAAATTCTTCCATAATCACCGGCCTTTTCTGCAGGAACCGATTCCGAATTGTTCCAGAAATCGAGGCCATTCACATTTCCGTAATTGAACCACATGCCAACATGGTGCGGGTGATCGGCACGTTCGCCGGTTTTGATTTTCAGTGGGTACTGGCGTGTAATTTCATTTCCCCCTGAGGTTACAACCGGCCAAAGAACCGGTTTCTTTAAGTTTTGAGAATAAATATAGGAGGTAAACAAATCGCCGTCCACAAGAATATCAACTTTGTTTTCGGAGGGCACTTCAACCACTTCAATTTTGGGCTGGCCACAGCTTGTTATTCCCACTACACTTAAAAAAACTACCCAAATGAATTTTTTCATAATCCGGATTCTAATTGAATACTGCACCAATATAACAAAAAAAAGAGGGACAAAAATTGCCCCTCCTTTTAATTTATGTAATAAAAATGCAAATGTTATCAGTATCCCGGCCGTTGAACCAGAACTTCAGGTTGAAGGTCAAGCTGACCTTGTGGAATCGGCTGATATTTATCAGTTCCCGGGCTAAAATCTTTCCCTTCCATAAAATCTCGGATTCTCAAATCATTTTGAGCAAATTCGTTTAAAACTTCTGCCATACTTTTACCACCAATTTTGTTGGGCAGTTCATCCCAGCGCCGCAGGTCGAAGAAACGTCGTCCTTCGGTAGCAAATTCAAGGCGTTGTTCCCACTGAACAGCTTCCATTGCTTCCTCTTTGTTGGCAAAAGAATCATAGAGTCCAACCTCGTAGTTAGCAGCCGGCTGATCCCAGTCCACATCGCCTTCTTCACCCCATGGCCATACTTCGGGAGGAAGTTCATAAATAAGCACTTTGCCCATCACAACATCATTACCGGCACGTTCGCGAATCATGTTCACGTAAGTACGGGCGGTTTCCAGATCATTTTCAAAAGCAGCTACTTCGGCCCTCCACAACAACACATGGCTGTAGCGCAGGTAACGGTAATTATTGGCATTGATACCTGTTTGCCAGCCGGTTGTGGTTGACAGACTGTAACGTTCAGCTTTTTTGAAGAACGGCTTTGATGCCGGCATATACGGACCGCCGTCTGATTGTTTACGCACCCAGTCGCGGCCACGGTTAATACCCCAGTCTTTATAAGGAATTCCGCGGCGGCTTACGGTCCAGTCCAAACGCGGATCAACCGGATGGTCATCCGGAACGAAGGTATCTTCAGAAGGAATCCCCTGGTCGTTTTTTAGGTCTTCGTTGTTATAGGAGTCGAACATGGGTAACCCGTTATCATCCACCTTATAGGCATTCACAAGGTCTTGTGAAGGTTGATGGAATCCGCAGCACATACCAATATCTGAACCATGCGGCCAGTTCAGGCCAATACCCATTTCGGCATTTAATGACTCATTGATGTCATTCACATTCGCCTGAATTTCAAAAATCGACTCTGCATTGTTATTGGTTTCGATGTTGAAATTGTCGATAAAATTCGGCATCAATTCATATTGCCCGCTGTTGATAATATTATCGAGCAAGGGCTTGGCTTCTGCATAATTCACGTCTTGCAAATAAGCCCTGGCAGCCAGTGCCATAGCAGCATATTTAGTAGCACGCCCCGGTTGCGACTGTGTAGCCGGTAAATTATTCCAGGCAAATTCCAAATCGCTGATAATGTGGTTCAATACGGCCCCATCCGGATTTTCATTTGAAACCTGCGTGGGATCTTCCGTTTCTTCCGTAAGAATCGGAATGTAATTACCAAATACCAGCCAGGCTTCAAAATTAAACAAGCCTCTTAAAAAGCGTACTTCTGCCCTGAATTTATCGGCTGTGGCGGCATCAATTGTGCCTGCTTCTTCTGTGGCATTGATTACTTTCATTGTTTTATTGGCACGGTCGATGCCCATACCAATGTTCAGCCGCCACTTATCGGCAGGATAATTATTGGTTGTCAGGGTCTCCCAGCGCTCGATTTCATTCGCCGGAGCCTGGTCGCCAACTTCCGATCCTTTGTAAGCATCGTCCGATGCAGCAGAACCATACGTCCAGTTCTGAATGGATGCCCCCCAGGAAACTTCCCATAATGAACTGCCTGTTACCATGGCATAAGTCCCAATCAGTAAAGCATCAATTCCTGTCTCGTCGTAAAAGACATTTTCAGATGTAGAACCCAAAGGTTCTTTGGTCAGAAATTCTTCTGAACAAGAAAATGACATGGCCAGTAAAAGAATTGCGGCCATTATTATTGATAGTTTTTTCATATTATATTAATGTTTAAATTATTAATCATGAATTAGATTTATTAAAGTCCCAGGTTAACACCAAACATTACCTGGCGCGGTGTAGGCCATGCTCCTCTGTCGAGCCCCATTGACACTCCTGAAGAGTTCAGTTCAGGATCGAGCCCGCTGTAACCGGTAATAGTAAACAGGTTGGTAACCTGTGCGTAAATATTCAGTCGCTTAATTTGTGCCCTTTCCAGTAAACTCTGCGGAATGGTGTATCCCACACGCAGTGTTTTAAGCCTCAGGAACGAACCATCTTCAACAAAAGCAGTGGAGGGTTCCTGTGAACTGTCGAGGAAATCGAGCATCGGAAGTTCTGCATCTTCATTGCTGTCGAGATAAGGACTTCCCCATGTTTTATAAAGTGCATCTTTACTTAACCCTCCGTTAAACTGACCATAGTCGATCCACCTTCTCACGTAGTTAACCATTTCGTTGCCATAACTGCCGTAGAAAAACATGTTCAGGTCGAAATTACCATAGCCCAAATCGATGTTCAAACCACCTGTAAAATCAGGATGCGGGCTGCCGATAAAAGTCCTGTCGTCTGCTGTGATTGCCTGGACTTCAGTGTCAGGTTCCCCATCATCATCGGTATCAATCATAACGGGTGTTGTATCCACATTTCTGTACTTGAAGTGGCCGGGCTCGTTGTATGTGCCATCGCCGCCAAATGCTGCCGGCCAGGCATCGGCTTCAGCCTGGGTTTGAAAAATACCTTCCACCTCGTAACCGTAAAATTCGGGGAACGCACGCCCAACAGCTACACGGGTATATTCTTTCTGACGTTCGAACTGTCCGGTAAAGTAATCGTTCGCCTCACCGCCGAGTTTGGTCACTTCGTTTTTGTAGCTGGAAATGGTGGCTTTAATATTGTAACTAAACACATCGTTCATCGTTGAGTTGCCATATCCCAGTTCAAAATCGAAACCTTTATTTTCCATTTCAGCAATATTTACATAGGGGGGAGTGGCATCGCCCATAACCTGTGGCAAAGGCAAACGGTAAAGCATGTCGGAAGTATTTCGCTGCCATAAATCGATTGATGCACTCAGTTTGCTGTCTAAGAAAGTTCCGTCCAATCCTAAATTAAAAGTTTCAGTAGTTTCCCAGGTTACATTTTCGTTACCCAGCGTGGAAGGCATAAATCCTGACATGGCACTGGTATTGGAACCATCGAGCGCATAGGAAGAACGGTAAGTATCTGTACGGTATGTGGAGTAGGAGTTATAGTTACCTATACGGTCGTTACCGGAAATCCCCCAACCAAGTCTTACTTTCAGCAAATCGAGCCAGTTGCTGGCTCCGGCCATGAAGCTTTCTTCCGACATAGCCCATGCAACTGATGCTGCAGGGAAGGTTCCGTAACGGTTTCCGGGGCCGAACCTCGATGAACCGTCGCGGCGCACTGTAGCTTCGATGAAATATCTTCCCATAAGGTCATAGTTCAAACGACCGAAAACGGAGAACAACGACCATTCTGAACCGCTGCCACTGTTTTCTTTGTTTGATTCTCCTGAGCTGAGTTGCATATATTTAGGATCCATCGAGAAATAGTTCCTGCGGCTGGCATTCATCCACTGGTATTGATTTTCAATGGCTTCAGTACCCAAAATTACATTAACAACGTGAATATCGTTGAACGTTGCACTGTAAGAAAGGGTATTGGACCAGTTCCATTGCAGCGAATAGTTCGAATCTATCCACATACCGTTTACCAGTTGGGGTTCAGAGAATTCCGGGTTGGGAATATTGTATCCTTTAAAGTTCCACTGGCCCCAGTTATACCCCAACAAACTTCTCAAGCTCAAACCTTCCATAAACGTAATTTCGGCAAATGCATTCCCCAGGAGCCTTACATATTTACCGTTGTTGTTTCTGTTCCTGTACGCCCTGGCAACAGGGTTCACAGCATTCCCCATTTCGGGCGCTTTTGAACCGGCAAAATGCTCACCGGTAATATCATAAACCGGTATAATCGGCTGTGCACGATAGGCATCTGAAACCGGACTGGATTCGGCATTATCCGTAAAACGTCCCAATTCATCGATGTAAGCAACCTGCAACGATTCACCGGCTTTAAACCAGTCATTAAAGGTAGCTTCAGAATTCAACCGGAAAGAGTACCTTTTGAAATCCGTATGAATAATGAAACCTTCCTCATCGAGGTAATTGGCAGAAAAAGAATAAGTAGCATTCTGGCCGCCACCTCTCACTGAAAGGTCATATTCCTGAACAATTCCGCTACGATAAATCTCGTCGTACCAGTCGGTACCTTCCTTGTTGGCCCTGAAAATAAGATTGTCATAATAACTGTACTTGCTTTCGTCAACTTCACCTTCCATAGCCCCGGCCGGTAAAATATAATCAGGTATTACAGGTTGTGCCCCTGAACCATACTGTGCATGGGAAGGACTTTGCCCCTGAACATCGAAAGACATCCAAACAGCTTCTGCATACTCTTTAGTATCCAGCATATCGTATCTGTTTGATGCCTGGGTCACGCCGGTTTTAACGTTAAAGTTAATGGTTGGCTGCTGGTTGGCACGGCCTTTTTTGGTGGTTATCAATACAACCCCGTTTGCACCGCGGGTACCGTAAATAGCAGCCGAAGAAGCATCTTTCAATATCGAAATGGATTCAATATCGTTCGGGTTGATGTTGTTGCCCGGCCCTGTCGGAACGCCATCGATAACGTACAATGGATTCGGGTCGTTAATAGTACCAATACCGCGAATACGGATAGTGGCATCGCCCCCCGGCCGGTTGGCCGATGTAATATTTACCCCTGCAATCTGCCCCTGCAAACGGCTTATTACGCTGGGTGCATTAGACACCTGCAATGCCTCTTCAGAAATGGACGAAACAGCCCCGGTAAGTTCTTCTTTCATTCGGGTACCGTAACCTACCACCACCACTTCGTCAACCCCGATAACATCGGGCTGCATGGAAACATCAATCGTGGTCTGGTCGCCAATTTCAATCTCCTGTTTTAACATACCTATGTATGAAAATACAAGTACATTGGCATCCTCAGGAACATCGAGCATATAGTTACCGTCAAAATCGGTAATTGTTCCCTGTGTGGTACCTTTAATTACCACAGTTACACCGGGTAACGGTGCACCGGTATCATCGGTAATGTTTCCCTGGATTGTTTTTTGCTGTGCGTTTACACCCAACGTAAAGGCCATAAATACAGCAAGTAAAAGATAGGGTAAAAACCCCCTTACGTGTCTTTTTTCCATAGATTTTAAGTTTTGTTATTAAATTAAAAGAAAAATAAAATAGATTGAATCAGTAATTCGAAGTCAATTAGAGAAATTCATTTCATAGGCAGGATTTAGTTTTAGTTAATTAATGCAAATGCATAAAATTAGTTTGTTACCTTTTATTGACACCAAATTTATAATAAAATATTTTGATTAAAAAAAATAAAGATAGTAAAGAAATGCACACTCTTGTATTTAAGATTCTTTTTAAACAGGAAAAAAACACACAACCTGTTATATTCCAACCACATGCGCACATAAGTTAACTATTTTATTTTTTTTTGTAATAATTACAGAAAGCTACCAAACACATTCCGGAATTAGTTTAATTTTTGGCAAAAAGACCTTATAATTGTAAGCAATATTAAATTCAAATACAATGAAAGTCGTATTATACTGGACACTGGCTATAATTATCACATTTACAGCCATTATTTACCAACGGACAACCGGGCCTACATACGATAAAAAGACTGAAATCACCATTGACAATCAACACTACAATTTTAAACTGGTGAGAAGCCACGGAGGTGATTCCGACTGTCCGGTTGTGCTGCAGGTTGCTGATAAAAACATCTCCGGTGAAATTCATTACCGGAAATTCCCTACCAACAATGAATGGACCGTAACAAAAATGAAACGTACCGCCGACGTACTCTCGGCACAACTCCCCAATTTACCACCTGCCGGGAAATACGAATACAAAGTTGTTTTAGAAAAGGATGGAACGGAATTTCCACTAAACAACAATAAACCGGTTATTATAAGATTTAAAGGCGATGTGCCTGCCTCAATTCTGGTACCCCACATCATTTTAATGTTTGTTGCCATGTTTTTGAGCAATCTTGCAGGTATTATGGCCCTTTTCAAACATGCACGGTTCAGGTTATTCACCCGGATCACATTTTGGGCACTCCTGGCCGGCGGGTTAATTTTTGGTCCCTGGGTACAGTGGCATGCTTTTGGAGAAGCCTGGGCAGGCATTCCGTTTGCCTGGGATTTAACCGACAACAAAACCCTCATCGCGTTTATTTTCTGGTTATTGGCACTCCTCATGAACCGTAATAAAGAACGACCTGCTTATACTATTGCCGCTTCAGTGGTTATGCTCATCATCTATTCTATTCCACACAGTATGTATGGTTCGCAACTCGATCCGGAAACCGGTGAAATTATTCAGGGATGGATTACTCTTTTTTTTACTGAATTGAATTAAAAACGAGATATAAAATTTAATTTTCGTATAAAAAAACCACAAATACTTTCAAATCGTTTTTCAGTTTCGATATAATTTTTACATTTGCTCCATCAAAATAAAAGAAAAGTTACTAATGAAATTATTTGTTGCACATATTCTAGTCATTCTCGTGGTCATTCCAGGCATCACCGGGGAGGGTTAGTATTATATGCAATTGAAAAATATGGACAAGCCTTTCCCGGAAAACGGGGAAGGCTTTTTTAATTGAAATTTTAAAATAAAAGATAAACGGGTATGCCAATTCCATTACGCAGCAACACAACAACCCAGGGCAGGAGAATGGCCGGCGCACGCAGCCTTTGGCGCGCCAATGGCATGAAGGAAGAACATTTTGGCAAACCGGTTATTGCCATTGTCAATTCCTTTACCCAGTTTGTACCAGGGCACGCTCACCTGCACGATATTGGTCAATACCTGAAAGGGTTGGTTGAAAAACATGGCTTTTTTGCCGCAGAGTTCAACACCATTGCCATCGACGATGGAATTGCCATGGGTCACGATGGCATGCTCTACTCCCTTCCCTCGCGCGATGTTATTGCCGACAGTGTGGAGTACATGTGCAACGGCCATAAAGTGGATGCAATGATTTGCATTTCCAACTGCGATAAAATTACACCGGGGATGCTCATGGGGGCCATGCGACTGAATATTCCGGCAGTGTTTGTTTCGGGAGGCCCGATGGAAGCCGGTGAAATCGGCGGTAAACATTTCGACCTGGTTGATGCCATGGTAATGGCGGCCGACCAGTCGGTTTCCGACCAGGAACTTTCTGTAATCGAACAAAATGCGTGCCCCACATGTGGGTCTTGTTCAGGAATGTTTACAGCCAATTCGATGAACTGCCTGGCCGAGGCAATCGGGCTGGCACTACCCGGCAACGGCACGATTGTAGCGACCCATGCCAACCGCAAAAAGCTGTTTGAAGAGGCCGTGGAAAAAATTGTGGCGGCCACAAAAAAATACTATTTCGAAGGCGACGATTCTGTATTGCCACGTAATATTGCGAACCGCAATGCTTTCCTG
>JBNJGR010000080.1:0-11200 GCA_051747885.1 Bacteroidota bacterium | reverse complement strand
GGAAGGGGTTTACGGCGGCTGGCCCCACAGCGGCGAAATCGATATTATGGAACACCTGAATTACGATAGTGTGATTCACCATACGGTGCACACCCGCTACACCAACGTACTGAAAAATACTTCCAATCCGCCAAGGGGAATTGGCAACGTGCAGGCCGATGTAACCCAATGGAATGTTTACGGACTTGAATGGCATCCCGATGTGTTAATCTGGACGGTGAATGGTGTAGAAACGTTTCGTTATCCGCGGGTTGAAGGCCTGGACGATGAAATGAAGCAGTGGCCGTTCGACCAGCCGTTCTATTTTATCCTGAGCCAGCAACTTGGCGGTTCGTGGGTTGGAAAAGTTGACCCTGATGATTTACCGGCATCCATGATTATTGATTATTTGAGGGTGTATCAACAGGAAAACAATGACTAACCGGCTTTAATATCATACGCCATAAACGCATTGTTGTGTCGTAAATAAAGGATTCCGTTGTGAATAACCGGGTGCGCCCAAAACGGGCCGGCATCGCCTTGTGTAACCTGAAAACTGCTGATGAGATTGAACTTTTCAGGGGTAGCCTCTGCCAGTCCGATGTTTCCCCGTTTTTCATCATAAATATAAAGCATCTCTTCTGCGGCAATCACCGAGCCTTTGCAGTGCCAGTGTTCTTCCCACATTTTTTCACCGGTTTCCCAGTCAATGCTGCACCAGTTGCCGTTGGCATTGTTCAGCCAGTTTGCGCCGTAAATGTATCCGTCAACAAGTACTACACCGCCGTGGTGAACATCGAGTACCTCGTCAGTCCAGACAACTTCTGCACTATTTCCGTCATCCGCAATTTTAACCTGGTAAGCTCCAACGTCGTAACCGCCGGTAACATACACTTTCCCGTCTTTAAACAAAGGAGTTACACAAAAAATATTTTCACGACCTTCACGGCCGTTTACATGTGCCACACTCCAAAGGATTTCCCCGTTGGAAACATCTACGCCATATACGTGATTCAAGGATACATTGATAAGCATTCTTTTCCCGGCGTACTCCCTGAGAATTGGAGAAACGTATCCCGGTTTATCATCCAGGCTTTCCGACTTCCAGATTATATCACCGGTATTTTTGTTCAATGCAATTGTATTGGTTTCCGGTCCTCCGGGTGAGAAATAGAGATTTTCGCCGTCGATCAACAACGATTCTGCGATTCCCCATTTCCCGTAGGTTCCATGGTTTTCTTCACTGGCCTTGTACGACCAAATGATTTCGCCTGAATTGGCATCGAAACAGGCCAAATCGCCCATGCCACTGCAGGTGAACAAGCGGTTCCCATCTACTGTCGGGGTTGCCCGGCTGGCGGGATACGATCCGTCCCAGGCGCGGCCCATCACTTTTTGCCAGAGAATATTGCCGTTCATGTCGAGTGCATACAAAATATCGTCGTCATTATCGGTGCCGGTAATATAAATTTTGTTGTTGCCAAAAGAGGGCGACGAATTTCCCTTGGTAAGTTCCAGGGTTTCCCAAAGCAGTTCCGGACCGTTTTCTGGCCACTCTTTCAAAAGACCGGTTTCTGCCGAAACGCCTGTACGGTTTTCCGGTCGCCACCCAAACGTTTCCTGTGCACTGGCATGTATTCCAAAGAGAATTGAAATTGAAATCAGAATTAAAAAAGTAAGTTGTTTTTGCATGGTTATATTTTTTTTGTTAAAATCAATGTTAAAACGCAAAAGATAATAAATCTGTTGCATATTGCTTTGCATACCCCGAATTTAATTCAGTAAACTGCAAATTGCGGTTCTGTGAAACACCACCAGCGTGGAACACTGTTACACTTGGCCGGTGGCATCATCCAACTATATTTTATCCATCATTTTTCTTTGAAATAAACTTATATTCGCTATAATTTTTAATTTCAGTACTTTGTTGTATTTTGCATGAACGATGGATAAAATACTATTACGTTATGTGTAATTTTATCCGTACAGTAGCAGTTTAACTTTTAGATGGAAAATTGGTATCCAAAAATATTTGATGATGTAAAGGAATTTAATCCTATTAAAGGAGATTACTTGTTTGTAAGTGAACTTATAACGCATGAATTAAAAGGCGGGATTCAATCTTCAAGAGACTATCAAAGCTTATTAATTAATCCAGAGTTAATCCAATTTATAAATTCTAAGGAAATTAATCATGCAACTGACAGTTCTGTACATCCTATATATGACAAAGATTATGAATATTCTGGTGTAAATTAGACTCTGAGCGGTCTGCAAGACCCAGTATAGAAATTGTGGTAAAAAGTTGAATTAATGAAAGGCTCTTTAAGAAAAAATATCAAAACCGGCAGCGAGGTGGAAATTGTACAAAAACACCACCAGCGTTCCGGTGAATTAACTGATGGAATCGTAAAACGGATTCTTACCAAATCATCCGCTCATCCGCACGGGATAAAAGTAATGCTCGAAACCGGTGAAGTGGGGCGGGTAAAGAATATCATTGAAGAATAAAGGTTAGCTTTCCTTTTTCAAGCAGGCATTGCCGGCCACCCAGCCTGTTGAAAAGGCTATTTGCAGGTTGTAGCCACCGGTCTCGGCATCGAGGTCAATAACTTCTCCGGCAAAATACAAATCTTTGATAAGCTTTGATTCCATTGTTTTGGGAGAAATTTCGCTTGCAGGAATTCCACCTGCCGTAATAATTGCTTCCCTGAACGAGCGGTGCCCTGAAATAGTAAAACGCAGATTTTTTAACAGATGCCTTATTTTTTTTCGTTCAGCGGAAGTTACCTGGTGGCATTCTTTTTCCGGATCGATGTTCAGCAGTTCGATAAAAACAGGAATCATTGACGTTGGAAGCCAGTTTCGAAATATGTTTCCGAACTTTTTCTTTCCATGTTCATTCAAATCGCGAATCAGGCGATTATCCAGTTTTTGCTCGTCGAGGGCAGGCTTTAAATCAACTGTTAGTTCAACCTTGTTTTTCTTTTGCAGTTCGTCCACAACAATCCGGCTGAGCGTTAAAATGATTGGTCCTGACAATCCCATATGCGTAAACAACATTTCACCAAAAGCTTCGCCGGCCTTTTTGCCGTTAACCCAAACCACTGCTTTTACATTTTTCAGGTTCAGTCCCTGCAGTTTTTGTGCTGTGTCACCTTCTGTTTCAAGCGGAACGAGTGCAGGGCGTGCAGGTACAACGGAATGTCCAAGCTGTTTGACCAAGTCGTAACCATCGCCGGTTGAACCGGTTGCCGGATACGATTTTCCGCCGGTAGCAACTATCACACGATTGGCATAAATAAATTCTCCGTTTGAAACGACCCCTTTCACCTGCTGATCTTCGGCTACAATTTGTGCTACTTTTTGGCCACACCTGATTTCAACACCTTGTTTCAAATTCCAGTTTAAAAGTGCTTTTAAAACATCTGCCGACTTATTGCTCCCCGGGAAATAACGCCCGCCACGCTCGAGTGTAGTCTCCACACCGTATTTCTGAAGAAGTTCGATAATATCCTTTGAAAAAAACTGTGAGAAAGCATTGCGCAAAAATTTGCCATTGGGATAAATATGTTTGATGAATTCACTAACCGGTGCATTATTGGTAATGTTACACCGTCCTTTGCCGGTGATTAACAGTTTCCGGCCTTCCTGCCGCATTTTCTCGAGCACCAGCACTCGTCCGCCCAATTCGGCTCCACGTCCGGCAGCGAGCAATCCGGCTGCACCGGCGCCAATAACAATTACATCGAAATCCTTCATCACCGGCAAAGATACTTCTTAAAGGTTACAGAAACATAAACTATTCAACCGAAATGAGCATAATAAAATGCTTTTTTAATGCACAGGAACATGATGATATGAAATCCTTCGCTGGTGCTGTGAATCCGCGCCAGCGGAGTGCCTGTGGGAAAAATTTGCTAACTGGTGCAATGCTGTAAAACCTGCGGGAATTTTCCTGCTGAACGCTTAATCTTTTTTTTGGACTTCGATGGTCTTACGGAGGGCCATGATTTCTGATTTCAGTTCTTCAATTTCCTTGGATCCGGCAATCGGGGCATCTTTTTCCTCGGCATCACGACCGATGAAATAGGAGGCAAAAGTCGCCGTGACATAACCAAAAATGCTATAGCCGAAAATGGTAATTAAGAAAGCTAACGCGCGGCCTTCAGGTGTCATCGGGTTAAATCCGTTACCTGCTGTTATCACCTGCATTGCTGTCCACCAAAGCGCGAGCCAATAACTGGTAAAGCCAGGGGTTGGATTTTCCAGGGCATACATACCGGCAGCCCCGGCAAAGATTACGATAAGCGTGATAATCATTACATAGCCAAAACCACGGCGCTGCATGGTTTTGCCCACACTTCGCATGCTTCTGTTAAGCGATGATATGAGCCGCACAAGCCTTATCCCCCGAAGGCTGCGTAAAAGTCTGACAAACCGGAAAACCCGAAATACACGTAATGCGGGAATAAATAATGAAATGGCTGTAAGCCAATTTTTTTTGAGGAATATGAGTTTTTCCGGGGCGAGTGAAAACTTAATCAGGAAATCAATAATAAATATTCCCCAGATACCAATAGCTACATATTCAAGTATCTTGTTTATTCCCCAGACCAACTCAACCACAAGCAGGACAAGCCAAACAAATCCTAAAAAAATCATCGGCCCGTCAAGAACTCGTTCTATCGATTTGAGCAACCTTTTTCGTTCATTTATAATTTCGTTTTTCATATTTTCGGTTTCTCTAATATAAGAAAAAACTCCGGGAAATTTTATATCACGAAGTTCAGTCCACATTAGGGAGAATGCTCCCTCCCATTTTTAACTGGTTTAATTTGATTGCAGCGTTTCAGCAAAAAAACGTAGGTTCAGCCAATACGTTAATTTCAAATTAATGGATTGAATCCGGGGAACAAAACCTTCTTATACCATTTTACAGACAAATTTACCCACAAATGTTGGTGGTATAATGCCGATCGGTGTTACTGTTTAAACTACCAGTATTACTGATACGGCAAAAAAAAACCATCCCCTCAAAAGGGGATGGTTCACAAAACTTAAAATCTATGGAAGTATTTTGAGTTGGTAACTTCCGAACCAATGTTATTTTGTAATCTGATATTCGTAAGAGCTGTTCCCTGCTGTAAGAACTGCATCGTATTTTCCGCTTTTCAGGTTGGATAAATCAAGCCCGTAGTTGACGGTAAATTCCGGGTTTAGCTCTTTTTCATATAGCAGGGTATTATTGTCGTAAACCATAACCCTTAAATTTTCGAGCCCAAAATTTAAATACGAAAGCTCGAGGCGGTTGTCATTAACCGTAAAATAAGGAGCTGCTTCTCTTTTTTGGTTCATGGATTCAACCTGACCATTATTTAATTTCAAAGCGTTCTCCAGCTTTTCATCGTTTGTTTTTACGGTCAGGCTGTAATTTCCGTCCTTCAGCATTGCAAAATTGTAGTGTTTTATGTAAGTGGACGCCGGTGCATCCGTCTGTTTGTAAAAAACAACATCTCCTCTTTCATTTCTCAGTTCGATTTCGTAATTGCTTTTTTCCACATTCAGGATTTGAACCATCGACTTGTCTTTTCCTGCCGGCAGGATATTCACCTTCAGATTACCGGTTGCCAAAACTGCAACGGAAATAAAAATCAGCGCTATTCCTGTTAAAATTGTTTTTAAATTCTTCATGTCTTTTCTTTTTAATTGTTAATGTTAATACTGATAATTTTCTATCTGCTTTCCGGGAACAAACATATTATTGCCAAAACCAAGGAACAAATTCCTGCGACGATCAGCGGTTTGAAAAGGATGTTTAATGATTTTCGTTTAAATGACTGATAAAACATCAAACGTCTTAATAAAAAGGATATTTGTCGCAACTGTTTGCAGATTTGACTGTTTTAGAATAAGTTTGAAAAAAATTGAAAGAAAAAATGGCAGAAAATCGTCTTCCTGTATTTTACAGGTATCGCGTTGGGTGGCATCTTCTTTTTTGGTTGGCAGTATTTGTATTATACTGGATAACCTATGGCGGATACCTCGACAAGTATTATGAACAATTCATATTAAATGCTATTGCTCTTCCGGCACGGATTATCGGAACTTATGTTTTTATATACCTAATATTACCATTTGCCATTGAGAAAAAGCAACCCTTTATTTTTGGAGTTTTAGTACTGGTACATGCAGTGCTTTTTGGACTTTCAATTCATGCCTCTTTTTACTACACCACTCCTTTGCATGAATTTCATAGATTCTCAGACCAATCACTCCTTAATCATTCAAAAATATTTTCTTCAACCATTTCAAATTACGCAATTCCTCTTATGGCGGCTACCATTGTAATTTTAAAGAAATGGTACATCAATGAGCTTAAGAATAAAAAGCTGGCAGAAGAAAAAATAGCGGCAGAACTGAATTTTTTGAAATCGCAGGTACATCCGCATTTCTTGTTTAACACGCTGAATAATTTGTATGCACTTACCCTGATTAAATCGGACAAAACACCCGATATTGTGCTAAAGCTCTCCGACCTGCTTGATTATATGATTTATAAAAGCAACGCTGCGTTTGTTCCGCTTAAAAAGGAGCTTGAAATTTTGGAGGGATACATTGAATTGGAGAAGATGCGCTATAACGAACGGCTGGATCTAAAATACGAAATAAACGGAGATGCCGGGTCGCACGAAATTGCACCACTCATTTTGCTGCCATTTATCGAAAACTGCTTTAAACACGGGGCAAGCAAAGACAGGACAAAACCGAGTATCCATATCAGGCTGGACATTGAACCTGATTTACTTTTAATGAAGGTTATTAATTCTGTACCTGCTGAAAAGAACGATGACCAGAAGGAAAATGAAGGCATAGGCCTGAAAAATGTGAAAAGAAGACTGGAGCTTATTTATCCCGGGCAGCATGAGCTGCTTATTTACCAGGGAGATACATTGTTTAGTGTGGAATGTAAAATATTCTGGAAAAAATAAACGGCCATGAAACCCAAAGTAAAATGTTTGATTGTGGACGACGAACCACTGGCCATCGAGGTGCTGAAATCGCACCTGGGTAAAATCGATTCAATAGAAATTGAAGCCACAGCCGGTGATGCATTCGAAGCGTTCAATTACCTTAACAAGCACAAAATTGATCTGATTTTCCTGGATATTCACATGCCCGAAATGAAAGGAACAGATCTGATTAAGACACTTAAAAATCCGCCGGCAGTAATTTTCACCACGGCATACCGGGAATATGCCCTCGAAGGTTTCGATTTAAATGTAATTGATTACCTGCTCAAACCCATTTCGTTTGGGCGTTTTATGCAGGCGTTGGAAAAATTCTTTATGTTATACAATAAGGAAGATGAAATTTCGCTGCAAAAAGAGGGAACAAGCGAGGAATTTCTGTACTTACGGGAAAAAAATATCATCCATAAAATTCCACTGGATGAAATCATTTATGCCGAAAGTATGGGCGATAACCTGACCATTTATACCAGCGACCGCGAAATTACCAGCCGTATCACTATTTCATCTGTAGAAAAGTTGTTGGCAGATAAGGAATTTTTAAGGATTCATCGGTCTTACATCGTTTCGCTAAAACAAATAACCAGCTTTAGCCCGGTGAGCATTTTTATCGGGAAAAAGTCGATTCCCATCGGTTCCAGTTACAAAAAAAGCGTTTTTGAGAAATTGGATTATGATGGTGAATGGAAAGATGGTAGTGTGATAAAATAAACAACTGCAAATTGATTAGTTTTGTTTTTGTTTTATTTGTATCAAAAAAATTAACAGGTTATGAAGTTTTTTCAGATTTTTATGGTGGCTGCCCTTGTTTTTGCATTTTACACCCATAGTTTTTCCCAAACCCCTGAATTCGACAACCCCATTGCGGAGCAACGCGCCGATCCTTGGGTACATAAAACAGACGCCGGCACTTATTACCTGATTGCTACAGTGCCGGAATACGACCGGATTGTAATCCGAAAAGCTTCTACCATAAACGGGTTAAAAGCAGCGAAAGAAAAAGTAGTTTGGCGAAAACACGAAAAAGGTGTGATGGGACACCACATCTGGGCGCCGGAATTGCACCGGATTGACGGAACGTGGTATATTCATTTTGCTGCCGGTGAAGCTGAAAATATCTGGAACATTCGCATGTGGGTTTTGTCTAACAAGTCGGAAGACCCGATGGAAGGGGAGTGGAAAGAAGAAGGACAAATTAAAACAGAACGCGAATCCTTTTCGCTGGATGCCACAACTTTTGAGCACAAGGGCATACACTATTTAATCTGGGCTCAAAATGTGCGGGGCGGCGACCACGGCACTGCACTGGTTATGTCGGAAATGAAAAATCCGACCACGCTGACCGGGCCGGAAGTGGTTTTAACCGAGCCTGAATTCAACTGGGAACGAATGAAATATAACGTGAACGAAGGGGCGGCAGTTTTAAAACGCAATGGAAAAATTTTTGTAACCTATTCTGCCAGCGCCACCAATCATAATTACTGCATGGGATTACTGTGGATTGATGAAGATGATGATTTGATGGATGTTTCCAACTGGAATAAATCGCCGGGACCGGTATTTTATACCAACGAAGAACTCAAACGGTTTGGCCCCGGCCACAATTCGTTTACCACCGCAGAGGACGGAGAAACCGTAATCATGATTTATCATGCCCGCGATTACAAGGAAATTCAGGGGCATGAACTTTCTGATCCCAACCGCGCCACTCGCGCACGCATCGTTCGGTGGACGGAAAGCGGTTTCCCCGATTTTATGCAAAATGCAGGGGATTAAGCCGTTTTTAGCGAATGCTTTAGAGAAGAAACATCTGGGTGAAACACGTTACTTTTTTGAATTGAAACTTGTAGCATCAGGAAAAGGACAAGGAAGAACCATAAAAACCGCCAATGAAGAAAAATAGAAGAAATATTCTTCTGGCAGCAGAATTTATTGTGCTGTTTTTTGGAGTGCCTCTTTTTTTGTTTTTTGAAGAAGATATAATTCATCCCAGCTCCATTCTGTTGCCGATCTTAATCGCCCTTATTATTTACTTCAGCAAACAAAAGGAATTCCGGTGGCGTGATTTAGTCCGGCTCAATATTGCCCGGGAAATGTGGTTGAAGCAAGGTTTAATTATTCTGCTAACTACTCTGATTTTACTTGCATTTGTGTTGATTTTCGAACCCAAACAACTTTTTAACCTTCCACGCGGTAATCCGACAATTTGGTTGGCAATGCTTGTCTTTTACCCGGTTTTTTCAGCTTACGGGCAGGAAGTGGTTTATCGTAAATTTTTGTTTATGCGCTACCGGCCGCTTTTTCAGAAAAGATGGGCTTTTATTCTGGCAAGCGGAGTTACCTTCAGTTTTGTCCACATTGTTTATTTCAGCTGGCTTTCCATCATTTTTACACTTATTGCAGGGATCTATTTTGCCTGGCTTTACCACAAAACCAGAAGTGTCCTTTTTTCCGGCATCATTCATGGAATTATGGGATGGCTGGTATTTACCGTTGGGCTGGGGCAACATTTCTGGCTCGACATGATGCAGTATTTGAAATAGTCCAATGATAAAAGAGAGCTGTTAAAACATTTTGTTATGACCGAAATATCAATAAAACAAATTTCAAAAAAGCATCAAAAACGAAATTCGAAAGCCCAAATATTGGAAATTAAAGTATTTGAAAATTGGAGTTTATTTGAGATTTGTGAATTGTAGGCTGGAGTTTTTCTCTTGTTATAATGCCTAAAAAAAGAAATGGCATTTTAATATTAACATGTCGCATTTTTCCAATTTTATCTTTCCCCATGCAAATACATTTGCAGTGTTCAATCATTTTAAAATTCAAAGTCATGAAAACAAACAAATTGATTAGATGGGTAGAAATCCCGGCAGAAAATTTTGAGCGCGCGGTGCAGTTTTACAATTCGGTTTTTGGTTTGAAAATGGAGCCCATGGACTGGGGCACCGAAAAAATGGCCTGCCTGCCCAACGACGAGGGAGCCATCTCGTTTGCACCCGGATTCAAACCTTCGAAAGACGGGGTGCTGGTAAGCCTGAATTCCGATGATTTGGAAGCAACGCTGGGAAAAGTGAAAGCAAACGGCGGGACCGTAGTGCAGCCAAAAACCAAAATTGAAGCTGAAGGCCGCGGTTATTTTGCCACATTTTACGATTCCGAAGGAAATAAAATCGGGTTGTACGGCGAAAAATAATCTGCAAAATACAGGATGCTATTTTCAGGTAGTATCCTGTATTTGAATTAATTCTGTACATTTGCAGAAACTCATATTTTGAAATGGGATTTTTAACAGCAAAACCGTCGGCTCAGTTTTCAAAATTAATAAAGCATTACTGGTCGCTTGAAAGTTGTCTGGCTCCCGGACAATTTCACAACCAGCGGATTGTGCCCAGCGGTTTGCCCGAACTTATTTTTTACTTAGATGAGAAACCCGAAGCCAGCGATGACAGAAAATCGGTGAATGAAAGCACCGTTGTATCGGGGCAGCAAAAAGAATTTTACGATCTGAAAATTACCGGCAACCTTTCGCTGTTTTCCATTTTGTTTCAGCCGCACGCGCTGGCACTGTTTTTCGACATTCCGGCCTCCGAGTTTTTTAACCGGACTGTGCCGCTGAGGTACATTTTAAAAGATGAAACACGCAAACTGGAAGAGGAACTGGCCGCGGCCAAAGCTTTTTCAGAGCGGATAAAACTGACCGAGGAATTTTTTACCAACCGTCTTCGAAAAAATAACAGGAAATACGAATTGGCCCGAATTGAAAACAGCATTCATCTAATTAATGAGTCGCGGGGGATTGTGTCGGTTGATTTTTTGGCTTCAGAAGCCTGCCTGGGCCGGAAACAGTTTGAGCGCATTTTTTCTTCATTTGTTGGAACTTCACCCAAACAGTTCCTGAAAATTATCCGTTTTCAAAATGCGGTTCATGAAAAATCGAGGGATAAAGATTTAAATCTTACGGGGCTAACCTATAAATGCGGTTATTACGATCAGTCACACATGAGTAATGATTTTTATAAAATTTCAGGAATGACACCCAGCCGGTATTTTACAGATTGTGAGCCTTATTCTGATTATTTTCAATAATTACCAAAATAAACATTACCTCCTGCTCGCCAGGGAGTTAAGCTGCCGGTAACCCACTAGCCGGTCGTAACGCGAGCCCATTTCCTGGTAGTACACAAATA
>JBNJGR010000079.1:0-11203 GCA_051747885.1 Bacteroidota bacterium | reverse complement strand
AATTAGTTTGGCAAAAAAAGTTTCAGGGAAACCCGGGAAACGCCTCTGTTTTTCAAAATGAAGCGGCTCAGTTGGTGGCTCAGGAATTGAATGTCCATCTAACTCCCAGTGAAAAACAGCTCCTTGTAAAAGTAAATGAAACAAATGTGGAAGCTCATGATTTTTTCCAGCAGGGAAGGAATCAGCTTTTTATTTATCAATTGGATGATACCAGAAGGGAAGCTCTCGACAAAGCGTCAGACTTTTTTCAGAAAGCACTTGCTATTGATTCAACACATGGTCCTTCCTTTGCTGGCCTTGCAACTGTTTACTGGGAAAAGAACTATAATACCACCTATTTCGATGAAAATTTTCTGGATTCTGCATTTTACCTGGCACAGCGTGCTTTAAATTATGACGGGCAGTTGGAAGAAGCTTATTTAATAAGGGGAAAATATTTTTATGAAATGAATGAAGACCGAAAAGCATTAAGGGATATTCAGAAAGCTTTGGAAATTAATCCTAATTACTGGGAGGCGTACTCGGTTTTGTCTCAAATTTATACCTGGCGACAGCCCGATTTTATAAAAGCAATACAAAACGTGCAAAAGGCTATATCGCTAAATCAGGGAAATAGCCTGGCCGAACTTTATAAGCAGCTTGGTTTTGCCTTTGCATGTGCAGGTTTAAAAAATGAGGCTAAAGTGCATTTTATAAATTCATTCAATTTGAGCAATACTGGTGATTCATTAAGTTATTACTTGTCGCTTGGTACGCTCGAACAGTATTTCGGCGATTATCTGATGGCTGAAAAATACCTGGACCTGGCCCTCGCATGTGATTCCGGTAATGTGTTTTTGTTGCGCCGGCTGGGAGGGAATAATAATCTTTTAAAAAACTATGGGAAATCATTGTACTATTACCAAAAATGGATGCAGCAGAAAGATTCGCTGAATATCCTCGACTTGGGAGAAGCGCACCGCATTGCACTGGCCTATTACAAAACCGGGCAGCAGGCAAAAGCAAACGAATATTTTGCGCAGGAAGAAACTTACTGCCGAGAAGCCATTGAAAAACAGCGCGATTTTGCTCAAAGTCGCAGAGCATATTATGATTTGGCAGCGGTTTATGCTTTCCAGGGGAAAAAGGAAGAAGCCTACCAGTTGCTCGATGAATTCATAAAAAATAAAATGTTTCCGCTTTGGTGGGTTAACCTCGCAAAAGATGACCCTTTGTTTGAAAAGATTGCGGATGAAAAACGATTCAACGAACTGCTTGTACAAATGGAAAAGAAATATTTGGCAGAACATGAACGTGTAAAAAAATGGAAGGAAGAAAATGATTTATTCATAGAAAATAGCAGTTTTTACTGAACATATAAATCCCTTGACAGAGAATTATAACATTTGAAAAATAATTTTAAGAATTGACCAGAGATTGTAAGTTTTTGAGAAAAGATACAATCACATTCAGGCTTTAAATTCAGACATTGTAATTGATAGATTTTTTTCAGTATAAATTTCAAAATTACATGTTATGAAAAAGCTAAATTATTTTTTCCTTTTTTTTATGATTGCCGTTTTGTTTTCCGGTTGTTCAGAATTTGAAACCAATCAGGATTTATTGAACCAGGAGAATGCTCCAGAACTCAAAAAAGCAAAAGTACCCATCCCGGCAAAATGCTGGACAACCACCGTGCCTGATTTTTCGCAGGGTACTGTTTTATGCACACCCGAAGAGTTTGAAAAGGTAGTTTTAGCTGGTGGTAATATGTCGGGAATTGAAGCACACGGCGGGAAACTGGATGTTGAAAAAAGCACCTGGAAAGTAACAGGTTGTGATTTTGATTACGAAAACCTGCTGATTACCGAATACATTGAGGGAAAACATACCATGATGAATGGCGACTATTTTCTCTACACCGGCGTTCTGACATTAAATGTAACAAACGGAGAATTTTCAGGTGTGATAAACATTTATGAAGGAATTGGCAGATTTGAAGGGGGTACCGCAGAAGTAGCCATTACCGGATTACTCGATTTTGATACCAGCATTGCCACAATGAAGGGCGAAGGTTTCTGGAATTTCAACGATTAAACACATCTTAATTGTCAGCTAAAACTTTCTTTGTTCATTAAAATGTTTGGATAAGCCCCAAACACACATATTTGTTTTTGCATGAAGGTTTCTCTACCCAATTCTATTTTTTAATTACTTAATAAAATTTTCGTCCCATTTTTCGGCATACGAGGAATCCTGGCCGTTTAAAAGCGTCACAAAAGCGAGCAGTGCCTTTCGCGCATCGCCAACGGGGTAGTAAAAGGCATCCCAGTTTTCGCTGTCCTCGCCATCGTGGTTGGGAATTACGTACTGAAAATGATGTGCATCCTGCAATTCACTGAAAGCGCTGGAAGCCCGTTTTTCAATGTTCTCCAGATCGGGCAGGGCGAGTTCTCCTTTTTGTTTCCGGGTACGGCGCAGTAACTTTCGCCGCATTACATCGGTAACAAAATCAGAAATTGAAACAGATGGTTTTGTTGATTTGAGAAAGGTAATTTCATCAGCAGAAAGCGGTGACATGAAAACACTCAGTCGGTCAATTTCGTTTAAAGCTTCGTGGGTTTGCAGCACCCGTCCAACAAACGGATTTCCTTCAAAAAGCACATCGTTTTCGGTCAGTGTTTCTGTGAGTTCTCTGAGGTCAAGCGCCTGCAGGTCGCCCCTCACTTCCATCACAACAAATTGGTTGTTGCTTTTTAGTAATTCAATTTCTTCGCGCGATCTGAAATGGTAATCCGCACCGTCAACTTCTCCCGGCCGGGCTGCCCGGCTGTTGTATAAAACAAGTGGTTTCATGTTCTGATGCAATTCGGGGTAAAATCTTGCAAGCGATTTGGCCAGCGGGCTTTTGCCTACGCAAGAGGGGCCGCTGAAAATTATAAGGCGATGATTTTGTGCTTTCATAAAATGTCATTTTAAAATTTTAATACTCTCCGGTGTGGTTGGTGTTTTTTGAAAAATAGTTGTCTGAAAAGCCGGAATTAACACGGGGCTCGTTATTTTTCTTTTCAGGTGATTGTGGATGAGATTCTTCGCTTTCTTCTTCAAGCTCTTCCTCCTCCTCTTCTTCTTCTTCTTCTTCTTCCCACTCAAATTTATCGCGCCTGATAATGTATTTCCGGTAGTAAACAGCCAGCACTACTCCTGAAACTGCTCCCCACAAATGCCCTTCCCACGACATTTTAGGATCGATGGGAAGAAGGCCCCAAACCATTCCTCCATACAAAAATACAACAACCACCGAAAGGGTAAGCAGCCGAACATCGTTTCGGATAATTCCACTTACAAAATGAAATGCTGCCAATGCATATACTATGCCACTGGCGCCGATATGCCATGCCGGGCGACCGGCCAGCCATAACGTTAGTCCGGCCAGTAAATAAAGCTGAATGAAAATCCGGTAAGAAATATGCCTGTAGAAATAGATGAGTGCAAAAAAAAGGATAAAAAAAGGAATTGAGTTGGATATCAAATGGTTAAAACCAGAATGAATGAACGGGGAAAACAGGATTCCGGGCAGTCCTCTTATTTCCAACGGAAAAACTCCCCATTCCACCAAACTGATTCCGGTAACCAGTTCTGTAATTTTTACCATCCAGAAAACAAACACAAACAGTGCCGGAAGTATAAGCGAATGTATAAATATCCGTTTTTCAAGTTTCGGATCCAGTTTTTTGGGATTGCTCGGATAGTAATTAAAAAGGCGCATATTTTTCTAAAGTTCAATTATCAAACCTCAAATTACAAATAAATTCCAATCTTCAATATTCAAGATACAAACCTCAGACACTTTAACAGAGAATCGTTTGTTCTGTTTGAAATTTTATTCATTGGATTTTGATTTTTGATATTTGCTATTTGGAATTTACATTCATCAGATTTTTTATCAGTTGTGCAAACTCGTAAATTTCAGTTTCTGTGGTGTCAAACGAGGTCATCCACCGCACTTCACCTTTAAGTTCATTCCACGGGTAGAAAAAGAAGTGTTCCTGCAACGGAGCAATTATTTTTTTGGGAACCTGCGCGAAAACACCATTGGCTTCAACTGGTTGGGTGATTTTTATTTCCGGAATTTTTGAAACTTCGGCTTCGAGCAGTCTAGCCATTTTGTTGGCATGTGATGCCGTTTCTTTCCATAAATCGTTTTTGAAATAGGCAAGGAACTGCGCCCCAACAAAACGCATTTTGGAGTAGAGCTGCATACTTTGTTTGCGGAGGTATTTTGTGTTTATCGTCAGCTCCGGGTTGAAAAACAGAACCGCTTCTCCCATCATCATCCCGTTTTTTGTACCGCCAAATGAGAGTACATCCACGCCGCAATCTTTGGTAAACGATTTGAAATCCATGTTAAGCGCCACGGCAGCATTGGCAATCCGGGCACCGTCCATGTGCAGCAACATGTTATTGCTGTGTGCCAAATCAGCCAGCACCCTTATTTCGTCGGGCTGATAAACCGTGCCCATTTCAGTTACCTGCGATATGGAAATCACCCGTGGTTGGGAATGATGCTCAAAATCAAAGCCTTTCAGGTGACGTTTAACCGATTCGGGTGTGAGCTTCCCGTTTTCGGGTTCAACCGGAAGAAGCTTGCATCCCGAAAATTTTTCCGGTGCACCGCATTCATCTTCTTCAATGTGCGCTGTTTCGGCACAAACTATTGAATTGAAACTTTGGGTTACAGTTGATAGTCCCAGCACGTTGGCACCTGTACCGTTAAATACGAAAAAAATTTCCGTCTCATCGCCAAATTTTTCTTTAAATAGTTGAATGGCTTTTTGGGTGTATGGATCGTCGCCATATCCTTTTACATGTCCCTGATTCGCTTCCTCAATTCCCTTCAGTATTAAAGGGTGTATTCCCGAATTATTATCGCTTGCAAATCCTTTTTTCATCTCATTAAAATTATTTACTTCATTAGTATTCTATCTAAAACCCAATGAATTTTAAGTATTCTTGTTTGTGAATTTGAAGATTTAAAATTCATGTTCGTTTCATATTGTCAGATTCTTTGTAAATTCATACAAATATTTTGGATCCGTTAAAGTAAGAAAAAATCATACGTTTAAAAAAATGGAAAAATCGCTTTCACTTTCCGAAAAGTTATATGTGCTGGGAATTCATCCGAAAAAGGGAGGAATTATTTATACGGCGGCTACTTCAATGAATTATGTGTTAATAGGGGCCTTTTTTCTTGAGCTTTACCTGAATGGTAATATTGTTTTTGAGAATAAGCGGATAATAGTTAAAAATGGGAAATCAGAAAATGAACTGCACGGTGTGTTACTGAAAAAGTTAAACACCTTTAAAAAACCGCAAAAAATTTCGCGCGGGCTGAATAAATTTAGTTATTCGCAGAAAAAAATACGAAAACAGTTGCAAAAAAATTTAACACGAAAAGGTATTATCCGGTTGGAAGAAAAAAGTTTTTTGTTTTTCAGATGGAAAAAACCGGTACTGACAAAAAAGCAGATGGTATATCGTTTGCAGGGCGAAATCGAAAACCAGATTTTTATGGGTGAAGCAGATGAAAATGAAATTATGTTACTGTCGATGTTAGAACCTGCCGGTTTGATGAAAAGGATTTTTCCTGATAAACAGAAACGCAAAAAAGCCCGTCAGCTGTTAAAGAAAATGATGGTTGAAAACCAGGTGTCGGACGCAGTTACCGAAGCCATAAAAGCTGTGCAGGCAGTTGCCGTTTCTGTTGCCGCTACATCGGCAGCTTCTTCTGCTGTCACTTCGGGTTAATATTCTGCTAAAAGAAAGTTTTATGGATGATAAAATTGTACTATTTTGGTTTCGACGCGATTTGCGATTGCAAGATAATCATGGCCTTTTTCAGGCATTAACTTCCGGCCTGCCGGTTTTGCCTGTTTTTGTTTTTGATACGGAAATTCTGGAAAAACTAACTTCCAAAACAGATGCCCGCGTTTCGTTTATTCATGCTGAAGCTCAAAAAATTAAAACTGAACTCGAAAAAAATGGAAGTACGTTAAAAACATTTCATTCAACACCTTTGGATGCATTCAAAGAACTGGCCGAAACCTTTGATGTAGTGGCTGTTTACTCGAACAAGGATTATGAACCCCAGTCCCTGGTTCGCGACAATGAATTAAAAGCATTTCTGAATGATAAAGGAATTGAGTTTTTTCAGTTTAAAGACCAGGTTATTTTTGAAGAAAATGAAGTACAGAAAGACGATGAAACTCCCTACACCGTTTTTACCCCCTACAGTAAAAGGTGGAATAAAACGCTGAAAAATAATCAAGTTACAGAATTTGAATCGGAAAAAGAACTGGATAAATTGCTGAAAATCAATTCTGATCCGTTTGTGAATATAAAGGATTTAGGATTTGAAGAAAGTGATATTACGTTTCCTTCGCGTGATTTTCCGGAAGAGGTAATCCGCAACTATGCCAAAACCCGCGATTTTCCTGCTGAAGAGGAGGGAACAACCCGATTGGGTATTCATTTGCGGTTTGGCACAGTAAGTATCCGCCGGCTGGTACAAAAAGCTGCCGAACTGTCGGATGTGTTTTTAAATGAGTTGATTTGGCGGGAATTTTACATGTCCGTTTTGTGGCATTTCCCGCATGTGGTAGATAAAGCTTTCAAACCGAAATACGATTTCATCAACTGGCGAAACAACGAGGAGGAATTTGAGCGCTGGTGCAAAGGTGAAACCGGCTACCCGATGGTGGATGCCGGCATGCGCGAACTTAATGCAACCGGTTTTATGCACAACCGCCTGCGCATGGTTACCGCCAGTTTTCTGACCAAACACCTGCTTATCGACTGGCGCTGGGGAGAGGCATATTTTGCCGATAAATTGCTCGATTACGAACTGGCATCCAACAATGGCGGTTGGCAGTGGGCGGCAGGCTCCGGTTGCGATGCTGCTCCTTATTTCCGGATTTTTAACCCTGAAAACCAGCAGAAAAAGTTCGACCCCAAGGATAAATACGTGATGAAATGGGTGCCCGAGATGGGAATGAAAAGATACCCGGAACCAATCGTGGAACACAAGGAAGCCAGGGAGAGAGCCTTGCGTGTTTACACGGAGGCGTTGAAATAATTGGGAACGGATTATTCAGAAAAGCTTTTATTCCTGCAACCACTCAATAATCCTCCTGTTTTGAGGACCGGTTATTGGCGACAGCGATTCAACTACAGTTCCATCTTCATCAATTAAAAACTTTTGAAAGTTCCAGATGACTTTCCCGTCGAGCGTGCCGTTTTCTTTGCTGCTGGTGAGCCATTTATAAATGGGGTGCGGGTTTTCTTTTATCGATATTTTTTCCATCAGCTGAAAACTGATTGCGTATTTGTTTTCGCAAAACATTTGAATACGCTCATTGTTTCCGGGTTCCTGGCTGCCAAAATCGTTGCTCGGGAAAGCGATTATTTCAAAGTCGTCGCCGCCATATTCTTCATACAATTCCTGTAACTTTTTAAATTGCGGGGTCAAAGCACATTCCGTCGCGGTGTTTATTAGCAGTACTTTTTTGCCTTTCAGCGTTGAAAAGTCGAAAGTGTGGCCATCAATTGTGCGCGCAGTAAAATCGTGTAATGTTTTGTACTGCCCAAATGCAGGGAGGGCTGCAAGGATAAAAGATATGATTATGAGTTGGTATTTTTTCATGTCAGTAATAATACAAAATCAGAATGGAAAATTAATTAAAGTTTACGTTTATCTGAAATGATTTTGCTTGTTGTTGATAAGTTTTACCCTGTAAAAAGAGAGATTTAATTATCTTTGAAACTCGATAAAAGACACGGAGTAAATGGAGAATTTTATTGTTTCAGCACGAAAATACAGACCAGAATCATTCGATACGGTTGTGGCGCAATCGTCGATTACCACTACCCTGAAAAATGCCATAAAAAACAATCAGCTGGCGCATGCCTATTTGTTTTGCGGGCCAAGGGGAGTAGGAAAAACTACCTGCGCGCGTATTTTTGCAAAAACCATCAACTGCTCCAATCTGTCAGAAGATATTGAAGCCTGCAACGAATGTGATTCATGCAAAGCTTTTAATACCAATCGCTCCTTTAACATTCACGAACTGGATGCCGCGTCGAACAATTCGGTGGAAGACATCCGACTGCTCATCGACCAGGTGCGCATACCTCCGCAGGTGGGAAAATACAGCGTGTACATTATCGACGAGGTGCATATGCTTTCTTCACAGGCATTTAATGCATTTCTGAAAACGCTTGAAGAGCCGCCCAAACATGCCATTTTTATTCTGGCCACAACCGAGAAACATAAAATTATTCCTACCATTTTATCGCGCTGCCAGATTTTTGATTTCAACCGGATTAACATTTCCGATATTGCCGGACATCTGGAATATGTTGCTAAAAATGAAAGTGTTGAAGCTGATAAGGAAGCACTGAATATTATCGCCCAAAAAGCCGACGGTGCCATGCGCGATGCACTTTCTATTTTTGACCAGATAGTTAGTTTTTCAGGGAAAGAAATTTCGTATCAGGATGTAATTACCAACCTTAACGTACTCGATTACGATTATTATTTCAGGTTGGTTGACCATTTTCTGAAAAATGAAGTGCCTGAAACGCTCATGATTTTTGATGAAATCCTGAATCATGGTTTCGACGGCCACCACTTTATAAACGGCCTTAGCAATCACCTGCGTAATTTAATGGTGTGTAAAGACACCGCAACGGTTAAACTGCTCGAAGTTGGTGGTGAAATAAAGGAGCGTTACAAAGTACAGTCAACTTCGTGCGAAAACGATTTTCTACTGAAAGCGCTTGAAATCAGCAACGAGTGCGACATGCAGTACAAACCCAGCCAAAACAAGCGATTGCTGGTTGAGCTGGCATTGATTAGGATAGCACAACTTACCTTAAAAAAAAAATAGCTGACGGCGATGAAAATGAGGATATTCTGGAATCCATTTTTTCACAGGAACAGCCCGCTGGAGGCACCGAAAAAACAAACCCGAACCGAACTGTTGTTGAAAAATTACCCCCTGTAAAAAAGAAAATCAGACGACTTTCAAGTGACATCAGCGGGCCATCAATTAAAGATGCCCTTGCCGGGAAATTTAGCGGTGATGAAAAAATTTCGGCAAAGGAGCAGCATGAAATTTACAGCAGAGCAGATGAAAGCGAAGATTTTACCAAAGAACAGATGAAGTTGAAATGGGATAGTTATGTTGAGCGACTGCACGACAGGCCCAACCTTCAATCCACCCTTTCAAAAACTCCGGAATTAAACGAAAACTTTCAACTGGTTTTGGAAATTGACAATTCCGTTCAGGAAGATTTGATTAATAGTGTGAAACCTGAACTTGTATCCTGGTTAAGAAAAGAACTTAAAAATTCGCAGATTCAACTGGTAACAAAAATTTCTCAAACCGAAAAAGAAATAATTATTTATACTGATTCAGAACGATACGGTGAAATGCTGAAGAAGAATCCTAAGCTGGAACTGCTAAAGCAAAAATTCAAACTCGATTTTGGAGGGTAGAGAGAGTCATTAGTCATTATAGTCACTGGTTACTGGTTACCCCGTGAAATTCGACGTAAGGAGAATATTTCAGCGGGGTTATTTGTCATTGGAGCGAATTCAGGAGCGGGGCTGTTTTATTTTTAAGGGGCCAACCGTTTGAGGGCCCAGCTTTCATTTTCTTTTTCGTACAATATACGATCGTGTAAACGGTTTTCGCGGCCTTGCCAAAATTCAATTCTTATTGGTTTTACCCGGTAGCCTCCCCAGAAGTCGGGCAGGGGTGGAACCTGATTTTTAAATTTCAGGAGAAATTCATTAAAACGGTTTTCAAGGAAACTACGCGAAGGAATTTTTCTGCTTTGCTCCGATGCCCATGCACCTATCTGGCTGTTAACAGGTCTCGACCGGAAATATTTTTCAGTAAACTTCCTGCTTGTTTTTTCTGCAAAACCTTCTATACGCACCTGGCGCTCCAACTCAGGCCAGAAAAACAGCAGTCCGGTTGATGGATTTGCCTCGAGGGCGGCTCCTTTTTGACTCTCGAAGTTGGTGAAAAATACGAAGCCGTTATTGTCGAGGTATTTCAGCAAAACAATTCTTGTTTGTGGAAAACCGTTTGTACCGAATGTTGAAACTGCCATCGCTGTTGGGTCTGGAACTACCGATTGAACAGCATCATTAAGCCAGTTCTCAAATTGTTTTACCGGATTTTTATTAACCGATTGTATGCTTAATGCTGAGCGCTTGTACTCATTTCTTAAGGAGCTGATATCCATTTGTTTGTTTTTTTAAAGTATTTCAAAATTACAAATGTAGCACTTTGAACATTCTTACTACCAGAAACGTTTAGAAAAAGAGATAAAAGTGTTTTATTGTAGTATTAAAATCAATGAATTATGAAAAGACTGATTGCATTTATAATGATTTTGGCTGCTGTTCCGGTTTTGGCCGGAAGCGGAAATGGAAAAATTGGAATTGGAAGTTCGGCTATGTTTACTGATGTAAAAATGCTTGATGTATCCGGCGAGAAGGTTTCACTGGCTGATGCAGCTGGGGAAAATGGCTTGTTGGTGATGTTTTCGTGCACTACCTGCCCGTTTGTTTTACAGTGGGAAGATCGCTATAACAAAATTAAAGAATGGGCTGATAATAATGATGTTGGCATGATTGTTCTGAATTCGAACTACAAAAACCGCGACGGAGCAGATTCCTATGATGCTATGAAAAAGCAGGCCAGCGAAAATGATTACAATTTTTATTACGTGGTTGACGAAGAAAGCAAAATTGCCAATGCTTTTGGCGGGCAAACTACCCCTCATGCTTTTCTTTTTGACAAAAACATGAAACTTGCATACAAAGGGGCAATTGATGACAATTACAAAAAAGCTGACGAGGTGAAGCAGGCTTATCTTCAGAATGCCATTAAAAGCCTTGGACAGGGGAAAGAAGTGGCCATTGCCGAAACTAAACCAGTTGGCTGCAGTATTAAAAGAAAATCAGATTAACAATTGAAACAGTATATTTTTGAAAAGCTCTTTCCGGTTTGGGTGGGGCTTTTTTTATAATGTTTTTGAAAGGCTTTGTTTGATTTGTTGTGTTTTTTCGCTAATTATTTTGCTTACTTCATTTGTTGGCAGATTTTTTATTTCTGCAATTTCTTCCTCTGTTAACTGGTCGATTAAA
>JBNJGR010000078.1:0-11260 GCA_051747885.1 Bacteroidota bacterium | reverse complement strand
GTTTTCTACTACGATGGTGTAGGTAATTTCTTCTCCTGCTGAATTGAATGTGGCTGGCGATGCTGTTTTGGTAATTGACAAAGCAGGTTGCTGACTGCCTGTTATGGTTTCTGTGTCGCTGGCAGTTACATCATCATCCGGGGCTTCCCCTGTGGCAGTTGCCGTGTTTTCAACTGTTCCTGAATTCAAATCATCCTGTGTTATTGTATATGTTTCAGTATAAGTCTCGCTATCGCCGGAAGCCAGGCTGGCAATGTTCTCAGTCATTCCAGTTAACGGGTCGGTTACTGTAATATCCGTAACCGTAACGTTTCCTGAGTTTTCTACTTTAATGGTGTAACTGATATCCTCACCAACCGAACTGTAGCTTACCGGCGAAGCTGTTTTGGTTACTGTCAGATCGGGCTGCTGGATTATGCTTACAGATTCATCATCTGTATCTGTGATTCCTTGATTAGTAGTGACAGTGGCCTCATTCTCAATATCATCACCCGCATCTAAATCGTTCTGAGTAACCGTATATTCCGCTGAACCAGTCGCAATATCAGAAGGTATAATATTTTTTTTAAGTGAGATTTCCCCAAGTTTGTCATCTGTGACAGAAACATTTGTTAATGTTTCATCTCCGTTATTGGTAACGGTGTATGTGTAAGTAATTATTTCGTCAACCTGTGAAACACTGGATTTGTCTGCATCCAATTCGATTTCAACCGAAGCGTCCCGGGCATCATTTCCAATGAAAACATCATTTGTATTGCCTGCAATTGAGGATAAAATGCTGGCAAAAAAGATAACCATCAACCACTTATTAAATGGGTTGATATTAATATTGAATCTAAAAAAAACAAATTTGGGATAACAAAAACCGGATTGAAGATATGCATTAAATCTCGAAATGCATTTTCCTGCAAAGTGTGATTTCATAACGCATATATTAATTTTTTTATATTACTTACAAAAGCAAATTAAAAATTAGAAGAAATGATGTTAATTGATTATCTTAAAGTTGCTACCTAATAAAGTTACAAAGAAAAAATTAAAAGGCCAAGCCAATCAAAAGTTGTAAGACATTCATACCTGTTAGTCTGAATCAGGCAGATTGGCCACGATTAAATAGCTTTTGTCCTATTGCCGATATAAAATCGGCTCAAAATAATCAATTTGGATTTTTAAGTGTAAATAGTTGTTTTTCAAAAAACTATGCAGAAAGCAAACACAAATTGGCAACATCCAGAAAAACAATTCAAAAATGAAACTTCACATAATATATTTGTATTAATGCTGAAAGAATCTATCTGACAACCAGGTTAATTGATTACACCAAAAAAAATCTAAAACTCCGGCAATCCCTCTTTCCAATTCATAAATAATCGCTCCAGTTCTTCCACTTTTCCCGGATTCACTTTTGCCAGGTTGTTAGTTTCGGTTGGATCATTTTCGAGATTGTACAAATCCCAGGAACTTTCCTGTCCTTCTTTTACAATTTTCCATGAGTTGTGATAAGCTGCCTGGCCGTCGCTCCATTCCCAGAAAATCGGATTTTTTCTTACGGGTTCTTTTCCTCTGAATACTGGCAGCAGGCTTTGCCCCTGCATTGATGTAATTTGCTGTCCGTTAAACTCCTGCGGGTATTCGGTGCCAGTGAGATCGACAAAGGTAGCCATGAAATCGATGAAATGCCCCGGAAATTCTGAAAACGAATTTGGCTTTATTTTACCTGGCCAGTAAGCGATAAACGGTGTATTGGTGCCACCTTCGTAACTATAGTTTTTGTAATACCGGAAAGGCGTGTTGCTTACATTAGCCCAGTCACCTCCCTGCGATGCCCAGCGTGTCATCGTTCCGATTTCGCCATAATCATCGGGCAGCCGCACTACCTCGGCCGAGGCGCCATTATCGGAAACAAAAAGTATAAGCGTGTTCTCATCTTTGCCGGTTTCACGTAGTTTTTTTAGTACCCTTCCTATGTTCTGGTCCATCCGGTCGATCATGGCAGCATACACTTCCATTTTCCGGATTTCATCCGCCCTAACGGAATCGCTCAAATTACTCCATACGTCATAAGTGGCTTTTGACAGGTGATAGGATTCGTTAATCAATCCCATTTCAAGTTGTTTTTGATATCGTTTTTGCCGAATCGCTTCGTAACCGTCTTCGTATTTACCTTCATATTTGGCGATATCTTCGGGCCATGCCATTAGTGGATCGTGGGGCGCAGTGTAGGCGAGGTACAGAAAAAACGGTTTTTCTTCGTTTTTGTATTCATCGAGCCAATTGAGCGCATAATTGGTAAAATAGTCGGTGGTGTAAAAATCTTCCGCTTCCGGTGTGTATGGATGAAACATCACACTGTCGATGCACCACCAACGTTTTGTTTTGTTGCCGGGAGCCCCTTTCCGTGCGGGAGCACCTTCACCCGGACGCTGTTCACCGGGATTGAAAAAATTGCATGCCCCGTCTTTCAATCCGTAATAACGATCGAATCCGCGGGTTACCGGATTTTCCAGACCATGATGTTTGCCCGACCAGAGTGTGCGGTAGCCGGCAGTTTGCAGCACCTCGCCCAAAGTTACCGCATTGGTTATCGGGTTCCGGTGATGTTGATGGTAATTGCTCTGCTGCGCATAAACACCGGTCAACAAACATGCCCGCGACGGGAAACACTTCGACGTGTTGTGAAAACGGGTAAAACGCAAACCACCCTCTCCCAGTTTATCGAGATTTGGAGTTTGCACCTCACTGCCATAACAGCCAATGTCGCTCCAGCCCAAATCGTCGGCACTAATGAGGATTATGTTAGGTTTTTGTGTGGTTTTATCCTGGCAGGAAACAAAAATGATTAAAAATAATGGCAAAATTAGTTGAACAGTTTTTTTCATTTTTTGGGTTTCAATAGTTTTTTATCAGACGGTATTGGTTACTCACAAAAATAATTGATTTTACATACTTTTATGAAGTTAAATGGAAAAAAGAATTATTTTAGTAACCAACTTAAAAGTTGAAACTAAATAAACTAATGTGAACCGGAGCAATCGAATTCTGATAATTTATTTACTCGCTGTATTATTCTCGTGTAGTTCAAATGAAATGAGCAAAAAAGAGGCAGTACGCTCTTTAAAAGTACTAAACAGCGATATTGTAAATTTTGGAACGCAGGCAGCAGAATCCATTGAATATAAAACACTGGATTTTATTCTGGACCAACCCACTGCCCCATTTCCCTTTTGCAAAAACAGCGATGGATTTTTGTTTGTTAAAACGTTTCAATCTGAGGCGGCAAAAGGAGTTTATTCCTGGGAAGAAACCAATGGCAATTTTAAAAAAATTGATGAAAGCAGGTTTGTCGATTTACAATTCAATTTAAAAGAGTTCGAAAATGTTGCCTTTAGGTTAACTGACTACAAAAGTGTTGTAACCTCTTCAGGACAGCCTTTTCCAACGCTTATCAGGGCTGAAATAATTCATGAAAATGAGAAGGTTTGGTCACTCGATTACGAGGCAGTAATTACCGATGGGTTGCCCGAAACAATTCAATTAAATGCAGAGGCAAAAAATTACACTTTATCGGGGCAGTTAGCCCGAACCCGCAGCGACGAGGAAGGCACCCTAATGGCAAAAGTCGATTTTAATTACCTTACCCGAAAAATTTTAGAAACCCGTTTCAATGCAAATATTGGCTACAGCCGGCAGGGTTACTATTTCAATCAGCTGGAATTTCAACAAAAATTATTTAATCATTTTATTGACGGATTTTGTGATTATGCAAAAGTTAATCCTACTGCCAATGATTATGCCGCGTCATTTAATAAAAATACTGACATTGAAGTCTGCGAGGATAAAAACAAGAAAGTTGGAAAAGTTACTTTGGCAACTGTCGAAAACAACGAGTTGTTCGATTTTCATATAAAATTTCCCGACAGCAGCGAGGAATTAGTAGGTAAACATATACCTCTTTTCGATAAATTACTTAATTTTAAATACTAAAAACCATTAACTTATTTTTAATATTATCTATTATGAAAAAAACAATCAAACTACTGGGCTTACTTTTAACCGTAACTTTTTTATTCCACTCCTGCGATTTACTGAACAACGAAGAAACCGACCCGGAAAAAACTATGGGCAAACCCGGAAACTACTGGGCAGCAATTGTTCCGGGACATGACGATGCTGAATTAACCATTAATGAAAACAATGATGGAAATGTTGTGGCAACTATTATTTTTGACGGCACCAGCCATACGGTTGAAGGCAAAGTTACCGACAAGGGCATTTACGATTATGTTTACAGCAATGGCAATAAGAAAAAGCCATTTACGCTGGTAAAATTCGATGCCAAGGTTGGCGACAAATGGGAATTTAACGTGGGAAATAAAAAAGTGGTACGCGAAGTTGTTCGAAAAAGCACCGAAGATGATACCGAATATGTTTTCTGGCTGGTAAAAACCATCGATGTGGAAGAAACAATTCCTGCAGGAACAATGATAAACGGGGCTGAAACTGAAATCAAAAAAATTCTTTGGAAAATGAACCACAAATACGGTTTTATCGCTGCAACAGTGACAAAAAACGATGGTTCTACGGTGGAGGTTTCAGGTGTTTACACCAATGCAGCAGACGAATAAGCTTAATAAATCATTCGCCCGTTTTCATAATCGAATGCCGGGTGAACGATTAAATCGTTCGGAAAAACAATTATTCCGCCGGTTGAATCTAAATCAATATTGAGGACATCTTTAAAAGCCTGGTAAATGAGCAGGCTGCAATACCAGTAATCTTTATCTTTTCGGGGATTACTGGTATTTTTTAACGCCCGCCAGCTCGACACGTCATTACTTTGTTGCAATAAATAATCGATAACTTTATTAATTTCGTTTTCCTGAATATCCAGCCTGAGGCGGTACCTTTTCCCGGCATATTGAGGGCCAAAAGAGAGGTTTGCAACCCTGAAATCAGCACCTTCAACATAACCTTTAACTTTTCTGAGCTGATATTCCTCGGGTACATTGCGTGCATGCGATTCAAAAATCTCAATTTCCTGCAGAAGTTTTTCGGGGTCGGTTCCTTTACCACCTTTAATAACAATAGCGGCATGACCAAAATTACTCCCATTTTCAACAAAACCGGTATTGGGAAACCAGTTATGGTTGGGCCTTACCAAAATATCACCCCGTTTAAATTCAATAATCGTTTTGCTACCATCACTTTTTACCGAGTCTGTGATGTCTCCCGGCCTGAAAGATAAAAACACAAAACCCAAAATAATGAAATAAGGCAGTCTTATAATTTTTTCGGGTTGAAGCTTTAATGATTTCTTCATATTTAAATTAGGCAACAAAATAATTATTCACTTTTTCTCATCAATTCCCTCATCTTCTCCTCTTGTTTTGTCGTCCAGTAGCCACAGTTCAGGTTGATGAAAACCGAAGAGTACGGTAGCAAAAAATTGGTTTTCAGCACCAGCACCTGATAAAGTTCGGCAGCCTCATCAATTTGGGCAATCATCTCCTCGTGCAACACCTTTTCCACCTTTTTCTCCTGAAGGATACCCTGAAGTTTACTTCTGAATTCATCCATCCCCTGAACCTCTTTTTCGGTAACAAAATCAATTTCCTTATCGAGGTAAATTTCCGGGGTAACATGTTGGGCTTCTTCGGTGGCAGCAAGTACTTCGGTAATTACTTCGAGGTGACCAGCTCCGGTAACAACAGTTTTAACTGCCGGATTGCTTTGTGACGGGTAAGCCGCGTCCACTACCAAAATCCAGTTGCGGTGCCCGAATAACTGAAGTTGCTTTTTTAACTCATTTTTCCAATCGGCATCGCCAGCCTGCGCAAGGCCAGAATGATCTAAAACCATAAAAAAAATTACAGCAAAAAGTAGTTGCACAGCTTTTGAAAATTTCATAGTTATAACTTAAGTTGTTAAACAGGATTGGGAAGATATAAAAATATTACGATGCCGCTTTCAAAAAAAATAATAAATCAAAGGTCTTTTTTATTAAAATCCCAACTTTGTCTGGCATTGTTAATATAATTTTACATTTTTGTTGCAAAACAATTAATCGCTGCTTTTGGAAGACATTCTGAATATACTATCAGATTTTCCGGCTGTATCATTAGAGGACACACAGGAAGTTAAACTGATGAACCGCATCGACCGGAAATACTGGTTCCACCGGTCACTTTTACCGCAGGTTTTAAAAGAGTTGAAACTATTTTGCGATGTTTTGGAGGTGGAAGGGAAAAGAGTTGTTCAGTACCAAACTACTTATTTCGATACCATAAATGATGAAATGTACATTAATCACCACAATGGTAATCTGGCACGGTTTAAAGTCAGAAGGCGAAAATATGAAACTTCGGAAATTGGTTTTTTCGAGATAAAAAGGAAAACCAACAAAAAAGTTACAAAAAAGAAAAGGATCGAGACTGAATTCAACAAAAACGAATTAATAGCTGCGGAAAACGAATTTCTCGCCGAAAACTCACCGTATGGAAATTTAAACCTGCAACCCTCGCTCTGTAATAAATTTCACCGGATTACCCTCATCACAAAATGCAGAAAGGATCGTTGTACTATAGATTTTCTCCCACATTTCTGGAACAAAAATGGTGAAGTTGAATTCAAAAATCTCGTAATTTTTGAACTGAAACGCGGTTCAAAGTTAAACGACTCACCTGTTGTTTCTGTATTGAAACAACTGGGCATCAGGCAAAGAGGATTATCGAAATACTGTACCGGCCGGGCTTTATTAACGCCCGGATTAAAAAAGAACGCTTTTAAACCCAGGTTACGTTTTCTGGAAAACAAACTTAATGACATAAATACAAATTAAATGCTACAATTTCTATCCATTGATTCTGCTCAAATTGACCTTTTAGCCATGCTCGCTATAAGGTTTGCCTTTAACCTTGCGGCAACATTTATAATTGTGGTGTTGCTTTACGCGCGTATCAGCAAACGAAAAGAATTTTATTTCAGTTATTTTGCCATTAGCATTGCTGTTTTTCTGCTGGTGTTTTTGCTAGAAAGCGTAAAAGTTGAGCTGGGATTTGCCCTTGGCCTTTTTGCCATTTTCGGCATCATCCGGTACCGCACCGATGCCATTCCCCCCAAAGAAATGACGTACCTTTTTATTATCATCGCGGTTTCGGTAATCAATGCGCTGTCAAAAGATTATTTCAGTTATTTGGAACTCACCTTTGTAAACCTGCTGCTTGTGGGTGCTTTGTGGGCACTTGAAAAAATCCTGATGATGCGCCAGGAGAATTCGATGGTGATTGTTTACGAAAAAATTGAAAACCTGCACAGCGACAGGGAAAATGAATTGCTGGCCGATTTGGAAGATCGTACCGGTGTTAAAGTAAAACGCTACCAGATTGACAGGATTGACTTATTACGCGATGTAGCCCGGATAACAGTATATTTTGACAATAACGGACATTCAAAAAGAGAAATTATCTAATTAAAATGAAAAAAATACTAATTTTGGTTGCACTGGCAACATTGTTCAGCAACCTGAAACTTACAGCCCAATCCGAAAATTTCAATACATGGATAGAACTCGAGTTTAAAAAAGAAGTGCTCAATAATCTCTCTTTCAGCTTATCACCTGAAATTCGTCTGGAGGACCAGTTTAAAGTTAATGAGTTTCTTTTTCAGGGAAAGCTGGAATATAAAATTTTCAAGTTTCTCGAATTTAATGGAGCTTACCGCATTAACACTGAGGTAAAAAAGAAGGGCAACGAAACTTATTACCGCTGGGCTTTTGATGCCCAGGCAAAACAGGACATTGCCCGCTTTGAAGCTATGGCGCGTGGCCGGTTGACCAACTATACCGACTCGGGCGATGAAAGCCCGGGAAACTATTTCAGGCCGCGGTTAAAACTCAAGTACGACATCCGGGGCAATAAAATAGAACCGTTTGTAAGTTATGAACTTTTCAGAAACATGACGGAAGCCGAATGGCACAAGTACCGGGTTGATGCAGGGTTTACACGCAATCTGGGCGACATTCACCGCATCGGGCTGTTTTACAGATTGCATGATTATTTTACTGACAAAACCTCCGTGCACATCGTGGGCATAGAGTACAGGATGAAATTCTAATTTCATTAAGATAAGAGACTGTTTTGATTTTGTTTTTTAGAAATATTTTGATGTATTTTTTGCTCAGACAAGGCAAAATTGACGCGAATAGCCATAGCTATTTAAGGAAATTTTGCAGCAGTATGAGTGAAAAAGACGCAAAATAGAATAAATAGATAAATTCCAAACAGTCTCTAAGCAACTTAAACTCCTGCTTGCCTCTGAATTTCGGTTCAACCACGACGGTTACGCGCAGCCAAAGGCGATTTCATAAATAAAATAACACAGCTTTCAATTTCGGAATTTCGGATAAATGATTCCGGTTCGGATTTATTTTTATGCCCCGTTGCTTTCGTCAGTTTATACTGCTTCCCATGAGTGTTTTCAGAACATCTGCCTGAAAAATATCGGAGTAATCGATTGAAAGTTCTTCGTTTCTAACAAAATCATAAAGCGTTAATTCCCTGATTTCATAAAAATATTCCCAATAATCCTCCAGTTCCCGGAAATAATCTTCACGTGCTGAGTTTTTTCTGTTCTGTGCTGAATTAAGTTTAATAATATCAATTCCGCCATCCATATACCGTTGTTGGGTTACATCGTACATCATCTGGGCAAGCGTATCGGCCTTGGCGGCTCTTTCCACGAGTTTTTTCTGCATGTTAAACTCTTCAATAGTTCTTCTAACATTTTCATCAAAATCAATTTCTTCCTGCTCCATTCTGGCCATCACCACTTCCTGATTACTTTGCGCGAGTTTATATCGTTTTTTCGACAACCCCCAGTCAATAATCGGAATATTCATGCTCACCCGCACCCGCTGTTGATTTTCCAGATCCTGGTACACACTCCGGATTCGGTTATCGTCAGTAGTCTGGTTAAGTCCCATACTAACACTTAAGTTCGCACTGTAACGTGATTTTTTAGCCTCTTCCACACTTCGTTCAGCGTAAAGCCTCCTCAACCGGAAATTCAAAATATCAGGATTATTTTTCCGGGCCATATCTATAGCAAACTGACCATCGATATCTAACTCGTAGATATCGTCTGGAGGAACCAATTCCACATCGAGGCTTTTATCCATCCGTAAAAAAGAGAGCAAGCGGGTTTGTGCCCTTCTGAAACGTGATTCTGCGCGTTCGAGGGCACTACTTGCATCCATTAAACTTAATTCGAGTGAGTAGATATCTTCAAGCGAAATGGAATCTTTCTTCTGGCGCTGCAAACCGTCGTTGTATAACGTTTCAGCATTTACGTAATCGTTTTGGGCAATCCTCAGTTCAATCTGGGCAAACAGCATTTCAAAAAAGTAATAGATTGTGTTATCGGCAATTTCCTGCGACGATTGAAAAAACTCCTTTTTCGAACGTTCAAATTCCACCGGCTCTGTTTTTTTCTCCCATTTAAACCAGTTGAAATCAAACAGGTCCTGTCTGAGCCCAATTCGAATGGGCGTTGAAGAATACTCGATTTTACCGCCGATATTCTGAATACGTCCAAGATCAGAGTCTATGTAAATTCGTCCGCCTGTAAACGGTATATTTTGGGTTAAGGATAAATTTGCATACGAATTCAACGACTCATTTTGAATAAACTGGTACTCTTCTTCCTGCGAATTGTATTCTTCGCGAACGGCCCTTTCGTAATTGAAGGGAGTAGCCTGTAGTCGAAGAGTTGGCAGGTAGCCGGCCTGATAGGTGCGAAAATCCCAGTAGTCGGATAAATATCGGTTTTTTTCGATAAATGCCCTCAACGAGCTGTCCTGTGCAATGGCGATTGCATCATTTAAGGTAAGTTCAACTTTCCGGGTATTTTGCTGGGCCATTGTAATCTGAGTAAAAAACAGGAACAACAAGCTGGCAATAAATATTTTATAACTTCTCATCTGATTAAAATTTTAAATTTTAATTATTAAATTAATACCTCTGTTTGTATAAGTTGAAAGCATAAATCAACCTTCAACTTGTTTTAAATGCCAAAAAAAAACACAAATTTTTATGTTTGGCAAACTTTTAAAATAATACTTTAAAAATTCTGAAAGAAAAAAATGCGCTAAAAGATTTCGAAATTAACAGATAGTTATGATGGGTTCAGAAAATATACCGTTTTTTATTGAAGTTAAATTTTAAACCAATAAAATAATGAATCTGATATTTTTGCCGGCATCCGGTAATTTGTTATATCTTAAATGATTGTTTAACAGCATAAAATCAAACATCCTGAAGTTCAACCTGTTTAATTACCAAAAGCAATATCATGAGTACCGATGCCTTAAAAGACTATTTCCTCAAAAAACTCAAAACCCCCGCTTTAAGCGGGATGGAAGGAGCCCGTATTGCCTTTCACATTCCGGTGCAGGAAGATTTCGTGAATTTTGTTCTCCAAACATTGATTGCCGATCCCGATGCGATGAACGATTTTGAGGAAGTTCATTTCAGCGAGATGGACAACGATGAGTTTCGCGTAAAAATCAACCATGCAATGATTGACAAAAACCTCCGGTGCCGGATTCATGACATTGAATACAACTGTCACTCCGAACGGGTTTTAAAAATCGAGTTTCTGGAAGGAATTAAGTTTTACGAAAAGGCGCTGCTCAGCATTTACGACAAAGCCAAAAGCGGATGGTCATCTTTCAAAAATGCCCTCAAAAGTGGCGACGACGATGAAGATGGATCAGACGCATTCTGGAAAATTTCGGGCTCGAAGGTGAAAATCAACCTCGACGCCCTGCTCCGAAAATTGAGCCTTGCTTTTTTGATTCCCATGGCAGACTGGAAAGGCATTATCACAAAAAACAACACGATTATTTTTAATTTTGAATTAAAAGCTACACAAAATGAATCCAATTATCCGGAGAATAACTGAAACCAGGCTCAACGATTTTAAAGGGCTCTCCATTGAAGGCGAAATCCCGGTTTCGGAAGAGATGCTGAACGAAATGCTTCAACTTTTTTTGCACCAAAAGAAAAAACCGAAAAAAACAGGCGAATCTTCCTCATCTTCCGCTTCCGGAGATGATTCCGTCGACTTCAGCCAAATCTTCGAAAGCCTCGATGAAAACGAGGTAAAAATCGAACTGAAAGAAAAACAGGCGGTGCTGAAGGTTGCGGTGAGGAAATATTAACGATTACCCGTCGAGCGATTTGGAACCACTTGACGAATCAAA
>JBNJGR010000077.1:0-11416 GCA_051747885.1 Bacteroidota bacterium | reverse complement strand
CCTGATGGGGATTTACGACCTGGAAACCATGAAAATTATCCGCGACGAGCTGGATAAAATCAGGCCCGGAATGTTGCTCTACGGCGAAGGCTGGACCGGAGGCGAAAGTCCCATGCCGGAAGAAAAACGCGCCGTGAAACGAAACAGCCCGAAATTACCCGGCATTGCCTGTTTTAACGACGACCTCAGGGATGCACTGAAAGGCAACCACAGTAGCAAAAAAACCAAAGGCTTTGTTAGTGGGCTTGAGTTGCGCGAGGAAGCAGTGAAATTTGGTATTGTGGGCGCGGTTCATCATCCGCAAATTGTTTACGATTATGTTGAATCGGCCAAACAACCCTGGGCCTCCGAACCAACCCAATGTATTAACTACGCATCGTGCCATGATAATTATACGCTGTGGGACAAGCTGAAGGCAAGTTGCCCAAAAGCCGGCGACGATGAAATGCGCAAGATGGTGAAGCTGGCGGGCGCAATTGTGCTCACTTCGCAAGGGATTCCGTTTTTACATGCAGGTGTTGAATTCTGCCGTACCAAGGGTGGAAATCCGAATTCGTACAAATCGCCCGATTCGGTGAATCAAATCGACTGGGGCCAGAAAGAAAAATATCACGACGTTTTTACCTATTACAGGAACCTGATTCAACTGCGGAAAAACCATCCGGCGTTCAGAATGCCATTGGCCAGTCAGATTCAAAAACAAATTAAATTTTGTACCGAATATAAAATTGGTGTTGTTTCTTACTGTATTTACGGCCACGAAGTGGGTGATTCGTGGGAAGAAATTCTACTGATTTTTAACGCCAACCGAAAGGAAACGTTGATTGAACTTCCGGAAGGAAATTACCGGATTGCCGTTAAAGGAGATGAGTTTAACGCAGACGGCCACAGCGATACGGTTTCAAAAGAGCTGAAAGCAGAACCGGTTTCAATGACAATACTGGTTAAAACAGAAAATTAAAATCCTTATTCGTTTTAAAAGAAATTCATTTTTTTGAATACGCGGCGGTAATGGTACCCGTAAATGGAATAGGTAATTGCCAGCGGGAAAACCTTCGGGCGGTTAAACAAACTCCAGAAAAACAGCTGCCAGTAGTATTTCCTGTCACTGTCGAAGATGCCGATGATGAATACAGATTTTACCATTGCCAGAATTTTGTTGGAGGTGAGTTTTGTGCGGACTTTTACCTGCGGATTGAAATCGTTTAAGAACGTGCGAATACGCTGATAGAAAGGTTTTCCGGCGTAAATTCCACGTATCACATCGCGGTAACCATTTGCCAAAACCTCTTTATTCATTTTCGGTATAAAATTCATTGTGGCATCGGTGTTGTCACCGGTCATTTTGTTCAGGATGCGGCCCTCTTTATATAAACGCTGGTACAATCTCGATTTTGTAGGAGCATTCAGCAAACCAACCATAGCTGAAATTATTCCGCTTTGCTGTATAAATTCGATTTGCTGTTTGAAAATATTTGGTGTGTCGCTATCGAAACCTACAATAAATCCTCCCTGTACTTCCATCCCGTTATTCTGAATGGATTTTACACTGTCTATCAGATTCCGGTTCTGGTTTTGTGCTTTTTTGCACTCCATTAAACCTGAATCCTGCGGCGTTTCAATTCCCACAAACACCGAGGAAAATCCGGCGCGTGTCATCAATTTCATCAATTCCGGATCATCTGCCAGGTTTATTGATGCTTCAGTAGAAAATGAGAAAGGATTTCCGTGTGCTTCCATCCATTCAATGAGCGGCGGAAGCAGTTTCTTTTTCAGTACATTTTTATTTCCGATAAAATTATCATCCACAAAAAAGATAGCTTCCCGGGCCCCTAAATCGTATAAAGACTGGAGTTCAGTTAAAATTTGCTGCGTTGTTTTCATTCGCATTTTATGGCCAAGCAGAGCCGTAATGTCGCAAAATTCGCAATTGAATGGGCAGCCGCGCGTAAACTGAATACTTTTCGACGAGTATTGTTTCAGGTTTATAAGTGAATAATCGGGTGTCGGTGATTGCTGGATATCGGCAAATTCATCGGTTTTGTAAATTCGTTGGGGATGACCGTTTTCCAAATCTTCGAGGAACCGGGGAAGTGTGATTTCCGCCTCGTTGAGCACCAGGTGATCCACCTCGTCAAATTTTTCATAATCCTCTGTAAATAAAGGACCACCAGCCACAATGGTTTTGTTGAACGATTTGCAAAGCTGAATGACTTCAATCGTGGAATTGTATTGTGCTGACATGGCGCCTATATAAATAGCATCGGCCCATAAAATGTCTTTTTTCCTGAGTTTTTCAACATTGAGGTCGATAAGTTTTTTCGGCCAGCTTTCCGGAAGCATCGGTGCAATGGTCAATAATCCGAGCGGCGGATGTGCCGCTTTTTTCGATACAAACTTCAGTGCATGTTTAAAACTCCAAAACGTATCGGGATATTCCGGGTAAATCATTAAAATTTTCATGACATTCTGATTTTTTTCTAACATGAAGGTAAGACCGATTGCGGAGTCAAAAAAATTTTTGGGATTTGTGGCAGGAGAATGTTGTTATTCCGGTAGTTTTGGGATAAATGCCATTGGCACGGGACAGCAGGAACCGGTCAGGCCGGATTTTCCAGGGCATTTCTTACGGAAAGCACATATTGACGCGACACTTTTATTTCGCGCGGATAATCATAGAGTTTTAATTTGAGTCCTTCCTGGCTTTTCAATACTTTTTGAATATAATTTGAATTAACAATGCAGGAACGGTGGCACCGCAGCAAAAAAGGAATATCCGAAAATTGCTTTTCGGTTTTTTTCATCGTGCTTCTGATTAGCCGCCGGGCCACTTTGTCTTTGTCTTTGTAAATAATTTCCACATAATTGGAGGCAGCCCTGACCACTATTATCTGCACGGGGAAAAGTGTAAAATATTCACCCTGGTTTTCCGATTCAAACTCGATGAGATCGTCGCTTCCTTTTTCTGCTTCCGGTGGACTGAAGTCGCTGTCTTGATTTAACAGGTTTTGTAATCGCAATTTCAGGGTGTGGTATTCATAAATAATGACTAAAAACAGGGTAGGGAAAAGTGAAATCAGGACGATATTTACAGTAAGCGAAAAAGTAATTTCAATATTAGCAACATAGGCAGTATAAAAGGTAAATGCAACACTGTTCAGAATGAGAAAAATGACGTGCAGTGCGATTTCTTTTTTCTGGGTCCATTTTTCGGGCAAAAATAGTTTCGGCAAAAGCGAGGGGATAAAAATCCGGAGCAACGAAAGTAAAATCAGCGAAATAACTCCGTAACCGGCAATTAGCAATAATTTTTTATTGAAATCAGTGACAGGAGGATCAAGTGGCTGCAAAAACAGCAAAAACAGAAACAGCCCAAGACTGACGCCGGAAATGGACTGCAAATTTAACTTCAGATTGTCATTAAAAGGGTAAAATTTATTTAATGAATTGAACATTTCATTTGTTTCAATCGGTTACAGAAATTTCAGAATACCGCCAGCAACAAGTTAATATCGTTCGATGGAATATTAAAAAGGTTGCCTACTTCGCGGTTGGTCAAAATTCCGTGGTAAATGTAAACTCCCTTGCGGAATCCTTTTGAAGTTTTGATGTAATTGTCAACACCGCCGCTGTCGCCAATGGCTAGTAAAATAGGAATAAGAATATTGCTAAGCGAAATGGATGCCGTGCGCGAAACAATTGACGGCGTATTGGGAACACAGTAGTGTACTACCCCATGTTTAACGTAGGTGGGATTGTTAAAATTAGTACATCTCGACGTTTCAAAACATCCTCCCTGGCTGGCATTCAGGTCGATAATTACCGAGCCTTCTTTCATTTGCTTCACAAGATCTTCGGAGACTTTAAACTTTGGAGTAGTGTTAAACGACATGGCCCCGATTACCGCATCGGCAGAAACAAGCGCTTTACGCAGAACCTTGGGGTAAAACACTGAAGTAAAAATTCTCCGCCCGAGTTTTTCTTCCAGTTTGCTTAAATCGTAAACCGAAGTGTCGAAAACTTTTACAAGAATACCAAGCGACAGGGCCGCACGGGCAGCGTACTCGGCGGCTGTGCTGGTTCCAATAATCACCAGTTCGGCAGGTGTTATTCCGGTAACTTCGCCAAAAAGTACACCCTTACCTTTGTGGGCGTTGCTCAGGTATTCGCTGGCAATGGTAATGGAAGTGGCGCCGGCAATCTGGCTCATCTGATGCACTACAGGCATAAAACCATCTTCGTTTTCAATGTTTTCGAATGCAACGGTTGTCACCTTTTTTTGCATCAGCCTTTGAATCGATTCGTTGCAGTGAGCCTGAATCTGCATGTTTGAAATTACCGTTTGATTGCCGCGGAGGAGTTCAATTTCGTCGGTGCTGAAAGGCGCTACTCTTAAAATTATTTCGCACTGAAAAACTTCCTCTTTTTCTTCTACAATTACAGCGCCGGCTTTGCGGTAATCATCGTCAGCGTAGCTGGCATAAAGCCCGGCTTTTGTTTCAATGTAAATTTCGTGTCCGTACGATGTTAAAAGGTCAACAGCTTGCGGCGTTAACGGAACCCGGTATTCAACTTTTGAATAGTCTGAAGGGATGCCGATTTTCATTTTTTTTCCTCTGCTTTGTATCTCAAGCATCTCTTCCTGAGGCATTAACATGGTTTTTGAAACCGAAACCTTTTCTGATGATTCTTTACGGGTTGTCATAGGTACTAATTATTTGCTGTAATTGGCGTAACAAGTTACATTCAAATGTGCAATTTTCAAAATGGGGGTTGCAGAATTTACCAGAGCGTTTAGACTTTCCGTGCAGTGATAATTCTGTTCTCGTTTTCCTGTGCTTCAATTTTTACTTCTACATAGCTTTCAGGAAGGAGCGGTTCAATTTTTTCGGGCCATTCAATCAGGCAGTATTCATCGCTGTAAAAGTAATCTTCGTACCCCAGGTCAAATGCTTCTTCCATGCTTTCAATCCGGTAAAAATCGAAATGAAAAATGGAATGCTGCTCAGCGGTTTTGTATTCATTTATGAGCGCAAAAGTTGGGCTGATAACATTATCAGTCGATCCTAATGCTTTGCAAATAGCCTGGATGAATGTTGTTTTTCCGGCTCCCATTTTTCCGTAAAAAGCAAAAATGCGCTGACCGGGAAACTGCTCAACTAGTTTTTTTGCGGCCTTGTCAAGGGCTTTTATCGATGTTACCTTTTCTGAATGCATTTTCAAAAACATTTATTTCAATCCCTGCAATAATACAAAAAGTGAAGCATAAATTTTCGGTCTGGTTTAAAATCAGAAAATAAATCAGATAAAACGATTTCGGATTCGGGCTTTGTTTTCATGAAAATGTTTTAATTTTGAAAAAAACTAAAAAATGTAATTATTATGAAAATACCTGAAAATTTAAAATACACTGAAGACCATGAGTGGGTGAAAGTTGATGGTGACGTTGCCACAGTTGGAATAACCGATTTTGCCCAGGGCGAATTGGGAGACGTTGTTTTTGTTGAAATTGAAACCGAAGGTGAAGAGCTTGATAAAGGCGAAACATTTGGTACCGTGGAAGCGGTAAAAACAGTTTCCGATTTGTTTATGCCCGTTGGAGGCGAAGTAGCAGAAGTAAATGAAGCCCTTGAGGATGAGCCTGAAATAGTGAATAAAGATCCTTACGGAAAAGGCTGGATGGTAAAAATAAAAATTGATGATTCTTCTGAACTGGACGATTTAATGTCGGCTGACGATTATAAAAAAATGATTGAAGCCTGACCTTCATAATCATATTTTGGCCTGTTGCATTTTGTAGCGGGCAATAAAAAACCAGGGTTATTTGATAATCCTGGTTTTTTGTTTTCAGCCTTTGGAATATTATCCGCATTTTGAGTTTCCACACGAGAGGCAGGTTAAACAGCCTTCCTGGTAAACCACATCTTCCGATCCGCATTCGCCGCACTTGGCATCTTCGGCCAGTGTCCCGTTGGGGATGTATTTTTTTAGTGCCCTTGCAACACCGGCTTTCCATGAGTTAATGGTTTCGTTATCGAGCTGCAGGCTGGTTACCAGCTCTACCACTTTATGAATGGGCATTCCGTGCCGCAGTGTTCCTGAAATTAATTTGGCGTAGTTCCAGAAAACCGGGTTGAATTTGAACGAAAGCCCTTCAATGGTGGTTTTGTAGCCACGTTTGTTCACGTACTGAAAATCGTAACGTGAAACTCCGTCGGAATCCTGACTTTTTATAATGTAGCCTTTTGTAATCGAGCGGGGTAAAAGAATTCCGTCTTCGTCGTCCGACAAACCGGTGAAAATCTCGTAAGGTTTATTGTCCATCTGGCCAATAAAGGCAATCCATTTTTCCTTGTTGTTTTGAAAACGTACCACATCGGCTTCCAGCTTTTCTGGCCTGTTGGTTGGAAAGTTATCGCCTTTTTTCTTGTCCTTTTCATTGTTTGAAATTAACACTCCTGAACGTGAGCCGTCGCGGTAAACCGTTACGCCTTTGCACCCGCTTTTCCAGGCCTCGAAATAGAGTTCGCCAACCAGCTCTTCGGTGGCTGTGGATGGCAGGTTAATGGTTACACTGATGGAGTGATCAACCCACTTCTGAATACGGCCCTGCATCCTCACTTTCGACAACCAGTTCACATCGTTGGAAGTGGCTTTGTAATAAGGTGATTTTTTTACCATTTCGTCCAGCTCTTCCTGAGTGTATTCCCGGTTAAGCTCGAATCCCTGTATTTCCATCCAGGTTTTGAATTTATGGTGAAAAACGGTGAATTCTTCCCAGTGGTCGCCAACCTCGTCAACAAAATCAACACGAACATCTTTATCGTTTGGATTTACCTTGCGGCGGCGTTTGTAAACCGGCAGAAAAACGGGTTCAATTCCCGATGTGGTTTGTGTCATCAGACTGGTGGTTCCGGTTGGCGCAATCGTTAGCAGGGCAATGTTGCGCCGCCCGTATTTCATCATGTCTTCGTATAGTTTTTCATCGGCTTCTTTTAACCGGTTAATAAACGGGTTGTTGGCTTCACGTTTGCTGTCGTAAATTGAGAAAGGCCCACGTTCTTTTGCAATAAATACCGAAGAACGATACGATTCGAGTGCAATGGTTTTATGGATTTCTTCTGAAAAATCAACAGCAATATCACTCCCGTACCCGAGGCCCAGTGCTGCAAGCATATCACCTTCAGCGGTGATGCCAATTCCAGTACGTCGTCCTTCCTGTGCTTTTTGCCTTATTTTTTCCCACAGGCTTCTTTCAACAAACTTTATTTCTTCATCTTCCGGGTCAGAATTAATTTTTTCAAGAATGGCTTCTATTTTCTCCAGTTCAAGGTCGATGATATCGTCCATAATGCGCTGTGCATAATGAATATGTTCTTTGAAAAGTCCGAAATTGAATTTGGCTTCCCTGGTAAACGGGTTTTCAACATATGAATACAGATTGATGGCAAGCAGCCGGCAGCTGTCGTAGGGGCATAGTGGGATTTCGCCGCACGGATTGGTTGATACGGTGCGGTAACCCAGATCGGCATAGCAGTCAGGAACCGATTCGCGGGTAATGGTATCCCAAAACAGAATTCCCGGCTCGGCCGATTGCCAGGCATTTTTTACAATTTTTTTCCAAAGACGGGTTGCATCAATTTCTTTTTTGTAGATGGGGTTTTTGCTGTTTATCGGGTAGCTTTGAACGTAGTTTTTCTCTTCTCCCACAGCTTTCATAAATTCATCCTGAATTTTTACCGATACGTTTGCCCCGGTAACTTTTCCCTGTTCCAGTTTGGCGTCAATAAAACTTTCTGAATCGGGGTGTTTAATGGCCACGGAAAGCATGAGTGCCCCGCGGCGTCCATCCTGCGCCACTTCGCGGGTGGAGTTGGAGTAGCGTTCCATAAAAGGAACAATGCCGGTTGAGGTAAGGGCGGAGTTTTTTACCGGCGACCCTTTTGGACGGATGTGCGACAGATCGTGCCCTACACCACCACGGCGTTTCATGAGCTGCACCTGCTCCTGATCAATTTTCATTATGCCGCCGTACGAGTCGGAATTTCCATCGTTACCAACAACAAAGCAGTTGGAGAGCGAGGCAACCTGGTAGTCGTTGCCAATCCCGGTCATGGGGCCACCCTGCGGCACAATGTACCTGAAGTCTTTCAGTACCTCATAAATTTCGTTTTCCTTTAAAGGGTTGGGGTACTTTTTTTCAATGCGGGAAATTTCTTTTGCCAAACGATGATGCATGTCGTCGGGTGTACGTTCAAATATATTTCCAAAAGAATCTTTAAGGGCATATTTGTTTACCCATACCCTTGCAGCCAAATCATCGCCTTTGAAATACTCCTGGGATGCTTTTACCGCTTCTTCCTGCGAAAATATTTTTTTCCCGCTCGCGGTTTTTACTGATACTTCTTCTTCGTAAGCCATAGTGTTCAGTTAATATATTTAATACATTTATAATTATCTAAAATAAAAAATAGCGTTCTGTCTTCTGTTTTGGATTTGTGCAATGCAAGATAAAACACAAACAAAAGAATCGGAATACTATTTGGGATAAAAAAATTAAAAGTTATCAACTTTAATTTGTTAATCTATTGTTTTTCAACATAATAGCCTGTTGCTTTCCTGAAAAAGTTTCCCGAAACTAAAATTAATGAAAGAAAAATGTTGAATTTTTGGTTTAGATTTTTTGGGTTGAAAAATCAAATTTTCGGGTGATTTTTTGCAAAAAATTAGTGTGCCAAACTATGCTGTTTGTTGAAAACTTTTTTTATGATAACAGACGTTGCCCCCAGATTTTCTTCTACATATTTTTTACAAATTGCAGAAGAATTGTTCAACTTTTTGGGGTCTTCGAGTAATGATTTTAACGTGGTGTTTAGCTCATTGTAGTTGGAAATCGTATGCGCTCCGTCTCGTTCGGTCAGGTCGGCAGCTTCTTTAAATTTTGAAAAGTTTGGGCCAAAAATTACCGGCAATCCGTAGGTGGCTGCCTCAAGAATATTGTGGATGCCCACACCAAAGCCACCACCAATGTAGGCCACGTCTCCGTAGCGATAGAGCGATGAAAGTACCCCTATGGAATCAATTATCAACACCTGGCAATCATCGGGCACGTTATTTTGGGTTTCGCTGAACAATTCAGCGGGCTTTTTCAACATTTGCTTTAACCTGTTAATATTTGCAGGTGAAACTTCATGCGGGGCAATAATCATTTTCACATTGGCCGAGTTGTTGATAAATGCTGCAAGTAGTTCCTCGTCTGGTTTCCAGGTGCTTCCGGCAACAATGAGTTTTGATTGGCCCCTGAATTTTTCAACTGCCGGAATTTCTTTGGCACCGGCAGCTATAGCCGCCACACGGTCGAAACGGGTATCGCCCGAAACGGTAAAGTTGTTAACACCAATTGAAGATAGCAATTCGGCAGATTTCGTATTCTGAACAAAAAAATGATCGAACCGGAACAGCATCTTTTTGTACCAGCGCCCCCATGCGTTGTTTTTGAAAAAGTGCTGGCTTTCCCTGAAAATCCCTGAAATGAGATACACCGGAATACCCTGTTTTTCTAATTCAGAAATATAAAAGTGCCAGAACTCATATTTTATAAAGAATGCTTTTTCGGGTTGTACAATTTTCAGGAACTTTTTTGCATTCCGCGGCGTGTCAAAAGGGAGATAGGAAACAATATCAGCCAGCGGATAATTTTTACGGATTTCATACCCGGAAGGGGAGAAAAAAGTGAGTAGGATCCTGTATTCCGGATATTGTTTTTTAATTTCTTCAATAACCGGGCGGCCCTGTTCAAATTCGCCCAGCGAGGCACAGTGCACCCAAATATACCGCGAATTGGTCTCAATTTTTTTTGCCAGGATTTTGGTCCAGTTTTTCCGGCCTTTTATTGCCATGCGGGCTTTGGGGTTGAACAGCGAAGCCAGCCGGATAGCAAGAATATAAAAGTGAATTCCGGTTTTGTATAAAAACTTCATCTTCAGCCAGTTATTATGAATTAATAAAACTGCGTTTTTTTGAGGTACTCATAAATTGTGAGGTTCATTAGCAGCAGCAGGAAGAAATAACCAAAATCCTCGATGGGGATGGTAAAAATGCGTATGCCCAAATTATGCATCTCGTTGTATTCAACAACGGGCAGTGCGGTTAATATACCGTTCACAATCATCATCGGTACCAAAGCAATAATGAATGTGAGGTAAAATTTAGTGTAGTGCTGCTTGAACCGGTTCCGGAAAACGGTATAACCAAAATAGATGGTAAGCAAAAAGAAGTTGAAAAAAGTGTAAAGCCTTTCGCGGAAAAAATAAGCCGTTAAGGCAAAAACAACCAGCAAAATCAGACTCACACCAACAAAAATCCGGGGCATTTCAAAGTGGGGAAATTTCACATTCAGAATTTCATATATAAAAACGCTGCAATAGGGAATAACAATAAAAAACAGCCACTCTTCAAACGGGAGGTTTAAAATGTAAATGCCCGTTACATATTCCGGATTAAATTTCCAGATACCCAGCTCTTCGAAACGTAAATCCCAAATAATAAAAATAGCCCCTGAAAAAATAATTGCAGGGAGAAGATATTTCAGCCTGGTGTAAAAACGCACCTGTTTTTCGAAACTGAAAGCCAGCGGAACAGCAAGCGATCCAAGCATTAATAAAAGATAGGTGAAATTTTTAAATTCCATTTTTTTGTTGTTTCGCGCAAAGGTAATTGAAAATCTCAAAAGTTGAGAGTTCTTATAAAAGTCTAAAATGCGCTATTTCTTTAGAAAGAGGGAAAAATAATATTTTAAGGTCGAAAAACCAAGGTGGTCACACTCCGCGGTGGCACGTTTAATTCATCATTGATTTTAAACTCACCGAGCAAGTCCAAATTATGTTGGGCGGATGTTTCATAAATTTTGGCCTTTTTAGAACTTCCGGGAATATTGATTTTAAGCAATTTTCCTGAATTTCCCCGGTTTAGAATAACGGTCACCACCTCTTCGTTTTTGTTCTGAAAAGCAGAAATTTTCAACTCCGGATTTTCAGGATAATCAACCGAAATTCGTTTGGCTCCCGGCCTCACAAACCGCGCAAAATTGCCCAGCGCCCACAAAAGTTTCGATTCGTAAATGTTTCCGCCGGCTTCATTTTTGTCGATGTACACCAGCCCGTCTTTATAATCGTACGGACTAACAGCCAGCCACCAGTGCCAGGCACTTGCGTTGGCAATGGTCAAATCGGCATGAATGACGTTGGCTACAAAAAGGGCAGTTTCCATTCCCAAATCACGGCCATTTCCCCTGAAGCCGTCATTGTCGCCCAGAATACAAAATTCGCTCATCCAGAATTCCAGTTCCGGGTCAACCTGTTCAATTTCTTTGCGAAGTTTCGTCCGCACTTCCTTCAGGACTTCATCGTTGGTGGTA
>JBNJGR010000076.1:0-11451 GCA_051747885.1 Bacteroidota bacterium | reverse complement strand
GAAAATAATAGTAGGCAGCACCTGGAATAAAAAAATGTAGCCGTAAGTTTCGGCGTTCATTAAATCGCCCAGCAGAAATTCGCTGCCGGCTTTTGTAAAATCGAGTATCTTGACAAATACCTGTCCGAAAAATTCAAAAACAAACCGGATAAAAGGAACATACAACACCCCGACAGCCAGCGTAACCTGGATAAGCAGGCCCACAAAAACCGTTCGCCAGGGAATGTTCCGGCGGTTGGTGCTGAACACATAACCTATGGAAATAAGAACGGCCATTCCGAGCAACCCACGTAAAATTCCGGTGAGTGAAAACGGAGTTTCCCGTTCGTCTGATAATAGTAATACTGAAGTATCTGAAGATTCCTGTTCGGTTGATGAAATTTGTTCGGTATTTTCAGTTGTAGTTTCTGAATTTTGTGCATGCAGGGGTTGAAAGAAGAAAATACCGGTAACAACCACCAGCACAAAAAATACATGTTTCATCGGGTTCAGGTTAATTTTTTTTGCGGTTACTTATTTCGTCTCTCAACACCGAAGCTTTTTCATAATCTTCGTTCTGAACGGCTTCGTTTAGCAACTCTTCCAGCTCCTGCAATGTGTATTGTGAAAAGGAAGAGGTTCCTGAAGAACCTGACTGTTTTTCATGTGATTCATTTTCCGAACCTTTTATTTCATCCGATTCGAGCACTATCCCGGCTTTGGAAATAATATCTTCAGTAGTGTAAATCGGGCACCTGAAACGGAGCGCCAGTGCAACAGCATCAGAAGTTCGCGAATCAATTTTCACCTCCTTGCCGTCCATCTCACACAATAATTCGGAGTAAAATATTCCTTCTTCCAGTTTATAAATGGTCACCTCCAGCAACACAATTTCAAACGCCTGCGCAATATTTTTAATTAAATCGTGGGTAAGCGGGCGCGGTGGCTTTAATCCTTCTAACTGAATGGCAATGGCCTGTGCTTCAACCGGGCCAATGATAATAGGCATGCGGCGCTCACCTTTTTCTTCAGCTAAAACAAGTGCGTAAGCCCCTGATTGTGTCTGGCTTACCGAAAGCCCCAAGATGTTTAAACGAATTTTTTGCATTACAGATTCTGCCTCGGTTTTTTATGTGAAAACAAATATAACAATCATTTTTGTTTTAGCTAAGATTCCCAAACGGAAGAAAGGAAACTTTCTTTCCCGGTTGATTTTTATCATAAAGCCTGTTCCAAAAACTATTACAATCAGAATTGCTCATTGTTGAACTGAAAGCTGAAATGATTGATGAGATTTTGGTTTCTACTATCGATTTTTTGCAAGAAATAAATTTGCATTAATTTGCCAATTATCTAAAAATAACTACTTTTGCAGTCCAAATTTTGAATCGTTCAGGCTCAAAAAGAGGAATCAAAAGTGATTCACGCCTGGCGGTGTAAACATTAAAATTGAAATTATGTACGCGATTGTAGAGATTGCAGGGCACCAGTTCAAGGTGGAAAAGGACAAAAAACTGTATGTCCACCTGCTGGATGCCAAAGAAGGCGACTCGGTAGATTTTGACAAAGTGTTGTTGGTTGACAACGACGGCAAAATTGCCGTAGGAACCCCCACCGTAAAAGGTGCAAAAGTATCGGCCAAAGTGCTGGAACACGTGAAAGGCGACAAAGTGCTGGTCTTCAAAAAGAAAAGAAGAAAAGGCTACAAAAAACTGAATGGCCACCGTCAGCGGTTCACACAAGTGCAAATTGAAAACATTGTTGGATAACTAAAAAACATTTACCATGGCTCATAAGAAAGGTGTAGGAAGTTCGAAGAACGGACGCGAATCGGAAAGCAAACGACTGGGAGTAAAAATATACGGAGGTCAGTTTGCCAAAGCTGGTAATATTTTAGTACGCCAGCGTGGAACACAGCATTACCCGGGCGAAAATGTGGGGATGGGAAAAGATCATACCCTGTTTTCAATGATCGACGGAACAGTTGTTTTTAAAAGAAAAAGAAAAGACCGCTCGTTTGTATCGGTTGAACCGCTTGCAGAAGTGGAAACTGCAGTGGCAGAAGCTCCGGCCCCAAAAGCGCCGAAAGCTGAAAAGCCAAAAACAGAAGCCAAACCGGCAACTGAAACAAAAGACGAAGCGCCAAAAGCAGAGGAGAAGAAAGCGGAAGCTGCAAAGGCAGAAGCTAAAAATGCAGATGAAAAAGACGACCTCAAAAAACTCGACGGCGTAGGTCCGAAATTAGAAGAAGTTTTCAACGCGGCAGGAATTGCAACATTCGAGAATTTTGCTGCAACTAAAGTTGAAAAACTCAATGCAATCCTCGAGGAAGCCGGAAGCCGTTACGCTTCAAAAGACCCGGCCCCGTGGATTGAACAAGCCAAAGAACTGGCAAAAGAGAAGTAAAAAAAAATTTCAGGGATGCATTTCCCGAAGAAGAGATAAGAGTCTCCTGTCGGTTTCGGCAGGAGATTTTTTTTTGTAAATTTGTGTAGAAATGAATGTTTCAAACCTGAATTTTAAAGTCGTTTATTATGAATATACAAGCTGAAAAAGCAAATATCATAGAGCAGTTCAAACAAATTAATGATGTGCATTTGATAAATGCCATTAAAAACATGCTCGATTACGCTTTGAAAAAAGAACAGGAAAGTCTTGAAGTTCCTGAAGCCCACCAAAAACTGGTAATGGAACGTTTTGACGAGGTGCGCAAAAATCCAGACAGGCTTTTGGATTGGGATGAAGCTAAAAAATCATTAAAATCCTGATGAAAAGGTACAAAGTTAAAATTGAGCCTGAAGCTCTTGCCGATATTCAGGAAATTACTGATTGGTATAATAAACAGCAAGCAGGACTTGGCAAAAGGTTTCAGAAAACAGCCATCAAACATGTAAACTCTCTGAACAAAGATCCTCATATTTATGCTGTTCGTTACAAAAAAATACGTTGTGTTTTGATTAAGAAATTCCCGTACATGGTTCATTTCTACATTAATGATAAAAACAATACAGTTGAAGTTTTAGCCGTAATCAGCACTGACCGTAACCCCAAAATATGGAGAGAAAAAACAAGTAATATTTAGACATTTCCTCACAAATTTCAATTTACTTTTTCTACCCTACGGATGTGCCGTATCATTTATTAAATTTGCAGCTTATTTAAACAGGAAGTCATGCTCAACCTTAAATTCATTCAGGATAACCCGGAAGTGGTCATCGAAAAACTGAAACGTAAAAATTTCGATGCCAGTGAAATTGTCGGTCAGATTATTGATTTATACCGCCGGAAAAACAAGTTGCAGAACCAGGCTGATGAGGCCAAAGCCGATATGAATAAAATCTCGAAAGAGATTGGAAAACTGTTCCGTGAAGGAAAAACGGAAGAAGCCAATACTGCCAAAGAACGCACTTCGCAACTGAAAGAGAACATTAAAAAATTTGACGAGCAGTTTAAGCAGATTGAACAGCAAGTGGCCGGACTACAGGTTGAATTGCCCAATCTGCCACACGAATCGGTGCCTGAAGGAAAAGGGGAAGAAGATAACGAAGTGGTTACTATAAAAGGAGAATTACCCCAAATGGCCGACGATGTACTGCCCCATTGGGAGCTGGCAAAAAAATACAACCTCATCGATTTTGAACTGGGCGTGAAACTCACCGGCGCCGGATTCCCGGTTTACCGTGGAAAAGGATCGCAACTGCAGCGGGCGCTAATCAATTTCTTTTTGGATGAAGCCCGAAAAGCAGGCTACGAAGAGGTGCAGCCACCACTAATGGTAAATGAAGCATCGGGTTTTGGCACAGGTCAATTGCCCGACAAAGAGGGACAGATGTACCACATTACGGGAGACAATTTATATCTGATTCCGACTGCCGAAGTTCCAGTAACCAATATTTACCGTGATGTGATATTGGATGCCAAAAATCTACCCTACAAAAACACTGCATACAGCGCCTGCTTCCGTCGCGAGGCAGGTTCGTACGGAAAAGATGTGCGCGGATTGAACCGCCTTCACCAGTTCGACAAGGTGGAAATTGTGCAGATTGCACATCCCAAAAAATCTTACGAAATTCTGGAAGAGATGGTGAAGCACGTGGCCAGCCTGGTGGAAAAGCTGGAACTTCCTTACCGCGTGTTGCGTCTTTGCGGTGGTGATATCAGCTTTACCGCTGCCCTTACTTACGACTTTGAAGTTTACTCCGCAGCCCAGGGAAAATGGCTGGAAGTAAGTTCGGTTTCCAATTTCGAGGCGTTCCAGGCGAACCGGCTCAAACTGCGCTTCCGCGAAGAAGGCGTAAAAAAGCCGCAACTGGCGCACACACTCAACGGCAGCGCGCTGGCACTTCCGCGGATTGTAGCCGCGTTGCTCGAAAATAACCAGACCCCGGAAGGAATTAAAATTCCAAAAGTACTGGTGCCATATTGCGGGTTTGAAAGGATAGACTAATTGAAAATTACAAATACCAATTACCAAATCTCAAATAAACACCAAAAATAAAACATCCTGAAATCCAAACATTTTGCACACGTTTGGATTTTTTAAAATTTGTGATTTGCAATTTATTTGGAATTTGTCTTTTGAGATTTGGTATTTCAAGCGATTCATTATCAAAACTATCTCCATAATCCACACCTTGACTTTTTTGATTTTATTGGTACCTTTGCCATTCCTGTAAAATTAATTCTTATGACACAGAACGCAGGAAATAAGTTGGCACATACCGTCCTCCGCCAGGTAGAGCGGGTAGAATACCTTTGCACTGCCGAAAATATTTCGCCCAATGTTGTGGTTCATGAACTCAGGAAAGCCTTCAAACGGTTAAGGGCGTTAATCCGTTTTTATGAGCAGGTGCCCGGGAGCGAAGCCAAAAGCATTCGCAAAGAAATTAAACAACTTGGAAAAGAGCTTTCCCCATTACGCGAATCGTATGTGAATGCCGAACTTTTTGAAAAAGAACTGACGGGAAAAAAACTAATTCCGGAACGAAAAATAAAGGATGTTGAAGCAAAACTGCACCGGAAAAACAAAACAGCAATTGATCAGGGTTTCAGAGGAAAAGAAATCTGCAAATCAATCGGCAGTTATTTTGCAAAGTTTGAATCATCCATTGCCGCCTCTGAAAACAGCAAAGTTTCAAAAATCCATATTGTCCGCGAGATTCTCGACTCGTACCTCACCAGCCATATTTTTTTTACCCATCTGCCTGATGATGCTGCCCCTGAAGAGATACATTCACTGCGTAAAAAGCTGAAACGTTTATTTTACCAGCTCGATTTTATCCGTTTAATGCATCCAAAATATTTCAAAGCAAAAAGCGAACAACTCAATACTATTAACGACCACCTGGGGTACGATCACGATTTGCATATTTTGGCAGAGGAGTTGTACCTCCACGATTATCATTTTGATTCAGAAGAACAACAGATTCTGGAAAATCAAATTGAACACCTCCGCGAAATGAACCAACTAAAACTATGGCCCCGCCTGAAACATTTTTTCAGCGACACCCCCGGGGAGTTTGAAGAAAAAACCGAAAAAGCGTTCAAGGTGGATTAAGACTATTGAATTAAAAGTAGATTTCACTTTTTGTTATTTTCTTTTGTCCAGCTTTTTCCTGATAATTTTTTCAATTTTATCAGCAATCGATTCGGCATTGTCGCCTTTTTCAAAAGGAATGGAATCCAGTACGTCTCCCAAATCGTTAATGGCTTTTGCCAGAAAGTATGTTTTTTCTTTCAAAATATCTATATCCCCGGTTTCCCAGAAAAGTCCTTCATCGTTAACTTCAAGGTTATGCATGTATTTTTCTTTCAAATACTTTAGCAGTTTAATTACTGCCACATGTATTTCAATGGGGGCAAACTGGGTTTTAATATGATTGAAGAAAGTGTAATTATCATTTATGTTTTCATATTCCAGAAGCAAAGCATTTCGTAAGTAACCTTTTTTATCGAAAGCAAACTGAAGGAGCTCAGCCTTCTCGTGTGGTTTGATTATTAAACCTTTCAGCCCGTTTTTATCTTTCAATTCAGGACCGATAACAGTAAATTCCCATTCCATAGATTGGGCAATATCCTGAACTTCTTCGCAAAAAGATTTTACAAGTTTCGGAGAATCTAATTTTCCCTTATAATGAATTGAAATTCCCATGATCTATTTTTTTACTGCAAGATAAATCATTCCTGAGATTTACCGAAAAATAAAATCCGCCCATTTTTAAAACCCTGACTTACAACATATTTCACATTCAGAATACATTCCATTTAGCGGAACAAAGGTTTTGGCAATACTTCAATCCTTCAGTTCTTCAGACACTTTGCATACTGCTCCTTAAATTCCCCTTGCATTCCGGTCGAGCTGCTCTTCATCCGAAAAATCATTTTCCGGCTGATGCCCGTCAAGCGGAACAATTTTTTCGTGAATAGCATCCACAATCCACTCCGGTTGCGGGAAGAAATAATCTTCCAGCTCGTGAGCAGGTGTAATCCAGTTACGCGAACCTACCACCACCGGCGGTGCATCCAGGTAATCAAAAGCCAGCTCGGTAATGTTCGATGCCATGTCGCGAAGGAACGAACCGCGGCCGGTAGCATCTCCCGAAATAACAATCCTGCCGGTCTTTTTAACCGATTCAATTACCGTTTCATAATTAAACGGCACCAGTGAGCGGGCATCGATAACTTCTGCCGAAAAGTTGTATTTCTCTTCGAGTATTTTGGCAGCATCCAGAGCCCGATATAACGTAGCACCAATAGTCAGAATTGTCACATCGCTGCCTTCACGCTTCACATCGGGTTCGCCCAACGGAATTTCGAAGTATCCTTCCGGCACACCGCCCTCATGGAACTGTTCGCCGATGTCGTAAATACGCTGACTTTCGAAGAAAACCACCGGATCGGTTCCCTGCAAAGCTGAATTCATCAAACCTTTGGCGTCGTAAGGTGTGGCCGGGAACACCACTTTCAATCCCGGAATATGTGCGGCCAGTGCAGTCCAGTCTTGCGAATGCTGGGCACCGTATTTCGAACCAACAGAAACACGCAGTACCACCGGCATTTTCAACACATTGCCACTCATGGCCTGCCATTTGGGCAACTGGTTGAACACCTCATCACCGGCACGGCCCAGGAAGTCGCAATACATAATTTCAGGAATCACCCGACCGCCGCACATGGCATAACCTATGGCTACACCCACAATTGCACCTTCGGAAATGGGTGAATTGAACAGCCGGTGATAAGGCAATGCTTCGGTGAGCCCGCGATACACAGCAAAAGCGCCGCCCCAGTCGCGGTTTTCCTCGCCGTAAGCAATCAACGTCGGGTCTTTATAAAACCGGTCGATAATGGCTTCGAAAATACCATCGCGTAAAGCGTAAGTTTTTATTTTTGAGTGCGGCTTCCCGTTTTCGTCAAACATGAACCGTTCTTTTTTGGCAATTTGCTGCACACGTGGATTTTCCTCTATCGGATGGTTCACTTCTGGTTCGCGGTCTTCCATTTTGTCCACGCTGCCGTTGCTGAACATCATCTCACCAATCAGATTTGGATGCTTTTTCATTTCCATGCGTGGCGAAACGTCATCGTCGATAGCCAGCTTCATGGTATTGGTAACGAGTTCTGTCGTTTCAGCCTTAATTTTCTCCAGTACTTCTTTGGTGACAATACCCGCCTTTTCCAGTTCATTCCCGAACCACACAATGGAATCCTGTTTCTCCCAGGCTTCAATTTCTTCCTTGGTTCTGTAGGAAGATGCATCGGAAGGAGAGTGGCCGCTGAAACGGTAGGTCAGCACATCGAGTAATACCGGCCCGCGTTTTTCTTCCAGCACTTTCTTTTTGCGACGATAGGCGTCGATTACTGCCAGCGGATTGTATCCGTCAACCCGCTCGGCATGCATCTGATCGGCATTGAGTCCGGCGCCCACGCGGGCTGCTATGTCGTACCCCATTGTTTCGCCACAGGTTTGGCCACCCATTCCGTACTGGTTGTTTACAATATTTATGATTAGCGGGAGCCCGCCCTTCATGTCGTCGTCCCACAACGTGCGGAACTGATCCATTGTGGCAAATGTAAGTCCTTCCCAAACGGGGCCGCAGGCCATTGAAGCGTCGCCAATGTTGGCCACCACAATTCCTTTTTTGCGGTTCACTTTTTTAAAGAGTGCGGCGCCAACCGAAATATCTCCCGAGCCGCCAACAATAGCATTGTTCGGGTAAACACCAAAAGGCGTAAAAAATGCATGCATTGAGCCACCAACGCCTCTGTTAAAACCTGTTTCGCGGGCAAAAATTTCGGCCAGAGTTCCGTAAAGCAAAAATTTAACGGCAAGCTCTTTAGTGGAGCCTGTATGACCTGCCTTCACCGGCGCGAGCGTTTTCCCGTTGAAATGGGTTTCCATAATTTCTTCGAGGGTTTTATCATCCAGCTTACTAATGGCTGATAATCCTTTTGCCAATATTTCGCCGTGGCTGCGGTGCGAACCAAAAATAAAATCTTCAACATCCAAATTATAAGCCATTCCCACGGCTGCCGCTTCCTGTCCAATAGAAAGGTGAGCCGGCCCCGGATGGTTGTAGGGAATCCCGTTGTATTCGCCGCGGGTTTTTATCAGATTCAACATGGTTTCAAACTCGCGAATGACCACCATATCGTTATAAATACGCAGAAAATCTTCTTTCGTGAAATTTTCCTTTTCTTCTTCAACTGTTTTGTTGTATTGATTAACCGGAATTGGTTTGAAATCGATTTGTCCAGGCTTGCGAACTTCTTCCGGATTTATGAATTGATTTTTTGGCATCTTATTTTAGTTTTAATTTATTCATTACTAATGATTATAGTTCAGAGTTCAAGGTTTCGAGTTCCGAGAACTCCAGTATCGTCTTATTCTTAATTATTTGAATTTGTTTCCTTTGAGTTCACTTGATTTTAAATGGCTCATCAAAGCCCCTGTCAATTTGCCTACTTCATCAGCTATCAAATAGGCTTCGTTAAATTCTTCTTCAGTAATATAACCGTTATCCAAAGCCCTGTAAAGTTGAGAGCGGGTCTCTCCCGCAGATCCTTTTGATATGAACAAAAACTGGATAAATTCCTTATTTCCACCTCGCTCAAAACCTTCCGCAATATTATCCATCGCCGATCCTGAAGACCCCTTAATCTGACAGACCAGTTTAAAGTCCTTAAAAAATGGTTCTTTTAATGTAAAACCATGAATGATTTTACACAATATCCTTGCCTTTTTCCAAGCTATTATATCTTCAAATCTGTTAATTGTTGCCATACTTTAAACATTTAACATTCAACTTTGAACCACAAGGTTTTCTATCTGATTTTTTATTTCTGCTAAAAAGCGTGTGGCTTCGCCGCCGTCAAGTGCCTGATGGTCGTAGGTTAACGAAAGTCCCATCATGGGCACAAAGGCGTAAACGCCATCTTCAATTTCCATCGGACGCGGAACAATGGTGCAAACACCAAGAATAGCAGTCTGTGGTAAATTAATTACCGGTGTAAACATTTCCACACCATAGTTCCCGAGGTTGGAAACGGTGAAACCTGCCTCTTTGGGGCTCAGCAAATCGGGGTTGATATTTCCGCTGCGAGCCTGTGAGGCTAATTCCTGCAGTTGGCGCGACAGGCCGGAAACAGAAAGATCGTCAGCGTTTTTCAGAGCGGGCACCATCAGTCCACGTTCGGTGTCAACGGCCAGTCCGAGGTGTACTTTTTTAAACCACTTCATTTTATCACCCAGGTAATGCGTGTTTACCCGTGGAAAATTTTCGAGAGCACGTATCACGGCAAAACAAACCAGATCGTTGATGGTAATATTTTGTGTAACGACTCCTTCGGCATATTCTTGTTTAAATTTTTTGCGCAGTTTTAACACCTGGCGGGCATCAGCACTCAGGTGGTGTGTGAGCTGTGCAGAGTTTTGCAACGACTGGTGCATGGCCCTCGCAATTAAATTGCGGATGTTGGGAATCGATTTGATTTCATAATCGTTGCCCGACTGAAGCACTTCAGTTTTTTGAGTTTCCGGTTTTGCAGCTGGTCGGGGTTGCCTTATTTCTGCTCCGGTTGTTTTAGCTGCTGCTTCCACATCGCGGGCAATAATTCTTCCACGAGGGCCGGTGCCTTTCAACGACCGGATGTTAACTCCCATTTTTTCAGCCATATTTTTGGCCAGAGGCGAAATGCGGAAACGGCGGTTTTCTGAATCCTCATCCATTTCAAATTCAATTACTTTGGGTGCCTCTTCAGCAGGCTCTTTCACTTCGGGTTCTTTGGTTTCAGTTGCACTTGCATCGCTCCCTTTGTGTGGATCAAATTCCTCCACCGGTTCGCCCTCTTTACCGATAACTGCTACATTGGTTAGCACCGGCACTTCGTCTCCCTCTTCAAAAAAAGCAGCCAAAAGAATTCCATCCTCTTTGGCTTCTTCTTCAAAAGAGGCTTTATCGGTTTCGTAAGAAAAAAGTATGTCGCCCTCGCTCACTTTGTCTCCAACCGCTTTATACCACTGCCCCATAATGCAGGATTCAACTGATTGTCCCTGACGAGGCATTAAAACTGGTATTGCCATATTTTATTGATTTTTTAAATTTTGTTTCACTTGTTAATACGATTTGAAAAACCAAGCATTTGAATATTTTACTGAAATACAGAAAGTTCAAAATATCTCATACTTCACGACGTAAAAATATAATTTATAACTTGTAAATACAAGTTGTGCAATATGTTTTAAAAAAATTTTAACTTTGGGGCAGAATGGAAAACATGCCGCAATACCGAAAACTGTACGAACTGCTTCGGAAAAACATTCTAAACGGAGTTTACGAAGAAGGAAGTTTATTGCCCTCGGAAAATGAACTTTGCGCAGTCCACGGAATGACACGCCCTACTGTACGGCATGCACTCGACTCGCTGGTAAAAGACGGGTTAATCATAAAAAAACAGGGCAAGGGCAGCATTGTAAGAAAACCGCCCCAAAACATTGGAATATTATCGATTGCCGGTACAGCATCCGCAGTTGGCGTCCGCTATCTGAAAACAGAAATCCTGCAAAAACCGGAAATCAGGCCATGGCCCGAAGAATTTCCATTTGAACTCTCGGAACCCGAAAAAGAGGCAGGATGCATTTACATGGAACGGTTACGTTTTGTTGAAGACCAACCGGTTTTTTACGATATTAACCACCTGCCCAATTTAAACCTTCCGCGCCTGACAAGCCGTTCTTTCGAAAATAAATCGCTGTTTGAAATGCTGCGCGAACATTACCAGATTGAAATTTTGGGCGGAGAGCAAAAATTGAAAGCCATTAATCCCGACAGGAGAATAAAAAGACTGCTAAAGTTAAGAAACCGCACGCCAGTGCTTTATATCGAGCGGAAACTGACTACCAACAAAGAGGCGTTCAATATCTATTCAACCATCTATTTCAATTCTGAAAAACATGCGATTTACGGCAGTTTT
>JBNJGR010000075.1:0-11474 GCA_051747885.1 Bacteroidota bacterium | reverse complement strand
TCATAAAGAAATAAAATAGTAAGTTATGGCAAAGAAAGCGGTTGCAACATTACAGAAAGGTGCCGGTAAAGGCCATTCAAAAGTGATTAAAATGATTAAGTCACCCGAAACCGGCGGATACATGTTTAAAGAAGAAGTTATTACCAACGACGAGGTAAAAGACTATTTTAAAAAATAGTGTGACAGGTTTTTTACACACAAAAAAAGCTTTCATCAATTGGTGGAAGCTTTTTTTTATTCTGATGCCTCACTCCCCCAAAAAAGAAATATTTACTATTTTTAGCCCTTTCAAATAAAACAATCATGGGAATATTCGGAAGTTTTACCAGAAATAAAAAAGAAAACCTCGATAAAGGCCTTTCAAAAACCAAGGAGAGCGTTTTTAAAAAACTCGGACGTGCAGTTGTTGGAAAATCAAAAGTGGACGATGAGGTACTCGATAACCTTGAAGAAGTATTGATTACCTCGGATGTGGGCGTTGATACCACCCTGAAAATTATTGAGCGGATTGAAGCACGTGTTGCCCGCGATAAATACATGGGTATTGATGAGTTGAACTCCATTTTAAAGGAAGAAATTGCCGCCTTGCTCGATGAAAACAATTCCGGCGATGTGTCGGATTTTGATATTCCTGAAACTGAAAAACCTTATGTGATTATGGTTGTGGGGGTAAACGGAGTAGGTAAAACCACAACCATTGGCAAACTGGCTTATCAGTTCAAACAAGCCGGTAAATCAGTTGTTCTCGGAGCTTCAGATACCTTCAGGGCAGCAGCCATCGAGCAACTCGAAATCTGGGCGCAACGCGTTGATGTTCCCCTTGTGAAACAAAAAATGGGATCCGATCCGGCATCGGTGGCTTACGATGCACTTTCATCGGCAAAAGCTCAAAATGCTGATGTTGTGATTATTGATACAGCCGGCCGTCTGCATAACAAAGTGAACCTGATGAATGAGCTGTCTAAAATTAAAAAAGTAATGGCGCGCATTGTTCCCGGTGCGCCACATGAGGTGCTGCTGATCCTCGACGGCTCAACCGGGCAGAATGCATTTGAGCAGGCCAAACAATTTACCAAAGCTACCGAAGTTACCGCACTGGCACTTACCAAACTCGATGGGACGGCCAAAGGTGGCGTGGTTATCGGAATTTCCGACCAGTTTAAAATTCCGGTAAAATACATCGGGATTGGTGAGAAAGTGGATCACCTGCAGATTTTCAGAAGAAGGGAATTTGTTGAATCGCTTTTTTCAGAAGATTAATTCAAATATTTTTAGAAACAAAATGTTTCGGGCACAAACCTGCATAAAATGCAGTCGCTAATCCGATAATTTTCTTTTTTCTTCCGGCCGGGGAAGCTTGATTTCTTCGGCTACAAGTGACCAGCCAACCGAATCGATTAACTGGTGAATAACGGAAATTGTATCGGTAGCCTGATTTCGGGCGATGTCAAAAAGGTAGCTTTGTTCAATCTTCTCCCTGATAAATTCTTTCGATTTTTTATTTACTTTATTCAAATCGAGTTCCGAAAATTTATTGATCATTCCCTTTTGAACATCGTAATATTCCAAATCGGTTTCCATTCCTAATATCTCAGGATCAGGAAAATGGGAAATGACGACCTTTTTCTGTTCGGGTTTCATTTCAATTTTAATTTTTGCCAGGTCGAACCCAATCAGCACTTTTGCTTTTACAACCAGCAAAGCTTTTTTCTCGAGTTGCAGCAATTTAAAAAATACGCTCTTCCCGTCGCGGTGGGCAAAAACTTCTGAAAATTCACCTTCGATAGTGATGAGTTTGCACACCTGTTTTATTTTGTTGAGCAATAGTGTGGATTGGTCCTGTGCCTCGTTGCTTTTCCGGCTTCTAAAATAATAAGCAGTGGCAGTAACGCCCCCGGCCAGCCCAATTAAAACTCCCAATAAAACAAGGGTTTCCATATCTGTTTTTTGTTTAATTAACTAAGATAGAATTTTTTATGCAAACCCCCATTTTTTGCACTTATTTTCGAGATGTGGAATCTGGCCTTGCCGGGTTTTTTTCTGCTTCAGTGGAATTTTGTCCGTTCTCTTCCGGTTCATCTAAAAAGGGTTCTGCCAAGTCAAAAACAGGAAGTTGGTTGGTTAATTCAGTTAGGTTTACGGCAGCTGCCACTACCAGTTTCAATTCAGGATAAACCAGAATTGCGGCTGTTCCACCGGTAACCGTTCCTGTTTTGCCATAAATGGTACGGCCACTTTTGTCGTTTAACAGCATCCAACCGTTTGCCATTTGCGACGGAATATTGTTATAAAGCGGAATTGATTGAAAAAAATTATCGTTAATTATTTCTTTGAAATAATCAGAATAGAGCATTGCATTTCCGTATTTTACAAGGTCTTCGGCATTGGAAAGAATACCCTGCGATGGTGCCCTGAACCTCAAATCTTTGGAGGTGGCATTAATGACTTGAGAAATGTAATTGTGGTCGTAAAAACTGGTGCGGTCTTTAATGGTTATAAATGGATTATCCACTACAGTATTTGTAAGCTGAAGTGTATCGGTAACATATTCTTTTAAAAGTTTGGAAAAGCTTTTTTCTGTCACTTTCTCCATAGTTGCTCCAAGCAGGTTGTAGTTAAACATGTTGGGTATCTGATACCACCCGGGGCGGGCAGCCAGCGAGTCATTTATGAATGTTTCAATCCCTCTTTGCAGGCTCACATTCAGAGCCGCCTGGTCACGTTCGTTAATATTTGGGGCACGTAATCCTGATGTTTGCTGAACAAAGTGATGCAACGGAAGCGAGTATTGTTTTTCCGGAAACGCGGGATAATAATTTTGTATGGTTGAATCGGGATGCAGTAAACCCTCTTTTACCATACGGTGGTAAATCAGATTGGTAAACAGTTCGGAGAGTTCACCAATTCTGAATTTGGTATTCCTGGTAACGGGTACCTCCAGATCTTTCGAGGCCAGTCCCATTCCTTCGGAGTATATAATATCACCTTCTTTGGCAATGGCAAATGTACCTCCCGGCACAAAATTCGTCCTTAAAAAGAAAACAATTTTTTCCCGTGCTACTTTAATTTCGTCGGTGTAACTCCGATTGTAAAGAATGTCGCTATTGTTTTTTTTGCACTGGGTGGAACTAAAAAAAACGACAAGCAGGAAGGATAGTTTAAATAATTTTTTTACAGTCATTATTTTTTGTTTTTCCATTTGCTGAAATTTTCGCAAAAATAAATATTTCGGGAAATCGAAAATCTTAAAAAAGTTAAATTTTTTGTTAGTCTGTGCAATTCCTTTTAAACGGCTACACTGGTTTCTTCTTTTTCTGAGCGTGCAATGGTTACAGCGCCACAACTGTCGCTCCACACATTAACCGAAGTGCGAATCATATCGAGAATTCGGTCCACCGCCAGGATAAGGCCAATGCCTTCAAGCGGCAGTCCAACTGCCGATAGTACCACAGTAATCATTACCAGTCCGGCCATTGGTATTCCGGCTGCGCCTATCGAAGCCAGCAACGCGGTAACAACTACAAGTATCTGCTGTCCAAAAGTTAAATCGACACCATAGGCCTGTGCGATAAACATGGCCGCCACACATTCATACAGGGCAGTTCCATCCATGTTAATGGTTGCACCAAGGGGTAATGTGAAACTTGAAATTTTATTGGAAACCCCGCTTTTGTGTTCCAGTGCATCCATTGTCAACGGCAGCGTGGCACTCGACGAGGATGTTGAAAATGCGGTGAGAAGCGGTGTTGCCATATTCTTTAAATGGCTGAACGGACGAGCTTTGCCTACCACGCGCACTATTACGGGAAGCGTTACAAGTGCATGAAACAACAATGCGGCAACCACGCAAAGACTGTATATAGCCAGGCTTCCGGCAATGCTGGCCAAATCTTCAGAGTTACGTGCCACTTCGGCCGAAACAATTCCGAAAATTCCAAGCGGGGTAAATCGGATAATGAAAAGGGTTAATTTCATCATCACTTCAAACATGGCATCGAAAAAAGTAGAAAGCGATTCTTTGTATTTTTTGCCAACCTGCGTTATGAAATAGCCGAAGAGAATGGCAAAAAAGATAACAGGAAGAATTTCACCGCGTGCCATAACATCGATTACGTTGTCGGGAATCAGCCTGTAAAAAATGTCTCTCACCGAACCGGCATGTTCGTCCAGACCTTCTACTGACTTTGAAAATCCCAAATCGACCCCCACACCGGGCTTAACTAGATTAACCACTGTGAGACCTGTTACAATAGCCAAAGTGCTGGTTGATAAATAGTAGAAAAGTGTTTTAATGCCGAGTCTTCCAAGGTTTTTCCCACCTCCGATGCTGGAAACACCACTTATAATTGAGCTGAACACAAGTGGGATAATTATCATTTTTAAGGCGCGCAGAAAAATATCACCTATCCATGAAACATATTGCACTCCCTGTGGAACATAATATCCGAATAAAACTGCTAAAACGAGAGCGATAAGAATTTGCCAGTGAAGTTTGATCTTAACTATTTTCACACCAGTGGTTTTTACAGATTTTTTTTTGAGGGTTGCTAAATTAGCTTTTTTAACAGATTTGGCAAACTCTTGTTAATATTTCACTCTTTTTATGTCACCATAAATCCTGAGGCGCGGATGATCGATAAATGCACGGTACTGGTATTCTTTGCCTTTCTCGAGTTGCGGCGTTTCCATCCGGAAAAGTCCGGTTTCGGTGATTCCCATCTTTTTTGTTTCCTTCCATTCACTGGAGTAAAGTTCTTCCACAAAACCGGCATATTCACGGTATTGAAATCCTGCTTTTAAATTTTGGGCATCTCCGGTTTTGATAATTTCTCCCCGAAACCGAAGCGTTTTTTTTTCGTCTGTATCCTGTTTTTGTGCGTCCAGTGTTGTCACAACCGGTGGAACCAAAGCCGGTTCCGCGTTGGTTATTTTCAAAACAAGCGGATTATGCCACTTGTGGTTGTTATAAATCCGCTGTGCCCGCACACACGAAATGTGCAAACCGTTTTCTTTCTCTTCAAAATATGTAGCTGCATCAGTTTCCGGCTGGTATTCAACTAATTCGCCTGACTGCCCCAAAACACTGACCTCAGAATTTTCTGAAACAGCAACCGATTTCAATACAAATTCTCTTCTTTCGCCACGCGACCAGTCGGGTATTTTGGTGAGGAAAGCATAAACTGTATTTTCTTCCGGTTTGTAAGTGAACCAAATATTCTCTTCGTGTGGCAAAATCCAAGGGCTTACTTTTTCAATCGATTCGTGGTTGATAAAATTCCATGCAGCCATTTCACGCAGGTTTGCTTCCTGTTCTTCCGGCAGCTCGCCATTGGGTTTGGGGCCTACATTCAACAAAAGATTTCCGCCTTTTGCGCGTGTTTCAATTAAAATTTCAATCAGCCGGCTACCCGATTTGTAGTCTTCGTTAGTAGGTTTATATGCCCACTGGGTGCCCATGGTAATGCACGATTCCCAAGGTTCGTCGGAGGCAATTCCCGGAACTGTTTGCTCGGGTGTTTGGATGGCCCCGCGGGTAACTACAATATCCGGTTGGAGTTCCCAAACCACTTCTTTGCATTTTTCCTGCAACTGACCTTCGCCGCCATCAAAAAATATTACATCTATATCGCCGTATTGCGCCATCAGTTCCATGCACTGAAGCTCCACCAGTTCAAGGTAATTTTTCATGATATTTTGCGGAATCGGTTCAGGGAAACGTCGGCGCACCGGCAAATTGTTTTCATACAGAAAATTAAAATCTTCGGGTGAATAATAAAATCCAACTGCCAGTCCGGCTTCGCGGGTTGCCTGCACATAATCGGCCAGCAAATCTTTTTGATAAGGTGTGTTGGTGATTTTAAAATCTGTGGTTTTGGTATCCCACATGCAAAAGCCGGAGTGGTGTTTTGTGGTGAAAACAATGTATTTCATGCCCGCCAGTTTGGCAAGTGTAGCAATTTCTTCAGGACTGAATTCTTTTGGATTGAAGGTTTTGGGCAAATCATTCACAAAACGGTCGAGATAATCATCGGATGCACCAGCCATCGAATGGCTGATTACTACCCCCAGCTGGCTGTCGAAACTGAAATGGATAAACATGCCGAAACCGAGATCGCTGAACCACTCCAGCCGTTCTGGTTTATTCAGATCGAGAAATTCGGTGTGGTTTTGCTGAGCTTTACAAATGCTGAATGTTGTTAAAAAGACGATTAATAGCAGCGTAGTTTTTTTCATAATGTGGTGGTTTTTCATTTATTTTTGCCAGGGAAATTTTCCTGCTTCGCGGATATGCTGCGACTGGCGGTATTTCAGGTCTTTAAATTTTTCGGAATCCTGACTAAGCGGAATTCGTTCATGAGGATCTGTTTCCAGGTTAAAAAGTTGCATTGGCTCAAAAGGCGTATTCTGCAACAGCTTGTATTGTCCCTGGCGGGTGGCATAATAGCACAGTCCGCCATATTTTCCGCCTTCGCGCCGCATGAAATAAACCACCCGGTTATCTGTCACCTGCGGTTTTCCTGTTAACGTGCGGAAAAGACTCAGGCCGTCGATATCATTTTCAGGTTCCACGCCTGCAATTTCAAGCAGGGTAGGGTAGATATCCATGGTGAGCCCCAGGTTTTCGGTAACCGATTTTGATTTTATCTCACCATCCCACACAAAACAGGTAGGAACTTTTATACCTCCTTCGTACATATCCTGTTTGCCGCCACGCAAATAACCGTTGGAAGCGCCGCTCGCCAAATGTCCGCCGTTATCCGAAGAAAAAATAATGAGTGTATTTTTATCCAGTTTCGTTTCATCCAGCGCTTTCATTACGCGTCCAATGCCATCGTCGAGATGTTCCACAAACGCCACATTTTTTGCCCGTTTTTCTGAAATACCGGCTTCTCTGTCTTTTACTTTTTCGAGCCATTCTTCAGGTGGCTGAATCGGGAAATGAGGCGCATTGTATGCCAGGAATAAAAAGAAAGGTGATTTGATTTCTTTCTGATTTGTCAGGTAATCAACCGCCCAGTCCGAAAAAAGATCAGTGGCATGTCCTTCCGGCTCAATTACTTCGTCGTTCAGGCGCATGTAATTGTTTCCGTGGCGCAGGTGTGTCCAGTAATCGTCCATCATGTCGCCCAGAAAACCGTGAAAGAAGTCGAAGCCCCGCTCATTCGGTTTATTCGGTGATTCCAGACCAAGGTGCCACTTTCCGATTAAGGCAGTTGTGTACCCGGCATTTCCGAGCATATCCGGGAGTGTTGCCAAATCTTCGCGCAGGTAACCCCAACTGTTGGTTTCATGCGTTCTGATAACTCCGGGAACACCCGAAATATCAGGATAGCAACCGGTCATCAGGCTGGCCCGCGTGGGCGAGCAAACCGTACAATTGGCATAAAAACTGGTGAATTTCATCCCTTTTTCAAACAGTTTGTCGATGTGTGGAGTGTAAATGTCTTTTCCGCCGTTAACCGACAAATCTCCGTAACCCAAATCGTCAACCAGGATAACGATTATGTTGGGTTTGTTGTCATTTTTTGCCGTGATGGTTTTCAATCCGGTAAGGGAAAATAATAAAATCGATAAAGTAATTACGGGCAGTAGCTTAGAATTTTTCAGCATAACTCAATGATTAGGTTTCAGCATAAAATTAATGAAAAAGAAAGGGATGCTGAATGTTTTGTAAAATATTTTGAAGAATTTAATATAAAATAAATCACTCCTTTTTATTTCTGAAAAAATACTTATTGATGAATTTGAAGCTGATTTTTAGTTATTTGTAAATCCATCATCAGTTTTGTTTATTTATTTGATGTTTGTATTTAAACAAAATACAAATTTGTCTGTTTCTGATTTTCAGTTAATCAAAGTTGAAAAAAGAAATATTGAAAATAAAAACTGAAAAATCTGTAGAAATGAGAGATGAACAGCTAATTAAAGGAATGAATGGGAATGGAAACGGGAAAGCTAACCTGAATGGTAATGGTAAAGCAGCACTAAACGGAAATGGCCACTCACACGACTTTACCAACGGACATGATATAATTGGTGAAAACCATATTGCCACATCCATCGATACACCCATGCGTGAAGATGCATTTGCTGTTACAGAGGAAATGAAAATGGAGATCATTGCCGAAAAATTTCGAGACATTATGCAAACGATGGGACTCGACCTTACTGATGATAGTTTGAAGGGGACCCCGCAAAGGGTGGCAAAAATGTTTGTACAAGAAATTTTTCACGGATTGAACCCCGCCAATAAACCTGTAGCCTCTGTTTTTGAGAACAAGTTTAAATACGGTGAAATGCTGGTGGAAAAAAATATCAAGCTCAATTCCACCTGTGAACATCATTTTTTGCCCATATACGGGAAAGCGCATGTGGCTTATTTTGCCAACGGACAGGTAATCGGTCTGTCGAAAATTAACCGGATTGTGGATTATTTTGCACGTCGCCCGCAGGTGCAGGAGCGCTTAACAGTTCAGATTGCCGATGAATTGAAAAAAGTGCTGAACACCGAAGATGTGGCTGTGGTTATTGATGCGGAACACATGTGTGTAGCTTCACGCGGAATTAAAGATGGTTGCAGCAGCACCGTATCATCGGAATATTCCGGAAAATTTAAAGACAGGGCCGTTCGCGAAGAATTTCTTAAATACCTGAATCTGTAATCTTTTTTCAGGCAATCCGTCCGTCCATGTCCGGTTTAGCTTCAGGCGACAACGGAAATTTTACGGGCCCGTTATCTCGGGTAGAACGGTAAATGGCCGTGAAAAGTTCCACTGTTTTACGTCCGTCCTCTCCGGTTACCATCGGCTGAGTATCCGTTTCAATTGCCTCTAAAAAATCTTCAATCTGTTTTTCCATGTAGTAAACTGTCGGATCGATGGAGTTGAACAGTCTGGAGTCTTCTTTTACCCATTTTTCAAGCTGGTCTTCTTCGCCTGGCACGGTCCACAAGTCATTCACCGGCGGTTCCAGAACATTCGACATGCCGGCAACAAACATCGCGCCGCCATCAGTTTGAACGCCTACGGAGGCTCCGTTTTCGCCATGTACCTGCACTTTCCCGTAAATTCCGGGTTTTTGCGAATTGCTGACAATGATATTCCCAATGCCGCCATTTTTGAACTTTACAATGGCCACGGCCGTGTCTTCCACTTCAATGTAAGGATGGTTCAGGTTTTTCCACAATCCGTACACTTCGTCGATTTCGCCCATGTACCACAACAGAATATCGAGTTGATGCGGCGCCTGGTTCACCAACACACCGCCGCCTTCCATTTTCCAGGTGCCGCGCCAGGCATCGGCATCGTAGTAGTTTTTATCGCGCCACCCAAGCATATTGATCGTGCCAAAAACCGGCTTCCCGATTTTCCCGGCATCGATGGCCTGCTTTACCCGCATTACCGGTGCGTACCATCGCCGCTGACTGATGACTCCGAGTTTTACACCTGTTGCATTACAGGTATTTATCATTGCATCGCAGTCTTCGAGAGTGGAGGCCAATGGTTTTTCCACCAAAACATGTGCTCCTGCTTTTGCTGCCGCAATGGTTGGTTCGCGGTGAAACGGATGGGGAGTGCAAACAATCGCCAAATCGATGTTCGCCTTTTTTGTCATTTCTTCGATGTTGGTAAAAGGTGTAGTTTGGTATTCTTGTGCAAATTTTTCGGCCGTTTCGGGTGTCCGGCTCCACACGGCAGCCAGTTTTGCATTGGAAAGTTTTTTAATGGCTTTGGCGTGCAAATGGGCCACTTTTCCGCAGCCCAAAATAGCGATGTTGAATTTTGATTTTTTCATAATGGTTAAATGGTTTTATTGAATCTTACGTTTTGTCAATAAAACTAAAATATTTATTTACAAGTGTTTCGATGCCAGAGGTATCGAATGTTTATAGAATTGTTTGATGGTTTTTATTCGACCCCGGCTGGGGTCGCATCATAATTCCCTAATTACTCTCTATAAACATTTGAACCCTCTGGGTTCTTAATTTTGCATACTATTGACTAAATGCCTGATTCAATGATTTTAATTATTTTGGTATTTAACAGTTCCTTTCAGAAAGAATATTAAAACTGCTGTTTCAAAACTAACTGCCAACCAAAAATAACAAAACCAATCAGATTTGAAAAGAAAAGAAAATGGTTGTTAAACTGAAAAACTAATCTTCCACCATTTTTTCGATGTCCTCATCGGAGTCGGGTACTACCATTTGATCCGATTCAGAACGCACTTTGTCGAAATCGAGTTTTTTACGGGCTGCCTTTACCACCATACCGATTACAAACCGATAGGCAAATTTTTCTGCAAACTCGGGAAGATAGGGAATGTCAATTTTATCGTTTGCGGCTTTTGTCAACCGCCTCACGAGTCGTTTGGCTTCTTTGTCGTCAATACCGCGATCGGTACTTCGTATCAAATCGTAAAATTCATTAGGCAGATTGTCATACAGGAAGGTATCAATTTTCAGAATAATTTTGATGAGGATTTTTTCTTCTTTGGTTTCTTTAACCAGCGGAATGTCTATTTTCCGGTTTAGTCGTTCTGCCAAATCTTTTATCTCATCGAGTGTCATTTTATGCCGCAGAACCGGCTCTGCGAAATATTCGTTCAGCAGTATTTGAAATTCCGAAACTGTTAACTCAGCTACTTTTTTTTTCATGATTTAATGTTTTGATTTTACTTCAGAAAAATTTTAATGAATTGTTAGGCCTGAAACAGCGATTCCAGCAAATCGCGCGTTTCGCTGTTGTAAATCCCGTCAATTTCCAGTCCGGTTTTCCGTGTTTGCAATTCTTTAACACCGCCTTCGGTTTTGGGGCCAAAGGCTCCATCCGATGTGCCTACGTTAATATTCAGCAGTTTCAGGGCATCCTGAAGAGCAACAACTGCTTTTCCGCGACTGCCAATTTGCAGTACCGGATCCGGTATTTCGAGTTTGTCGGCCGGAGCAAGCCGCTGGTAGGAGAGGACCGTGTTAAGCCGGTAAGCTGAAACCGAAACCCGGTTGCCCTGATTGCCACCGAGGCAGTAAACCCGTTTGCGGTCGGGCGAAAGCCCAAGGAAAAATCCCACATGGCCTTTCCACGATTGCGGACTTTCGCGCCAGAAAACCACCACATCACCGGGCTCGGGGCTGGTAACTTTGGTACCCACATTTAGCCACGAACGTGCATTGGGTTTTCCCGAATAGTTTAATCCGGCTTTCCATGCCACCCAGTTTACAAATGTACTGCACCAGGGAATTTCATCGCTGGTGATTCCTTTAATTCCGGTTTCGGTGGCGTATTTCAATACTTCAGGATTATGCTCTTTTCCACTGATTTCTTCGGTGCCTAATTCATTAAAGGCAATTTTTAGCAGGTTTTCCATTGTTGTGATTTAAATTTGCATTCAATTTAATGAATCCGGAATTGAAACACAAGGGGTAACCTAAAAAAAATACAAATAAGTATTTAACTTTATGCATTATCCAGAAA
>JBNJGR010000074.1:0-11555 GCA_051747885.1 Bacteroidota bacterium | reverse complement strand
GAAGTTGAGGGTGGTTATTTTTCGCCCAAACTGAAACACCTGAAAAAAGGTGATATGGTGGAAATCCACGGACCATTCGGGAAATTTGGACTCGACAACCCAAAACGCGATACCCACAAACATGTATTTATTGCAAGCGGAACGGGCATTGCCCCTTTTCACAGCATGATCCTCAGTAATCCCGGATTAAACTACCAGATGATTCACGGTGTGCGCTTTGCCACCGAAGCTTACGAAAAAGAACATTACGACAGCGACAAATTTGTTTTGTGCACTTCGCGCGATGATTCAGGTGATTTCCGGGGGCGTGTTACTGACTACCTGGAACAAAACCAATTTGATGAAAACACCAGTTTTTACCTCTGTGGCAACAGCGACATGATTTTCGATGCCATGGAAATCCTGAAAGGAAAAGGGTTTAATCGCGACAATGTAAATGTGGAAGTGTATTTTTAAAAGAAGACGGAAGGCGGCGAACCAAAGAAAACAAAATTGTCATTCCCGCGAAAGCGGGAATCTCTTAAAATCAGCAGATCCCCGCTTTCGCGGGGATGACGACTTAAGTCGTCACTTTGAATCCACTTTTTCGCCGTAAGCCAAATCACCGGCATCGCCAAGGCCCGGAACAATGTATGATTTAGCAGTCATACTTTCATCCACAGCGCCCAGCCAAAGCGTTACATTTTCAGCTTTAATGGCTTCTTTAATATATTCCACCCCCTGCTGACTGGCAATAATAGCAACCAAATGCACATGCGCCGGGGCTCCTTTGCTGAAAAGTGCTTCGTAACCAATTTCCATCGATTTCCCCGAGGCCAGCATTGGGTCGGAAAGGATAACCACTTTCCCGTCGAGCGACGGCGAGGCCATGTACTCAAACTCGATTTCAAATGCCCCTTCCTCAGTATATTTGCGATAGGCAGAAATAAAACAGTTCTCAGCGCGATCGAGAATTTTAAGCAACCCGTTGTGCATGGCCAAACCTGCACGTAAAATGGTAGCCAAAACAGGCTGGCTCTTTAATACCGGTACCTTTGCAATACCGAGCGGTGTTTTAATATCTGAAGTTTCATATTCCAGCTCCTTGCTGATTTCGTAGGCAAACAATTCGCCAATGCGGTACATATTTTCCCGAAAACGCATCGGATCTTTCTGAATATTGTAATCTCTGATTTCTGCCAAATACTGATCGAATATGGTATGGTTGTTTCCAAATACCTTAACTTCCATGCGATTTTACTTTAATTATCTTTGAAGTGATTGTATTAATTGTTTAATTCAACAATTTTAGGGCTCAAAAATATCAAAAAAATAAACATAAAACCGATGAATAATGTACTTCCTGATTTCTTAATTGTGGGAGCTTCCAAAAGTGGCACTTCTTCTGTTTTTCACTATTTAAAACAGCATCCGGAAATATTTTTGTCGGACGTTCAAAAAGAAGGCAGGTACTTTTCACAAATGAAAGGTAATTTCAGCGGCCCCGGCGATTCGGGAGTCGATAAAACCATTACGACTGACCTGGAACAGTACAAAACATTGTTTAAGAATTACAATAACGAAAAGGCGGTAGGTGATGTATCACCCGAATACCTTTATTTTCATGAAAAAGCTATTCCCTTAATAAAAAAGGATTTAGGCGCCGACACAAAAATTATTATCATTCTCCGCTCGCCCGTCGAGAGGGCATTTTCGGGCTACATGCATTTTAAGCGTGACAAACGCGAAAACCTTTCTTTTGAAGAAGCGCTTGAAAAAGAGGAGAAACGGCTGAAAAATAACTGGATTTGGGCCTGGCAGTACAAAAATTCAGGGTTGTACTACGAACAGGTAAAAGCTTATCTCGACGATTTTAAAAACACAAAGGTGATTGTTTTTGATGATTTCAGTGAACAACCAAAAAAAATACTGGCTGAAATCTGCGAATTTATTGGGGTGAATCCTGATTTTGAGTTCGACACCTCCTACAAGTACAATGTATCGGGAAGTCCGAAAAGCCAGGTGCTCTACAAGCTGGAAACATCACGCGGACTTGTAAATTTCTTCAAAAAATTTATCCCCAAAAAACTGGCTGAAAAACTTAAAAACAGGTTGACCGGTGAAAAGCAAATGATAAAGGAAGAAATGAGCCAGGAAACCAAACGGAGACTCATCGAATTTTTTAAAGAAGATGTTTTAAAGTTACAGGAATTAATTCAGCAGGATTTATCACACTGGCTGAAATAGATTATCGCCGGATTTTATTTTTCCTGACTATCGATTTAAAAAGGTAATAGGAATATTCTGCCCTTAAAATCTTTTGGCCGCCGGCAAGGTTGAATTCATCCATTGGAATACGCTGGATGTGCTTGCGGCTGCTGTCATTTTTAATTCCGGCGGTGCCAAATGTAACGTCAATATTTTCAGCATTGTCAATATGTTTGAAAACAACTGAAGGCACGCCAGCATCGGTGAATGGAAAAGCAAATGCCGAAATTTCGGGTTTGAAATGCTCCCTTACAAAACCGATGCTTTCTGAAATCTGATTAATCTGCTCCTTTTCGCTCAAATCTTCAAAAAGCGGATGATTCATACTGTGGGCGCCAATCAAAAAACCATCGGTATTCAACTGGTTTAGTTGTTGCATGGTCATGTATGGTTTTTCAGTTGCGAGCCATTCCTTAAAATCAACTTTTAAAATTTGGGCAGCCTGGTCAATTTTTTCCGCATCAAAATAATTCAGGCACAATAAAAATCGGGTAAGTTGCGAAACATCCGCTGTGGGCTCACCCAAAAAAGAAGCCAGTTCTTTTAATGAAATTTGATGCTCGCCATGGAGAATTTTTTCGGCCAGCAAACTGGTTTTGAACCTGAAAAACATGGATTGGTTGCCAATGAAATCGGGATTAACAAAAAAAGCAGCCTGAATTCCTTTTTGTTTTAAAACGGGAGCAACAATTTCGAAACATTCCTTTAATCCGTCATCAAAACTCAGGAAGAACAATGGCCGATTGGTTTTTTTGCCACCGGCAATAAACTGTTTCAAATCAGTTACCGATGCCGGCTGGTAATGTTTTAGTAAAAATTCGAGGTCGGATCGAAACTGTTCAGGAGTGATATTCCGGTACAAATGCCTGAGGTGCGGCGGATGTTTTTCGCCCACGAAATGATAAAACGGGAAAACAAAACGTTGCCCTGTCATATTTCGCAAAAACCGAAATGAGAATGGTCGCGTTAAATTGTAAGCCGTTTTTTTTATCCGATCGCGATTCATGCCACACTAAATTAGTTTCCCCACCAAAGGTATTTTTGATGAAAAAGTGAAAAAATATTTTTCAGGAATTGCTCCAAATCCCTTATAAAATCGGGCAACCCCGTCAATCATCGAGCCTTCAAAATCGATGCACACATCCGAGTTGCTGTGTTCTATTACAATATGGTTTACAATGGCGTACATCCCCCTGTTTTGCATTCCCTCTTCGGTTGAAAAAGCATTCAGATAATAGGCCCGGCTGCCATCAAAAACCATAAAGGCTGCTGCGCATAAAGTATTGGTTTCAGAGTAAGCGGCGTAAATAACTCCTTGCCCGTTGGTCAGGGTTTTACTCATCAGGCGGGATAATATCCGGTGTGATTTTTCAGGAACCTTTCGTTTTACAGCTTGATTTTTCCATTCAAAAAATTCGTTGGGCAGCAACCCTTTCATAACCCTGACTTTTTGTTTCTCCGATTTTTTAATGTTGCGGCGGGCATTTACCGAAAAATTCTTCGCCAATTCTTCGTAGCTTTTATGAAGCGGTAAGATGAAATTCAGTTTTTCCTGAAACTTCAACTTCCCAAATGCATCTGTTTTGGCTTTTGCATTGTGCTGATAACGTACTATTGGAAACAGCTGAAAAAGCCTGTTGCAAAATTCCACCTGCAATTCATAACCAGGGGCCGGGAAAATGCCCAGCTGCTGGCAGTGGAGAGGCTGCAAAACCGCCCGGATTCCCAGCCGTTTGACAACTGTGAGTGGCATAACAAATTCATAATCGCCAAACACCAGGGCTTCCCACCCGGGACTGACAATATCCAGGAACCACGACTGGCCGTAAAGATTTCGGTTGCCCGCATTATTCACGCAGGCATCCCATTTTTCGTAATCCAGCTGATTATTTTTAATGTATTTAAGTTTGTTTTTATCACTCATTTGCCCAATTGAATCCCATTTCATTCATTTTCTCAAAAACACTTCTGTATCCTTTCCAGTGACCGGAATCATTTACGGTTTCGTTGTGCCAGATACACACAAATGTACCGCCCACATTTTTAACTTCATGCATCAGTTGTTCAACTTTTTTTACGGCTACATCGGGCGAGAGGTTCAGGTAATTGCGCAGCGTTACATCCATTACCTGGAAAGGAATAATTTTGAGGTTGGTCGTCGTTTCTTTTTTCAGGTCGAAAAAATAAAAGGGCGTACAAATTCCGGCCCTGAATCCGGTCTGCGAGGAGTATCCCATGGTGTAATCTTCTTCAATACCTGCTTTAACAAGGCGCCGGTAGGTCCGCGGAAATTTCAGCCGCAAAAAATGTTGCCGGCTTTTGACTGGTTTTTCGCCTGTTATTTCTTCCAGCCTTTTTATTTCAGCATGCAATTTACCCTTCCCTTTTTTCTTGCTCGAAGAATAGGACGGATGAATTCCAACGTCGTATTTTTGGGCTGTTTCCTGAATAAGTTTTCTGAATAATTTGTTTTTGTGCGAGATGTTTTTGTCGTAGCGTTTGTAATCGCCCAAAAGAAAAAAGTACAGTACTTTGTTTTCATTTCCTTCAAAAACCGAGTCGAGGTAACTGAAAGTGTCATACGGATCTTCTGCTTTCCCCTGCCAAACGTGGATTCGTTTTTTTACTTCAGAAATCTCTCCTTTTGAAAATGATTTGGTAAGAGCTCCCAATCCCCGCCAGAAGCCTTTATGCGAAAAAGCCCAGGCATTGTCAATATCGATGGTTGAAATGAATTTAAAATTCGATTTCGGGAAATTGACTTCCGGGAATTTCTCCTTCATTTTGGCTGCCAGCATGTGTGCCCAAATGTTTACCACGGGCTTTTCAAGTAATTTGGTTTTATAAAGCAGGCTCTTTTCTGCCGGGTAGCGTTTGTATTTTCCGTGTTCTTTCTCAAGGTATTCTTCGTACCGGCTTACCAGGTAAAACGCCGCAGCAAAAAGGTCGAATGGAAAAACAGAATCTTTCGAGCTTTCGAAAAAATATTTCTCCCCTTCGTACCAAACCGTTTGAATATTGGGTTGGATGAGTGCTTTACAATGCATAAACCTGTGCGGTTTAATGTACAACTCATCACCAAATTTTTCGTACGAATAATTTATTTTGGGCAGTTCCGAATTTAAAAATTCAGATGACTTACTGGTAAAAGCTATTTCAGTATTAAGTATTTGGGTAAAAATTAATTTTGCGGTGTACTCGATACGGGAATTAAGTTCATCGGAATAAAAAAGTATCATAGTTTTGGTTTTTACATCATACCTTCATCGGCAAGACTAAGATAACTGTTTTGGCCGATTATGATATGGTCGAGTACAGAAATGTCCATCACGGCGGCGGCATTTTTTATTTTCCGGGTAATTTTCAGATCGGCATCAGAAGCTTCCATTGTGCCTGACGGATGATTATGACAAAGGATTAATGAGCTGGCCAGTTTCTCCAGTGCATTTTTCAGGATAATCCGCACATCGATAACGGTTCCCGAAATTCCACCCTGGCTAATCATAAAGTGATCAATGATTTTATTCCCCCGGTCGAGCAGAAGTATCCAGAATTCTTCGTGATTAAGATCGCCCAGCAGCGGGGTGATAAAATCGGCGGCATCGCGGCTGCTGGTAATTTTCTTTTTCACAAACACTTCGGCTTCTTTGCGACGTTTGCCCAGCTCAAGCGCCGCCACTATGGAAATAGCTTTTGCTTCGCCAATGCCGTTAAACGTTTTCAGGTAGTCAATTCCTTTTCGTCCCAGGTCGTTGAGGTTGTTATTCGCCGAAACCAGGATGCGGCGGCCCAGTTCCACCGCTGTTTCATTGAGGTTTCCGGAACCAATAAGAATGCCAATCAGCTCGGCATCGGTGAGTGAACGTGCACCTTTGACCAGTAATTTCTCACGAGGGCGGTCTTCAACAGCCCACTCTTTCAGTTTAATTTTTTTGTATTCGCTCATTGTTATGGTATGGAGTGATTTAACAGGAGTAAAATACAAAAATTAAAATAAACTTCAGCGTCAGGAAGCAAAAAAAGCCCCTCCGCAATGCGAAGAGGCTTTCAAATTATCATGAAAGTTTCTTTTATAAGCTGCTCAGCTGTCCTGCCAGTTTCGATTTCAGGTTGGCTGCTTTGTTTTTATGAATGATATTCTTTTTTGCCAGTTTATCAATCATAGAAACCACTTTAGGAAGTCTTTTTACAGCTTCTTCTTTATCGGTTTCATTCCGCAAATCCCTAATCGCATTGCGGGTAGTTTTGGCGTAGTACCTGTTGTGTACACGCTTTTTCTCGTTTTGTCTAATCCTTTTTAAAGCTGACTTGTGATTTGCCATTTTGTTCTTTTAAAATCATAAAAAATTTAAGTAGCCCGTAGGGGATTCGAACCCCTGCTACCAGGATGAAAACCTGGCGTCCTAACCCCTAGACGAACGGGCCATCATATGTTTCCCTGAAATTGGGACTGCAAAAATACTTCATTTTTGTTATCCACCAAATTTTCTATATAAATTTTTTCGCTGAGTTCATCTTTTAGTCAACTCCTTAATCATTCTTTTCGCAGGCCACTGAAATAAAGTTTTTTACAAGAATTATTATATTTAGCGTAGTTCAAAGTTCTGGCCCAGATATACTCTTCTCACATCTTCATCATTAGCCAGCTCTTCGGCATTGCCGGCTTTTAAAATTGAGCCTTCGAAAAGTAAGTAGGAACGATCGGTAATTGACAATGTTTCGTGAACGTTGTGGTCGGTAATGAGTACTCCAATATTTTTCTCTTTAAGTTGTATCACAATCTGCTGTATGTCTTCCACAGCGATTGGATCCACGCCGGCAAACGGTTCGTCGAGTAGAATAAACTTGGGGTCAATAGCCAGAGCCCTTGCAATTTCTGTGCGGCGGCGCTCGCCACCGGAAAGCTGATCCCCCTTACTTTTGCGGATGTGCTGCAACCCGAATTCTTCAAGCAGGCTTTCAACTTTTTCACGTTGATACTCTTTTGAATATTTGGTCATCTCGAGTACAGCCTTCAGGTTATCCTCTACACTCAGCTTCCTGAAAACCGAAGCCTCCTGCGCCAGGTAACCGATTCCTTTCTTTGCACGTTTATAAACCGGCAGCTTGGTTATTTCTTCCTGGTCAAGAAAAACTTTTCCCGAAAGGGGCTGTATCAGGCCCACAATCATATAAAACGATGTAGTTTTGCCGGCGCCGTTCGGTCCCAGCAAACCCACAATTTCCCCTTCTTTTACATCAAAGCTAACTCCTTTAACTACCGTTCGTTTACGGTATTTCTTAACAATATTTTCTGCTCGAAGAATCATTCAGACAAATAACGAATTTATAATTGAATGTTATATTTCATTCATCTCTTTTTCACGTTTTTTAACTACCCTGCGCGAAATAATAATACCTATTTCATACAGGAATACCAAAGGGAAACACACCATAATCTGGCTAAAAATATCGGGCGGTGTGATAAGGGCCGACAAGAGCAGCATAACTACATAGGAGTGTTTCCTGTAAGTTTTCATAAACTGAGGGGTAAGAATTCCCACCTTACTCAGGAAATAGGAAAAAATGGGTATTAAAAATATTACACCGGCTGCCAGCGATATGGAGGTAACCGATCCAATGTATGACTTCAGGTTAATTTGGTTGGTTACATCGCCACTTACATTGTAGGTGCCTAAAAAATGGATGGAAAGCGGCACTATTAAATAGTATCCAAACAAAATCCCCATTAAAAATAAAACAGAAGTAAAAAAAACAGCACCACTGGCATGTTGTTTTTCATTATCGTAAAGAGCCGGTTTAATAAAACGCCAGAATTCGTAAAAAACCACAGGTGAGGCAATAATAAAACCTGCAATTATGGAGACCCAAATGTGAGTCATAAACTGCCCGGCAATTTTAATACTTATCAACTCCAGTGGTGTTTGATTAATTTTCAATGCCTCGGTACCCACGATATCAGCCAGGTTGGCAAACATCCGGTTGGTCCAGAATTCGGGAGTCCGCGGATTTAAAATGACCGTGGTAAAAATAAAATCCTTTAAAATAAATGCCACTACGGCTAAAACCATAATGGCAAGAGCCGAACGGATGATGTGCCAGCGCAGCTCCTCCATGTGCTCCAAAAACGACATCTCGGCATAAGCTGTTTTCATACCGCTTTTTTCTTCTTTGCTCTTCTTCTTCCCGAAACGCTTTTTTCTCTTTTCTTCTACGCTCATTAACCTTTTCTTTAAAAAACTTCACAAATATAAATACTTCCTGCTATTAGAAGCTTTTCATCAATCCAATAATTTAAAAGATTGCTATATATTTATAAAAATTATTAAATCGTATTGACATTTTACTTACTTTTAATAATTTAGAATTTAAGAATAAGCATAAGACATTGAGGGAGAATTGTTTTTATGAATAGTCAAGAAACATTAACAGATTATTTGCAGCAATATTTTGGTTTCGACCGCTTTAAAGGCCAGCAGGAAGAAGCTATGAAAAGTGTGATGGAAGGGGAAAACACCTTTGTGCTGATGCCAACCGGCGGAGGAAAATCATTGATATATCAGCTTCCTGCACTGCTACTCGAAGGAACTGCCATTGTTATTTCACCGTTAATTGCTTTAATGAAAAACCAGGTGGACTCCATCAGGGGGATGCAAACCGAAGATAACGTAGCCCACTTTTTAAACTCATCATTATCGAAAGCTGCTTTACAGGAAGTCAAAAAAGATGTATTGGCAGGAAATACAAAACTGTTGTATGTAGCGCCTGAGTCGCTAACGAAAGAGGATAATATCGAGTTTCTTAAAAAAGTGAAAATTTCATTTTATGCTATCGACGAGGCTCACTGTATTTCTGAATGGGGACACGACTTCCGGCCGGAATACCGGCGCATCAGGCCAATTGTTGATGAAATTGGCAACGCCCCCATTATTGCACTTACGGCAACGGCAACAGCAAAAGTACAGCACGACATTCAAAAAAACCTAGGTATTCTCGATGCCCGGGTATTTAAAGCTTCGTTTAACAGGGCCAACCTTTATTACGAAATAAGACCAAAAGTAAAACCCGAGGCCCAAATTATCCGGTTCATTAAACAAAATGAAGGCAAGTCGGGCATTATTTACTGCCTGAGCCGAAAAAAAGTTGAAGAACTTGCCGAAACATTGCAGGTTAACGGGATTAAAGCTCTGGCTTACCATGCAGGAATGGATGCTGCCACCCGCTCGGGAAACCAGGATAAATTTCTTATGGAAGAGGTTGATGTAATTGTTGCTACCATTGCTTTTGGAATGGGAATCGACAAACCCGATGTCCGGTTTGTAATCCACTACGATATCCCCAAAAGCCTTGAAGGATATTACCAGGAAACCGGGCGTGCAGGGCGCGATGGTGGCGAAGGACAGTGCATTACTTTTTACAGCTACAAAGATATTCAGAAGCTGGAAAAATTTATGCACGGCAAACCCGTGGCCGAGCAGGAAATTGGAAAACAACTCTTGCTCGATACCGTTTCTTATGCTGAATCGGCATTATGCCGTCGTATAATATTATTACACTACTTTGGTGAAACTTACAAAAAAGATAACTGTGGCAATTGCGACAATTGCCTGAATCCAAAAGAACAGATTGAAGCAAGCGACGAAGTGGTGCGGGGACTGAAAGCCATAATTGAGGTGAATGAGAAATACAAGGCCGACCATATTGCCAACATTTTAATTGGTAACAAAACAGCTGCTATAAAATCTTTTAACCATTATAAACTGAAATCCTTCGGAGCAGGAAAAGACCACGACGAACGGTTCTGGAACGCTGTTTTCAGGCAGTCGATGATTGCAGGCCTTATTAATAAAGACATTGAAAATTACGGCCTGTTGAAAATGACTGAAAAAGGGCACGAATTTTTGGCTAACCCCACCAGTTTCCTGCTCGTAAAAAACCACGAATACGAAGAGGAAGGAGATGATGTTAGCACCGGAGGGGCTCCCTCGGGAGGCACAGGTGGCGACCCGGCACTTTTTTCGATGCTCAAAGATTTGCGCAAAAAAATTGCCAGAAAAAAGAACTTGCCTCCTTTTGTCATCTTTCAGGATCCGTCGCTGGCCGACATGTCAATTCAGTACCCGGTAACACTCGATGAACTTCAGAAAATACAGGGTGTTGGACAAGGTAAAGCCAGAAGGTACGGAAAAGAATTTATTCAGCTGATAAAAAACTACGTTGAAGAGAATGAAATTGAAAGGCCTGAAGATTTTGTTGTACGCACCATTGCCAACAAATCAAAACTGAAAGTTTTCATTATCCAAAGCATCGACAGGAAAATTTCGTTCGAAGACATTGCAGACGCCAAAGGAGTAGAAGTAAAAAATATTATTTCGGAAGTGGAAGCAATTGTCAACTCAGGTACACGCTTAAATATCGACTATTATCTAAATGATGTACTCGATGAAGATCATCAGGAAGAAGTATTCGAATATTTTAGGGAAGCGGAAAACGATTCGGTACAGGAAGCACTCGACGAACTCGGAGAAGATGAATACTCCGAGGATGACATCAGGCTGATGCGTATCAAATTTATTTCCGATATGGGGAATTAACACTTTTTCCTGATTAGCATCAAAACATTAATCTACCGGAATTTGTTAACTTTGCACCGTTTTTTAATCGAATAATTATATAAAAGAAATGAGTGTTGCAGTAAACGAAAAATTGAAATACAAAGTTGCAGATATCGGGCTGGCAGAATTTGGGCGTAAAGAAATTGATATCGCCGAAAAAGAGATGCCTGGCCTGATGTCAATCCGCAAAAAGTTTGGCCCATCAAAACCACTGAAAGGTGCCCGGGTAATGGGGAGTTTACACATGACCGTACAAACAGCAGTTTTAATTGAAACGCTTGCCGAACTGGGTGCCGAAGTGCGCTGGGCAAGCTGTAATATTTTCTCCACCCAGGACCATGCCGCAGCCGCTATCGCTGAGGCCGGCGTTCCCGTTTTTGCCTGGAAAGGCGAAACCCTCGAAGAGTATTGGTGGTGCACAGAAAACGCGCTCAACTTTGGCGACGGAAAAGGTCCCCACCTGATTGTTGACGATGGCGGCGATGCCACCCTGATGGTGCATCGTGGCTACCTGGCAGAGGGAAACGCTTCATTACTCGACCAGCCGGCAGACGGAGAGGACGAAGTTGAACTAAATAAAATCCTGAAACGAATTCTGAAAGAAACACCTGATCGCTGGCACAAGGCCGCAAAAGATATGAAGGGCGTTTCTGAAGAAACCACAACCGGCGTTCACCGCCTCTACCAAATGAA
>JBNJGR010000073.1:0-11590 GCA_051747885.1 Bacteroidota bacterium | reverse complement strand
TATGCTGCCGGCTATTTTCGGAGCTTTCATTCTCGGTTTTTCATCTATATTAACGGGCCTGAATTTTTTGGTTACCATTCACCGGATGCGTTGCCCGGGTTTGAAGTGGAGTAAACTGCCCTTGTTTGTCTGGACACTTTATGGCACAGCATGGATTCAGCTGCTTGCCACACCAGTTGTTGGAATCACGCTTGTTTTGGTTGCTCTCGAACGTCTCTTCGGAGTAGGAATATTCGATCCGGCACTTGGCGGCGACCCAATTCTGTACCAGCATTTGTTCTGGATTTATTCTCATCCGGCCGTTTATATAATGATTCTTCCGGCTATGGGAGCCATTTCCGAAATTATCCCTACGTTTTCCCAGAAACATATTTTTGGTTACAAAGCAATTATTATTTCAACAATGGCCATTGCTTTTGTGGGCTACCTTGTTTGGGGGCACCACATGTTTACTGCCGGAATGAGCGGTACAGCTCAATACTATTTTTCTTTACTTACTTTTCTGGTTGCAATCCCCAGTGCAATAAAAGTATTTAACTGGATTTCAACTATGTATAAAGGGTCGATAAATGTTCAGACTCCTTTTTACTGGGCCGTTTCGTTTATTTTTGTATTTATGATTGGTGGGTTAAGCGGACTCGTTTTGGGCGCGTTGGCTGCCAATATTTATGTACACGATACAGCTTTTGTGGTGGCGCACTTCCATTACATAGTTTTTGGTGGTACAGGTTTTGCTTTTTTTGCAGCCATCCATTATTGGTTTCCGAAAATATTTGGCCGGATGTACGATAAAGCCTGGGCCAATATCGGCTGGATAGTTTTTACTATTGGCTTTTTAACACTCTATTCACCCATGTTTTATTTGGGTATGATGGGAATGCCAAGACGTTATTACGATTATCTGGAAGAATTTCATGGCGGAAATATTTTAAGTACCTTCGGTTCATGGATACTCGCAACGGGTTTTATCATTATTCTAGTAAACCTTGTTCGTTCTGCACGCAGAGGTGAAAAAGCGGAAATGAATCCCTGGAAAGGAAAGACCCTGGAGTGGACCGTTCCTTCGCCGCCGCCTGTTGAAAATTTTGATGAAATTCCGAAAATAGATGAAAATGACGGACCGTACAACTACTAAAAACTGAATCAATAATGGAAAAGGTTACACACGCACCTCACGACCATTACGATGCAGAAGCATCAAAAATAGGAATGTGGCTGTTTATTTTTACCGAGCTTTTGCTTTTTGGCATTCTCTTCGTCATTTATTCCGTGTATCGCTATCTGAACCACGATGCGTTTCATTTGGCAGCTGCGGAGCTCGACACGTTTACAGGAGCTGTTAATACAATCATTTTGCTCATTAGCAGTATGACCATTGCCATGTCGGTAACTGCACTTCAGAAAAACAATAAACCGCTGACTCTTTTGCTTAACGGGATTACTTTTGTTATTGGAGTGGTTTTCCTGGTCAATAAATACTTTGAGTGGGGAGTCAAATTTGACCACGGCATTTTTCCGGGATCTGCTACCCTGACTGAAACCCTGAGCCAGGGTGAGATTTTATTTTTTGGCCTCTATTTTATTATGACCGGACTGCATGCACTGCACATTATTATAGGCCTTGTTTTTATTGTCGTTGTAATGTGGAAAGTAGCCAAAGGAAAAATTCATGCCGGGCGGTCTGTACTGCTCGAAAACTCAGGGCTCTACTGGCACCTGGTCGATATTATCTGGATTTTCCTTTTCCCGTTGTTTTATCTAATTGCTTAAAACTATTTTTTATGTCAGAAGAAAAAAACCATATTGTGCCCTACCGCGTTTATGCTTTCGTACTTGTAGCATTGGTAGTTTTAACGCTTTTATCAATTGGCATAACCGATTACGATCTCGGTAAATACACCGTTGCCGGTGCATTGATTTTCGCAGTAGTGAAATCTTTTTTAGTACTCACTTATTTTATGCACCTCAAGTATGATAAGCCATATATTAGAATAATGGTAGGCTTTGTATTTGCAATACTTGTTGTAACCATAGTTGTCACATTTTTAGATTATTTATACCGATAAAACCATGTACAGTTCTGAAATTACACAGGCGTCTAATTTTGTGAAGGGTGTTGATCTCACTTTTCTGATAATACTGGGAATTTCATTTTTCTTTTTGATTTCCCTTACCATCTTAATGATTGTCTTTATTTACAAGTACAACCGCAAGAGGCATCCGGTAGCAAAGCAAATTGAAGGAAGCACAAAGCTCGAAATTGTTTGGACTGTAATTCCACTTCTTTTAACCTTGCTGATGTTTTATTTTGGGTGGGCGGGCTACAAGCCCATGACAAAAGTTCCTGACGATGCCATGGAAGTTACCGTTTACGGGCGAATGTGGAATTTTTCTTTTGAGTACGAAAACGGTAAACGCACCGATACACTTTTCCTTCCCAAAGACAAGCCGGTAAAACTGAACCTTGTGGCAATGGATGTGTTGCACAGCCTTTATATTCCGGCTTTCAGGGTAAAACAAGATATGGTTCCCGGAAAAGAAAATAATTTTATGTGGTTTGAACCGCAAAAAGAAGGTACTTACGAATTGTATTGCGCTGAATATTGCGGACTCGAACACTCCTATATGTATTCGTATGTGAATGTTATGGAAGATACTGCATTTCAGTCGTGGATTGCTGATACCACCCAGGTTTTGGCTGAGGACATTGACTCACCCACAGCCACAGGTAAGCGGATAATGCAAAATATAGGCTGTTTTGCCTGTCACTCACTGGATGGTTCCAGGTTGGTAGGTCCGTCTTTTAAAGGAATCTGGGGCGCTGAACACACCGTGGTAACCGACGGCGCTGAACGACAGGTTACAGTTGACGAAGACTATATTCGCCGTTCGATTTACGAACCCAATGCCGACGTGGTTGACGGGTTCAACAAAGGACTGATGCTTTCCTACGAGGGACAGCTTTCCGAAGAAGACGTCAATAACATAATTGAATACCTCAAAACAGTGAATTGAACATTTTGAAACGTTTCCTGAAAATTATTTTTGAACTTGGCAAAGTGCGCATCGCGTTGCCCGTTGCTTTGTCTGCCCTTGCGGGTTTTGTTTTGTACGCGGGGGAAATAAACAGGCAATCCTTGCTGATGGGTTTGGGAGTTTTTCTTATGGCCTGTGCATCAGGGGCATTAAATCACTGGCAGGAACGAAAAACTGACGCTAAAATGCCCCGCACACAGTCGAGACCGCTTCCTTCGGGCAGAATTACTTCACTTCAGGGATTAATAGTAGCTTTGGGTTATGCAGTTGTTGGTTCATTCATTTTACTATTTTCTAATCCATTAACTGCTCTGGTTTTGAGCTGGGCCACCCTGGCATCGTATAACCTTATTTATACCCCGCTCAAAAAAGTAACTGCTTTTGCAGTAATTCCGGGTTCGCTGGTGGGGGCGCTTCCGCCATTGATTGGCTGGACGGCTGCAGGCGGCCAAATTTTTTCAGAAACGATACTCATTGTCGCCACATTCTTTTTTATCGGTCAGATTCCACATTTCTGGCTGCTTTTAATGCTTTTTGGCGATCAGTATAAATTGGCAGGACTTCCCAGCCTTACCGATATTTTTTCTGAAGCGCAGTTAAAACGCGTTACTTATGCCTGGGTGCTCACCACAATTGCTTCGGCTTTGCTGGTTCTTTTCTTTGTTTTTACCAGCCGCATTCTGCTGTTTATTCTACTTGCTTATGTGTTGTTTCTGATGGTTTCACTCAGCCGTTCGGTTATTTTTAAAGAAAAATTCAAAGTATTGCAGGCATTTTACCAGCTCAACTTTCTTTACCTTTTTATGATGCTGTTTTTAATTGCTGAAGGTTTGTTACGCTGAGGTAAAATACACAACAGTAAGTTTTAGTATAGCTTTGGGGTATTCATCAATTCGTACAACACGCCTTCTCGCAGTGCATAATCGGTTTGAATGATTCGCTTAATTCCTATCGCTGAAATAAGTTGCCGGATAAGTATTATGGCCGGAACAATCAAGTCGATTCGCACACTGTCCATTCCCTTCATTTTTAGGCGTTCTTCGCGGGTCGATGGTAGTAAATTTTCATAAACCCGATTGAAATCAGGAAGTGAAATTTCCTGCCTTATCCGCTGTTTTTCGCCCGGGTTTACTTTCTCGATGAGGTCGGCAATAGTGTCAAAAGCACCGGCACAACCAATTAACCATTGTACACTATGTTTTTTGCAGTTTTCAATTGCAGTAGCGTGCCGGGTGGAAAAGTAATTTTCAAGTGTTTTAATTTCTTCTGATTGTAATGGATTTGAAAGTGAAAACTGGTTGATTACCCGCGCCATGCCGGTGGGTTGGCTTTCTTTCCAGATTAGCTGGTTTTTTTCAGCCATAATTATTTCGTTGCTGCCGCCCCCAATATCCAGAACAACAGTTGGGGCATTTATTTTTTCAAGTGCCAGCAATACACCTTCAAAAATTAGCTGCGCCTCGTTTTCGCCTGTAACAATTTTGGTAACCCAGCCCGTTTGAGAACTTATATTTTCAAGCAGCTCAATTTTGTTTTTTGCATCGCGGATGCCCGAAGTCGCCACAATCCGTACTTTTTCGGCTTGTAATTCTGAAATTATTTTTTTGAAAACGCTGAGGCATTCCAGAACCCGGGTAGTAGCTTCACTGCTGATTTCATTTTTTTGAATTGTTTCGTCGCCCAGCTGAATCAGCTGCTTGCTCTGGTGAAGAATGGTGAATGCACGATTTTTTATTTCTGCTACCAGCAGGTTACAGGTATTGGTTCCCAAATCGATAACAGCAACTCTCATAAAGTAAATTTATGAAATTGACAGGATATTTAAAAAATAAATCAGGGCAAATGATGTAGTACTCCAAAATCGAATGGCGACCATACCGATGTTTTGACACCAGTTTCTTTCAAGGCATTATTTGCCCAGACGTTGCAGGTGCGAAAAACAGTAAAACTTCCGTTGCCTTCATAAAAATCATCGTGGCTTGTGTAGCCCGGAAATTCAAGTTTCTGTAATTCACCGGTTTCATTTTTTTTAAAGGAGGAATTGATGTAACTGTTTAACGTGTTGAGTTGCCCGGTGCAGATTTCCACTTCTTTCCAATCGGAAAACATACGGCCCAGTGAGGTAACGTGCATGGCTGCTTCCGTTTTCAGGAAAAGCGCCCTGAATGCAACCGGAAAAGTCAGGTCAGACCATTCGGGTGTTTTTATATAAAACGCTTTGTCGCCCCAGCCAAACGAAACAAAACGGGTACCGGCAGGTAACTGCAGCTGGGAACGCAAATCCGTTTCAATTTTTTCAACCGGCAAAATGATGTCGAGGTGAACGCCGTTGGTTGCAACAAAAATTTTGTGTTCGGGCCGGCAGTTTTTTTCAGGCGGGTGGGTTGGTAAGAACGAAAGCAGCAGGGCAATAGCTAAGTAAAGCACTATTAAACCGACCAGCGCTGCCAATACGTTTTTCAATATTTTGAACCCCACTTTGAGTTTTCTGTTTTTCCACGCCATATTTTAAAGGTAAGAAGATTCATTAAAATACCGATGAAAAAATTACCTACCAAGCCCGTCTGATTTTCAGTATAATTTTTGCATTTGTATTATGTGCATTTATTAAAAAATGGTAGACGAATCATGTCATTAAAATTGACTAGATATATAAAAATTACAAAAACCAGGTGAACTCAACTGCAGAGTATCGCAGCTTTTAATTCCGCTTCCTTTTTCGCAAGTTAATAATCTCTCCAGGTGATGGCTGGTCGTCAAAATCCATCCGGTTGCGGCGGTAAAGTGGTTTCAGCCTGATACCATACATTTGTGAAATGAAGTGCATTGTTTCGCCCGCTGAAACAGTATGGTTTGGCTGATCCTTGGATGTCCTTCTGTTTTTACGTTCAATATAAACAACCTCACGCGGTTGCGGGCGGTAGCCTTCGGCACAGTCGTTAAATTTGTAGAGTTGCCAGGGTTTCATGTCAAGTTCCTGGGCAATAATTTCGTAGGTGTCGCCTTTTTTAGCAATAACTGCTTCGAGTTCGTTTATTTCAACTATTTCGTGCGCCTGAAATGGATTGATGGTAACCCCGGAGTTCATTCCTTCGTTGAGGGGCCTGTTTTCATTGTAGGCCAGCAATGGACTGAAACTTTCTTTGTAATCGAGGCGGTAAAGCTTATTGTCTTCAATAATTTTAATCAGGCGCTTATCGTAGTCGCGCGCAGTGGCATATCCGGCCTGTTTAAGACCTTTGGCCCAACCCACATAATCGTCGGGTGCCAGCTGAAAAAGAAAAGCATAACGTGGGTTCGACATCAAAAAATTGGAGTGATCGATGTATGAATCTTCAACCGATTTGTATTTTCTGAAACATTCTCCTCTTGCATCATCGTCGTAGTAAACTTTTCCGCCTTTCCAGTTCCGTTTGCATTTAATGCCGAAATGGTTGTTCGATTTTCGTGAAAGTTCGCTGTTCCCGTTCCCTGATTCCAATACAGCCTGAGCCATTTTTATACTTGCCGGTATCCCGCTCCGGCCCATTTCTTCAATGGCAAGAAGTTGGTATTTAGTTACATAATGCTGTCTGGTTGATTGCGGGTTGGCAATAAATCCGGTAAAAAAAATGAATATGAATAAAAGAATGTGTTTCATCCTTTGCTGTTTTCTGATTTTGCGTTAAAAATAATTTCTTCTGTTGCTTTATTTATGATAATCGTACTTTTTTATGAACAGTTCAACGTGAATTTCGCTTATAGCTTCATTTCAATAATTTTACATGTGTTCATTTTTTTGAAAAATTGTACATTTGAGCAAAATCACTGGTATGGAAACGAAAGAATTACGGATTTTCGTATATGAATATAAATCGGTGGATGAATTGCCTGCCGAAGATCAAAGATTAGTGAAGATTGCCCGCGAAGCTGCCAAAAATGCCTATGCACCTTATTCAAAGTTTCATGTAGGAGCCGCGTTGCTTTTGGAAAACAATGAAATTTTCAGCGGAAATAACCAGGAAAACGCTGCCTATCCGGCAGGGCTTTGTGCCGAGCGAGTGACCCTTTTTTATGCCAATGCCACCTATCCTGATGTTGCCGTGAAAACACTGGCCGTAACCGCCACTAATAATAAAAGTTTAGTTGACGGGCCGGTAAAACCCTGCGGCTCTTGTCGTCAGGCATTGGCAGAAGCCGAATATCGTTTTGGTAAACCCATAAGAATAATTCTCGACGGAAAGAAAAAAATCCATGTATTTGATGGAATCAAAGACTTGTTGCCTTTTGCATTTAAACCGGAATCACTGGGCTGAATTTGTTTTCTCTGAACATTTTTAAAAATTCGTTCCAAACAGGGTCATCCGGCGGGTCGGCAACAATGGTGACTTGCGTTTTTTTTACAGGATGTATAAATTCAAGTTTGCGGGCATGCAAATGGATGCCTTTATTTTTATTGGAGCGCGGAAATCCGTATTTTAAATCACCTTTTATGCGCATACTAAGTGTGCCCAGCTGAACGCGGATTTGATGGTGTCTCCCGCTCAGTAAATCGATTTCAAGCAAGTGATAGCGTTGCAAACTTGCAACATGGCGGTAAGTTAACTTTGCCAGTTTGGCACCTGGAACTGGTTTGGGGTAAGCAAAACTTTTGTTTTTGGTTGAGTTTTTTTTGAGGTAATGTTCCAGGGTGTCGGCAAATTTGGGTGGGCGTTTATTCACAACTGCCCAATAGGTTTTTTTAATCTCGCCGCGTTCTTTAAACAATTTGTTCAGCCGTTCGAGTGCTTTTCCTGTTTTGGCCAGAATCATCACCCCGCTGGTAGGACGATCGAGCCGGTGAGGCAACCCTACAAAAACATTCCCTGGCTTGTTGTACTTTTTTTTCAGGTATTCCTTCATGTCGTCCACAAGAGTAGGCTCATTCGTAATATCTGATTGTACCAGCTCACCACAGGCTTTGTTTATAGCAATAATATGGTTGTCTTCGTAAAGTATTTGCAATTTATTGAATTTTTAATATTGCTGAACTTATTGGCAAAACATGAATAAGATTCAATACTGCTCTTTCTCGTTGGGAAAGTCGAGAGATTTAACATCTTTAATGTATGAGCCCACAGCCCCTTTTATTTCGGCAGCCAGGTTGTGGTAACGACGCAAAAACCGGGGCGAAAATTGCTGGGTAATTCCAAGCATGTCGTGAATAACAAGTACCTGTCCGTCTACTTGTGAGCCGGCACCAATCCCGATTACCGGGATTTTTAATTCACTGGCAACTGCTTCACCCAGTTTGGCCGGAATTTTCTCCAGTACAAGAGCAAAGCAACCCGCATCTTCCAGCAATTTGGCATCGCTGATTAGCTTTTCGGCCTCTTCCTCCTCTTTGGCGCGAACCGTGTAGGTACCGAATTTATGTATCGACTGCGGCATTAAACCGAGGTGCCCCATCACCGGAATTCCTGCCGAAAGAATCCGGTTCACCGATTCAATGACTTCCGAACCGCCTTCAAGTTTTACAGCGTCGGCGGCCGTTTCTTTCATTATGCGGATGGCCGATATCAAAGCTTCGCGCGAATTTCCCTGGTAAGTCCCAAAAGGTAAATCAACAACCACCAGGGCACGTTTAACGGCTCTTACCACCGAAGCCCCGTGATAAATCATCTGGTCGAGGGTGATGGGGAGCGTGGTTTCATGGCCGGCCATTACATTGGAAGCTGAATCGCCTACGAGAACTACATCAAGCCCTGCTTCATCGGCCAGGCTGGCCATGCTGAAATCGTATGCCGTGAGCATGGCAATTTTTTCGCCCCTCAATTTCATTTCCGATAACCGGTGGGTGGTTACTTTTTTTATTTCGTTATGTACCGACATTTTTATTGATATTTAATTTCTATACAAAAGTAACCAAAGGTTTTTACCTCCGCAACAACAGTGGTTTCCGAAATTAAAAATTATAAATGCTTAACTTTTATTAACCGGAGGAATATTCGGTGTTTAATGAAGTTTAGTTACTTTGTAATGAAAACGAAATGTTCAGGTAATGAAAAGAATCGGAATTTCAGGTTTACTATTATTGATTATGCTGATTTTTAACCATTCGCATAGCTTCGCATCCGATGAGGTTTTAACTGACAGCTTGACGTATTTCAACTATTTTAAAAAGGAACTGAACACCGGAATTACCTACAGTTTACAAAAAGTACGCGAACAAGTTCGTACTGAAAATACGAACGATTTTGAAGAATTAACAGAAAATTTCCTGCGGTTCCGGTGGGCCAACCGCAACTGGAATTTAGCGTTGTTTAAACAGGAGGTGTGGGATTACAATTTTGAAATTGGCCCGTTTTACGGGAATGGTACAATGCTCGACAGTTCGACAACCCGGTTTATTGATACGGAACAAAAAGTGGCTGGAGTACGTGCAAAAGCAGCAGCCCGTTACAGCAGCCGTTTTTATTACGATTATAAGAATTACACCATTGTTAAAGTTGATGCATGGGGAAGTTACGGCTTGCTTCGCAGAGATGCCACCGGCACACATACCGATTCTGTTGGGCTTGAAACTCCTTACTCCCAAAAATCGGATCTTTCGAAGCTGAGGTATGGTTTTGAGGCCAAAGCAGGCTGGGGCCGCGGAAGGTTAAACCCAATGAATCATTTTATGACAGCCCAGTACATTCTTGAAAAAAATTACGAAAGAAGAAATTTTTCTGACCGGGAGATTTTGCTTCTGGCCCGCGAAATTGGCCGGATAAAACATGCAAGAGATGCCCGAACGGGGCACGACCCCGAAACGGAAGCCGGGCAGTTAACCGCTTTTTTGAACCGGGAGTTGATGCTGGAATCGCCCGGCACCATGTTGAACGACTGGGTAATGGGTGAATTTTCACCCCGTTTTGAAGGAACCCGGTGGGAACTGGGACCGTTTTTCAATTATTTCAATCGCGAGCCCGATTTTATTTTCGGTGGGTACCTTCAGTTCGAAAATGCCAAATATTGTAATTTGAAATGGAACCGAAACATAAGTGCTTCACTGAGTTACAACAGTTATAAGCAGCGCGACTGGATTTTACTGGAAACAAAACTGGGCTGGAGTTTTTATCCTGATTTGAAAACCCGTTACGATTTTGGACTGAAATATATCCCGGGCGTGACTGTGAATGACATTGACGATTTTGGCATTGTGCGCCACAATTTCATTCCTTACGTGAATTACTACTCGCAGCTAAGTTCCAGTTACCGGATGGATTTGGCTTTCTCGTGGCGGATTGCTGCAAACGATACTTTTGTGTTGCCCGGGCCGGAAGTTTCGGTTTCTTTTTATCGCTCTAAATATTAAAATCCTTAGTGAAATCTTCGTGTTTTTGTGTCTTACTGGCTATTTCTTATTAAATACAAAATAATAAAGGCTCAAAGAATTCCTAAAGATGTATTTTCTATCATTTCAAATCCGCCGGTTGGCGGATGAGAAATCTCTAAATCACGGAAGATTTCTTCTTCTGCATCGTGCCAATGACAGTTTGTGTAATATGCTGTTTGTGAGTAAATTACCAAATGACAAAAATCAAATTTCAAATAAGTACCAAAATCAGAAAAAACAATTTTCGAAACAAGACAAATTTGAAAATTTTGGAATTTAAAGAAATAGAACATTGGAATTTACCTGCCCATCCCTGCCCGACTAAGTCATTCAGGCGGGCGGTTTAGGCGGGTTTGTGATTTGTATTTTGGATATTACTGTCATCGTCCCATTATGCCCAAAATTTTTTTTGGGTACATTCTCGAAATGACATTTAGAACCTACTTTATCAGAGGATTCAAGTTTCAGCAATCACTGTTTCCGCGAAATTTTTCAAATCATCGAGGTTATTTTCCACGATGTTAATAACGATATCCAGATTAATGGAACCATAATCATGCACAGCAAGATTACGAAAACCTGCCATTGACTGCATTTTGCTGCTCAATTCCGGCGATATAATTTTGCTTTTTTCAAGTTTAATAAAAGTATCCCTGTTACTTTGCGGAAGTCCTAAATTGTGAAGCTTGATAATTCGGTTTCCCATGTCAATGGCGGTCTGACAAGCCCGTTCAATATTTAGAATGACGGAATCCTGCCGGGTGAAATTCTCCCTGAAATCATCCTGGTAATCTTCCTGTATTCTTTTGATGCACCGGTTGATTGTGGTTTGCTTATTTATCAGAATTTCGTCCATATTTTTCTTTAAAGTCATTCAAAATATCTTTTCTTGTTTCATTCAAATCAGCATACATTGAATACGTAGTAACCTCAAAATTGTCACATTCATACTCATTTTCAGTGTAAATGCGTTCTCCGTTCTCAACAACTTCGGCGCGCAACACAACCGACGCATCTTTTAAATCAACCAGGTCGATGTCGATATCGAGCAGCGAAGCCAGCTCTTCCTGAATTTTCCACTTTTCCACCGCAGAAAATTTTTCCCACGTCAAAAAAGCAATGTCGATGTCACTTTCCGGAGTCAGCCTGTTGTCGGCAAAACTTCCGAAAGTATATATCCCCAGCAAATTTGGAATCTTCACTTTCAGAAATTCT
>JBNJGR010000072.1:0-11746 GCA_051747885.1 Bacteroidota bacterium | reverse complement strand
AGCAACCGGATGCGAATAAATATGGGTGATATCTTTTGCTTTTACTCCGGGAGTTACCATCAGGTTCATCTGAATATGCAGGTAAATCTCCCCTATTATCCGAAGATGGTAGTCGCGTATCAGCTGGTAATTTTTGAGCAGGCTGCCGGCAATCGAATTTTCAATGGCCATCACAGCATAATCTACCTTATCGGAGTCAACCATTTCACAAACACTCGTAAACGACTTACATTCAACAACTTCAATTTCATCCTTGAAGTATTTCACTGCTGCGTCTTCATGAAAAGACCCCACTATTCCTTGTACTGCAATTCGTTTCATTTTCTAAAAATAATTTCAAATATACTAATTCTGATTTGTTGCCGGCTCGGTTTTCCAATTCCAGCGGCTAAAAGTTTATAACTTATAATTGTTGTTATTGCTCAAAAGGGCATCGCGGTGCTTTTCAAGTTTCTCAATGCATTTGTCAATATCGGTAGGCCGGATAACAATTACTGCCGTTTCTTCATTCATGGTAAATGCGTAGAGGTATTCAATAAAAACACCTTCGGCATTGAGAATATTCAGCATTTTTGACAACGCTCCCGGGCGGTTAGGGCTGTTGGCCAGCACCACATCGGTAGTGCGTGCAGAAAACTGATTCTCCTTTAAAACCGAACACGCCTTTTCCGGTTTGGAAACGATTAACCGCAAGACTCCAAAATCGGATGTATCGGCCACAGTAAAAGCTGAAATATTGATTCCGGCCTCACCCAGAATTTGAGCCACTTCGTTTAACCGGCCCGATTTATTTTCTAAAAATACCGAAACTTGTTTTGCTTTCATTTCATCTAAATTTTTCTGTTGTCGATAACGCGTTTTGACTTACCGGCAGTGCGTTCGATGGTTTTTGGTTCCACCAGTTTCACATCAACTGAAATTCCCAGGGTGCCTTGTATGTTTGCCGTAATTTTTTTACGCAGTGCTTCCAGTTCGCGAATTTCATCTGAAAAGAACTGTTCCTGAACTTCAACCAGCAGTTTCAGCACGTCGAGTGTTCCTTCGCGTTCCACAATCAACAGGTAATGCGGTTCGGTTTCGCTCATTTCGAGCAGCACACTTTCAATTTGCGACGGGAACACATTCACACCCCTGATAATGAGCATATCATCGGAACGGCCGGTACATTTTTCCATGCGCACCAAAGTACGGCCACAGGTGCATTTTTCGTAATTCAAACGGGTAAGATCGCGGGTGCGGTACCGAAGAATAGGGATTCCTTCTTTGGTAACCGTGGAAAAAACCAGCTCACCCAGTTCGCCTTTCGGAACTGGTTCGAGCGTTTCCGGGTCGATAATTTCAGGTATAAAATGATCTTCATTTACATGCATCCCGGCCTGCTTCTCACATTCGCACGAAACACCCGGGCCAACCACTTCGCTCAGTCCGTAAATATCAATGGCTTTTAACTTTAGTTTCGATTCAATTTCGTGGCGCATACTTTCACTCCAGGGTTCGGCGCCAAATATGCCAACCCGCAGGTTCATTGAACCGGGAGCAATCCCCATTTCATCCATTACTTCGGCCAAAAACAAGGCATACGAAGGTGTACATGCAATTACTGAAGTACCGAAATCCTGCATCAGCTGAATTTGCTTTTTGGTGTTTCCGCCCGAAATGGGAATAACTGTGGCCCCGAGGTTTTCGGTACCGTAATGCAATCCGAGTCCGCCGGTAAAAAGCCCGTAGCCGTAAGCTACCTGTACAATATCGTTTTTGTGCACACCGGCCATGCAAAGCGCGCGGGTAACCACTTCCGACCACATTTGCAAATCGTTTCGTGTGTAGCCAACCACAGTGGGTTTTCCGGTGGTTCCCGAGCTGGCATGCACCCGAACAATTTCGCTCATGGGTACGCTAAACATTCCAAACGGGTAGTTGTCGCGCAGGTCCGATTTATTGGTAAACGGCAATTTGCTTAAGTCATCAACCGATTTAATATCACCGGACAGCAAACCTTTTTCCTGCATTTTAGCACGGTAGCTGGGTATGTTGTGGTAAATCCGCTGAACGGTTTTTATCAGGTTCTCACTTTGAATAAAAGTCATCTCATCGCGCGAAGCACATTCTATCTTCTCGTTCCAAATCATTAGCAACAGTTTGGTAAAATTTTATTTTTTGTGAAGATTAATTTCCACGGAAATTATACCCCGTAAACCGTTTCATCATCAAGCGTAGGGATGCCATTTTGCTCCAGCCGTTTTTTAGCTTCGAGCACATCGGGAACATCGAGTATTAAAATGGCCATGCCAGTTTCGGAAATCAAGCGGCTGTATGCATTTTCGATGTGAATACCCACGCGGGCAATTTTCACCAGAACATCGTCCAGCCCGCCCGTTTCATCTTTCATTTCGAGCGCAATAACTTCGCGCAAAACCACTGAATTCCCTTTTTCAGCCAAAATCCGGTAAGCTTTTTCAGGTTGATCCACCAACAGGTTTAGTACACCCCAGCCGTGTAAAATATTGCTCAAAGTCAGCGAACGGATATTTATTTTTTCTGCTTTTAAAATATTGGTAATCCCCTCGAAATGAGCAATCTTATTTTCTAAAAATACGGAAACTTCAAATGCCATTGTTTTTGATTTTTTATTGCCAAACAGTACTGCCTCTAAAAAAAGCAGCCTGGCTTAGTGTTAAATTTCAAACAAAAATAATAGTTAAATCAGAAATTGTAAGCAATTGAAAGCATATTTCTGAAATTTGTAACATTTTCGGTATTTATTACTTTGCCTTTGTTGTTGTAATCATTTTCGCCGTAAGCAGCCGTTGTCCAGCTCAATTCCCATCCAAACATAAAATTTTTATAGTTGTAGATTAGTTGTGGCGAAATTTTGTAAACCCTGTCCACATCGGTGGCAAAACCATAAAAAGGCCCAACCGGATTTTCAGTCGTTCCCAGGTTTTTCAGGTAACCGGCAAAAAATCCGAACTTCCATTCACTGCCATAAATAAAGTTAATCCAGTTGTAAATATGATTAAGCGGCGTGTAGGTTTCGGCGCCGTTAGCAACATCCAGCGAAGCAACTGCATAACCGCTGGGTAAAATACTTTCGCATATGTTTTGTCCGTACATTGATTTTGCTTTCAGCTGAAATTTATTTTTCGAGTATTTGAAATAGGCCAGAGCAGCCACTGTGTTTAATTTTTCGCTGGCAGCAAAAGTTCCGTCAGTGCCGGTGGTTGAGGTGCGCGGCTGGATGCTTTTCCAGTCGAACGCCGCCCCCACTACCCAGCGTTCATTATAATACTGCAATTGCGCATGAAGATTGGGAACAACCGCATCGCGCTGATACTGATAAGTTTTTCCGGCAGGACCAGTGTTGGCATATTTAAATTGATAAACTGCTCCGGCAATAAAATCAAAATTATCAGTAAGATGATGCGTAAACCTCAACTGGGGACTGCGGTTAAATACCTGAAAAGGCAGGCCGGTGTTTTCGTTTAAAGTGGATGGGAACACTTTTTCAATGAAGGTAGGATGCCACGTTCTGCCAAAAAGTAAAGTTGATTTTGGCCACACAAACCGGGTGTAGGCATGCCTGAAACGAAGACTGTTGGTAGAGGCCCCACCGGTAAAGTCAACTTCAACATAAGCACCAATCGTGGCACTGCCCATTTCCAGACCCGACAAACCGGTTCCAAACCGGGTAAAAGTATTCAAAAACTGAGCACTCGGTTGTGCATTAATATCCTCCCCATTTTTGTCATATTCCGGTTTCTCCGGAATTAACTCCAGTAAACGGTCGCAGGCGTCAACATTTCTGCGGGTATCCAGAATAAAATCATTGCGCACAAATCCTGAAAAATCAATTTTAATATTTTGCGATGAAAGAAACCCCTGGGAGTAAACAGCGGTTGAAACAAAAACCATACAAAAAAGAACAATATATTTCATAGCAATATTGATTTTAGTTAGTCGATTGTAATGTAACTTTTCCGATAAAATTAAAAGAAAAGTTTCTATATTATTCCACCGGATTACAACTTAATGGCTGCTTCATCTAATTTATTTTAATTATAAATAAAGATAGTCGGCCTCTTTTTTTTCATTCACTTGTAACATCTGTTACAGAATTGAAGTACAAATTAGATAAATTTGAATTTAACTTAATCAATATAAATAGTATGCTGAAAAAACTGTTGCCACCACCAGAATGGAGATTCCCGGTAATGATTGCCTCCGCGGTATTTATAGGATTAGCACTTTTCACCATTTACATGTCGCAAGCACATTCTTATCTTTCCGACGACCCTAAAGCGTGTGTAAACTGCCACATCATGGCTCCTCAGTATGCTACCTGGTCTCACAGTTCGCATCGCGAATGGGCTCATTGCAACGACTGCCATGTACCCCAAAACAATGTTTTTAACAAATATTATTTTAAAGCCAAAGACGGATTACGTCATTCTGCACTTTTCACACTCAGGAAGGAACGCCAGGTGATTAGGATACTTGAAGAAGGCGCCGAAGTGGTACAAAACAACTGTATCCGTTGCCACGAGCAGCAGTTGGTAGATCCAAAACTGGAAGCCTCAGTGGATATGTACAGAGCGATACGGGAAGGCCGGCGCTGTGTTGACTGTCACCGGGAAGAAGGAGGTCATGGCAGAATGAATAGCCTTTCCAGTGCTCCCCATGCCCGTGTGCCCTTGCCACAAAACCCTGTACCCGAATGGATTAGAAAATATGTAAACAACTAAAAAATAAATTGAAATGAACAACAAACTGAAACTAACCGAAAAGCGCCCGTGGTTATCATGGGTACTATTTTTTGCTACCATCGTAGTGGTTTTTCTTTTAGGCCTGCTGGCCTCTTCTATTGTTGAACGCCGGATGGAAGCCACATTTGTAAGTGTTCCGCAGGCTGATATTCAACCATACGAACCACGCAACGAAGTTTGGGGAGAGAATTTTCCCCGGCAGTTTCAATCGTATTATAATACGGCTGACACCTCGTTCCGCAGTAAATATGGTGGAAATGCCATGATTGACATGCTTGAAGAAGGGCCTGAACTTGTTGTTCTTTGGGCCGGTTACGGTTTTTCAAAAGAATACAATCAGGGGCGGGGCCACTATTATGCAATTGAGGATGTTCGCAACATTCTACGCACCGGAGCTCCGACCAATGCAACCGACGGTCCAATGCCCACTACATGCTGGACCTGCAAAAGTCCGGACGTACCAAGAGTTATGGAACAGGAGGGTGTGGCTGAATTTTACACCGGTGCATGGTCGAGACTCGGATCCGAAATTGTGAACCCAATCGGTTGTGCTGACTGCCACGACAATGAAACCATGAACCTGAGAATCTCACGTCCGGCGCTTATTGAAGCCTACGAGCGAATGGGCAAAGATGTGAACAAATCGAGTTACCAGGAAATGCGCAGTTTGGTGTGTGCCCAATGCCACGTGGAATATTATTTCAATAAAGATATTGCAGAAGGCGCCAATTATCTCACTTTCCCGTGGGATAACGGATACACTGCCGAAGCCATGGCAGAATATTATGACAACATGGAATTCACCGACTGGACACACGCGCTGAGCCGGGCACCCATGTTAAAAGCACAACATCCCGATTACGAAGTTTACATGACCGGAATACATGCCATACGCGGTGTTTCGTGTGCCGACTGCCACATGCCTTATAACAGTGAGGGCGGTCAAAAATTCACCGACCATAAAATGCAGTCGCCACTTAATAACATTGCCAATTCCTGCCAGGTTTGTCATCGTGAAGAAACCAAGAGACTGGTACAGGATGTGTACGAAAGGCAGGATCGCATATATGAAAGCAGAGTAAAATTGGAAGAACTGCTGGTCAGAGCACATGTGGAAGCTAAAAAAGCATGGGACCTCGGTGCTACCGAAGAACAAATGGAAGACATACTGCAGGGAATTCGTCATGCCCAGTGGCGCTGGGATTACGTGGCAGCAACTCACGGTGGCTCATTTCACTCACCCGTTGAGGCTGGCCGTACCCTTGCAAACGGAATTACAATTGCGCAGGAAACACGCATTGAAATGGCACGTTTGCTGGCCGAACTGGGACATAACGAAGAGGTTCCGTATCCTGATATTTCTACCAAAGCAAAAGCACAGGAATTTATTGGCCTCGATATGGATAAATTAAATGCAGAAAAAGAGGAATTTCTGGAAACCCTGGTTCCAAAATGGGATGAACAGGCGGCAGAACGTGAAGCCTCATGGGAAACATCATTAACCAATTAATTGCTTTCTGATAAAAAATGAATCGATATAGTTTTCTTTACCTTCTGGCAGGAATGTTTTTTTTCCTGCCCGAAGTTCGTGCACAGTTCGTTCTCTCCGGTGAATTCCGACCGCGGACCGAATTCAGCCGGGGATACAAATCACCGGCAGTTGAAAACCAGAACATGTCAACTACCACAGCGCAACGCACCCGATTAAATGCCCTTTTTAATACCGATGAAGTGAAGGCAAAACTGGTGTTGCAGGATGTTCGCTACTGGGGAGGCCAGCCGCAACTGGTTACCAACGAAGATTACGCCACTTCTGTTCACGAAGCATGGGCAGAAGTAAAACTGTTAAACAACTTTTGGTTACGGGCTGGCCGCCAGGAACTGGTGTACGACGATTCGCGCATTTTTGGCAACGTGGGTTGGGCTCATCAGGCACGGTCGCACGATTTGGCCCTGTTTAAAATTGAAAATGATTTCAAACTGCATTTTGGAATTGCCCACCACGAAAATGCTGATATCACCAACAACTTTTACAACGGACCCGATGCCTACAAAGACATACAGTTTTTATGGTTCAACAAAACCTGGGAGCAAACCGGATTGAGTTTACTGTTTCTGAACAATGGTGTACCGGTTTATGAATCGGCTCAAAAGCAGGTGAACCGCTACAGCCAGACTGCCGGCGGTCGGGTTACATGGTCGTCAGAAGAAATTGCTCTGGCATCAAATTTATACCTGCAAACCGGAAAACATGTTAATGGCGAGGCAATCAGTGCATTCAATTTTTTAGTGGAAGCCGGTTTTAACAATGGATTCACTGTTGGTTTTGAGCACCTTTCAGGAAACAGCTACGACAAAACAGACAAGGTTTATGCATTTACTCCCTTTTACGGAACCAACCACAAATTCAACGGTTTTATGGATTATTTCTACGTGGGAAACCATATCAATTCTGTGGGGTTAAACGATATCTATTTGAAGTATGCCTACAAGAAAGACAAATTCGGGTTTAACGGTCACCTGCACTACTTTGCATCGGCTGGCAAAATATCCGCGGAGGCAAAAAATTACCTGGGGACCGAAATCGACTTAGGTGTTTCCTGGGCGGTTCAACCCATGGCAACCATCAGTGCCGGCTGGTCATCTCTGTTTGCAGGAGAAAGCATGGAGCTGCTCAAAGGAGGCGACCATACACTGGTTCAGCACTGGGGATACATCATGTTGTCGGTAACACCCACTTTCCTTCAATAATTGCTAATAAAATCCGTTAAATCATTCATGGGTAAAAACAAATCCACAAAAATCTTCCGAAAACTGCACAAGTGGCCGGGAATAATTATTGCATTCATTGCCATTTTGTTTGCCACCTCGGGAATTGTAATGAACCACAGGCAAACATTTTCCCCGATCGATATTTCCCGGGATTTGCTTCCTGCCAATTACCGTTATCAAAACTGGAATCTGGCAGCAGTGCGCGGGTCATTTCCGCTGCATAATGACTCAATGCTGATTTATGGAAATATCGGAGTATGGAAAACAACTAAAAATCTGCAACATTTTTACGATTTCAACCAGGGATTTCCAAAAGGTATTGACAACCGAAAAATTTACGCTATAACGCAATTAAACAACTCCCTTTTTGCCGGCACCCATTTGGGATTGTACAGCCGCAAATTAACCACAGACAAATGGCAAAAAATAGATCTGCCCGTAAAGCAGGAGCGAATTTCCGATGTAAGCCTGAAAGACGATACACTTTTGGTGATTTCACGCCACTACCTGCTCAAATCGGTTGACGGCAAAACATTTGAGACCATTCAGCTTCCCGAACCGGTTGGTTACGAACGAAAAGCCGGGCTTTTCAACACTTTATGGGAACTGCATAGTGGCGAATTACTTGGGCTGCCGGGGAAATTGATTGTTGATTTGCTGGGCCTTGTCACAATCTTTCTTTCAGTTACCGGGTTGCTCCACTTCTTTTTTCCAAAAATCATCAAACGACAAAAAAAGAAAATGAGAGAGATAAAAAACTGGGTGAAAACGACCAAAACCAACCGGCACTGGCACAATGTGGTTGGTTATATCTTTGTGGCTTTCCTTATTATCAATACAATTGCCGGAATTCACCTGCGCCCGCCACTGCTTATACCCATTGCAAATAAAAAAGTAGGCATCATACCCGGAACGCACCTCGACAGTCCCAATCCCTGGTTCGATAAACTGCGACGGGTAGAATGGAACGAATACATGAACCGATATATTTTTTCCACTTCAGAAGGATTTTACAGTGCTGAAGAAACATTGACTGAAACACTGCAACCTTTCAATAGCCAACCTCCGGTGAGTTTAATGGGACTGAATATTTTTTTACAAACAGGCGAACTGACATACCTTACCGGTTCATTCAACGGAATGTTTTTGTGGGATTTAAGAAGTGGCAGGGTGTATGATTTTTTTAGCGGTAAACCGTATGAAGCCCCAAATGAACCGGGCAGTCCAATTGGTGCCAACATGGCAGCGGGTTTGGTTGAAGTTGGTGAAAATGCCTGGTGGTTCGATTACAATCGTGGTGCACTCCCCCTCTCAGGAAAACCATTCCCGAAAATGCCTCGGGAAATCATCAATGCCTCTCCAATGTCACTGTGGAATGCATCATTAGAAATTCATACCGGCCGAATTTTTGAACACCTGCTCGGTCCGTTTTACATTTTATACGTTCCGCTGGCAGGGCTCTGCCTGATTATGGTTTTGGTAAGCGGTTTTTTTATCTGGTGGAAAGTGTACCGAAAATAGATATCTTCATATACGCGTCAAGCGGTTTTGAACCGCACGACGCATTATCAAAAACCTGACTTTCTGTGAAAGGAATACTAAGCCAAATACAAACTTAAAGATACCTCTTTTATTGCTCCGGCATTTTCACCAGCTCAACACGGCGGTTACGGGCGCGGCCATCTTCGTCATCGTTACTGGCAACAGGCGCCAAAGGTCCAACTCCGGAAGGTGTAAGCCTCTCTCCGGAAATTCCGTGATTTGTTGTCAGTGCTTCAACTACAGCTTTAGCGCGTTGAACTGATAAATCCATATTGTGCTCCATACCTCCGGTAGCATCGGTGTGGCCTATAACCCCAAGATTGAGTTCCGGCTTTTGCTCCAAAAGTGATGCTATTTCAGCCAGTGTTGATTCCGACTTTTCTTTGATTGTGGCTTTATCGGTATCAAAATGAATTCCATAAATTCTGACGCTTCCTTTTTCGTCAATATCCTGTGCCATTGCTTCGGCATTTAATTCAACTTTTACTTTGCCTGTAGTCATGGGTTTTTCTTCAAGGATCTGAAGAGCCGTTACAGGTTGATTATCTTCATCAGCCCACTCACTAATCCAGGTATGAGCAGAAACATAAACATCTCCGTTGTCCTGTGGAAGCCGGGCCAGGAAGTAGCTTTGATCTTTTCCCATCCCAACATCTTTGCTGTGATTCCCCTCAAAACTACCAAAATCAAGATCCCAATAAATCTCGTTTGGAATCTCATCCATACCTCCAAAACATTCATATACCATTTCGAAGCCGGCATCCTTTAGTGCCATCTGATAGTTCCGCTGAACCTGCAAAACAGATAAACCTTCAGCGGGTAAAAAATACAAGATCCGGGTTACTTCTCCTTCCGGCACAAGCTCCTGTATCTCGCCATCTTCTTCTTTGTAAAAGGTCAACCGGTCATAATCATAATGTTCGTAGCCTTTTATGTAAGAACCTTCGTACCGGGAAATCATCGGGTGATCTTTACTGCCTTCCACATCCTCCTGAGCATAAGTTGAAAAAGTAACACAAATAAAAATCCCAATCAGTAAGCTGAAATTCAGTTTTTTAAACATAAAACCTCCTGTTTTTTTATTTTTCCAATTTCTAATTTAACAAATGAATAAGAGGATTGCAAAAAATTGGAAGGGAAATCCGTCCAGCGGCTGGGGTTGACTTGGGGGGTGAGGCTGGAGAATATCTGCCAAACAACTATTAAACGGCCCGACCAAAGTGGATTGTTGGAAGAGCCGGTGGACCCTTTGAACGAACGGTAATCCATCCGGCAGATATGGTCGCTTGACGGATAAGTTTTGGGATGTTGCCAATATCCACCCGCCGATTGGTTTTCCCGAGGGAATAAACGAACCGCTTGGCGGATGCTGCCGACGAAAACGGTTTGGCAGTTAAAACCACAAAAAAACCTTCAGGTTTTTCGGAAACCCTGAAGGTTTAAATTTCAACGCCCGGGTGATGCGAATTGAATTCGCATCATTTTTTCGTCGATTGCAAATCGCCGATCCCGACGGGACTTTGAGTTTCCCAACTCAAAGAAGAAAAATGCCGGACCTGGGAAAGTCCGGCTCCCGGCTTTACCTCTTACTCAGTACCGCCTTCTCATATTGCTGCACTTCCTGAATATAACTTTCACCTGCCGGCACGTCATTAAGCAGGCAGTAATAATCCCAAACTGCACCGAACGGTTTCGATTTTAACTCTTCGAGCATGGCCAGCCGTTCGAAATATTTTTCGTTTTCTTCCAGTTCAACCAGCTTTTGGGTGGGTTCAAGCAATGCAATTAAGAATGCTTTTTGCGCTGCCCGCGTTCCGGTAACATAGGCGCCAATACGATTTATGGAAGCATCAAAAAAATCGAGCCCCACATTCACACGGTTTAAAAAATCGTTTCGCACAATTTCAGCAGCAATCAGTTTTACATCTTCATTTAATGTCACTACATGGTCGGAATCCCAGCGCACCGGACGGGTGACATGAAGCAAAACCTCATCTACAAACTGCAAACAAGCCGATATTTTATCGCCTACCTGTTCCGTAGGATGAAAATGACCGTTGTCGAGGCAAATCAGCTTGTTGTTTTTGATAGCATATCCCAGGTAAAAATCGTGTGAACCAACCGTCATCGATTCAGCGCCAATCCCAAACAATTTGCTTTCCACAGCATCTTTTAAATATTCTTTTGAAACTTCTTTTTCATACCCTTCGTCCAGCGACTTTTTCAGCAAAGTACGGTAGCCGTTCCTGTCAACTGGTACATCTTTCATCCCGTCAGGAATCCAGGTATTATGCACACAGGGCGTTCCCAGTTGTTTGCCCATTTCAGTGCCAATTTCGCGGCAGCGCTTCATGTGCTCTACCCAAAACTGCCGGATGCCTTCATCTTTCGAAGAAAGCGTAAAACCGCTGTCGGCTTTGGGATGCGAAAAATAAGTTCCGTTGAAATCGAGACCGGTTTCCTGCCTTTTCGCCCAGTCAATCCAGCCCTGGAAATTTTTAACCGAAATTTCGTCGCGGTCTACCTTTTCCCCGAAAAACTCGCCATAAATTGCATGCAGGTTTAACCGCTGTTTTCCGGGCAGCAGTTCCATCACTTTTTCCAAATCCTGCCGCATCTGCTCAATGGAGGTGGCTTTCCCCGGGTAATTCCCGGTGGCCTGAATTCCG
>JBNJGR010000071.1:0-11852 GCA_051747885.1 Bacteroidota bacterium | reverse complement strand
GTTCAGGGTGAAGTTCTTAATGAAGGCATAGGATAACCTTAGAACGTCATGCTGTCCGCCAGCTGGCGGATTCAGCATCCCTGTCATTTACTTATTATGGCTAATAAAATTAGGTGAACACTGCCAATGACAAAACAAACATACAACTGATTTTTCAGTTTTGCAACTATATTTTCAGTTTTTAAACTGGTTTTTCAGTTGTATTGTGATTAAAATGCTAATGATATGGAAGTTGAATGAGTTAATTTTTTTCTGAGTCGATAGCTTCGTTTAAAAAAGCATTTGCTTTATGCAGTTCGCGGTAAGCTTTTACTGCTTCACCAATAAAATCACCGTTGATTAGAATTTCATTGTTCAAACGGGCCGAAAAAGCAAATGATTTATAACGCAGCAGATGAATAAGCGGGTGATCTTTGGCAAAACCTTTCGGCGCAGTTTTCAGCTGGTGGTCCATCATTTCGGGGAAGATGGCCTTAAAATCCGGGTGGTTAATAATTCCCAAAAATTCCTCCGGGTGATGTTCAATGTGTTTTCGGATGGCCTTTAAAGGCCCGGCAGGAGGCATGTAAATTCCGCCGCCCACGAAACTTCCTGAAGGTTCAACATGAAAATAGTAACCGGCGTGACCGCTTTTCCGGCCTCCGGGTGCAATAAAACTGCCAAAATTGGTTTTATAAGGCCGTTTGTCTTTTGAAAACCGGACGTCGCGGAAAATCCGGAACAGACAATCTTTTGGATTCATAGGCGCAATTTCCGAATCAAACTTTCTGATTTCATTTATCAGTACATCAGTCAGAAAGAGCATTTTTTCGCGGCTTTCGGTATATCGGGTGCGGTTGGCTTCAAACCACTCGCGGTTATTATTCTCAGCAAGCTCCTGAAGAAATTGCAGCACTTGTTCCATACTTTTTCTTATTTAAATTACTTTTATGGCAAAGTAACCAATTTTAAAGAAACAGTGTTGCAGATGAAAAAGTTTGTCCTTATTGTTGCCGGCGGGCGGGGGAGCCGGATGAAACAGACTGTTCCCAAACAGTTTGCCGAAATTGAAGACAAACCCATTTTGATGCACACTTTCGAGGCTTTTCTCAAGTACGGTGAGGAGTTGGACTTTTTTCTTGTTCTTCCTGAAACTGAAATTCAGGCCTGGAACAAATTGTGCAAAAAATATAATTTCAGCCTGCAACACTCCCTGGTGGCAGGAGGCGAAACAAGGTTTCATTCAGTTAAAAACGGGCTGGCCGAAATCAAGGAAGATGGGATTGTTTTTATCCACGACGGAGTGCGGCCTTTCGTTTCAAAACAAACCATTGCAAACTGCTACAAAATGGCTGTGGATAAAGGGAATGCACTTCCGGTTATTCCGGTTTCCGAGTCGGTGAGAGAAGTTTTGAACGGGGGAAACCGGGCAGTCGATCGCAGGAATTTTTTTATGGTGCAAACGCCGCAAACTTTCAGGGTTTCGGCCATTAAAAATGCCTATAATCAGAGCTATTCCGAAAAATTTACCGACGATGCCTCGGTTTTGGAAAGCACGGGCGAGACCATTAACCTGGTGGAAGGAAACCGTGAAAATATAAAAATTACTTACCCTGCAGATTTGAAAATTGCACGGGCGTTTGTGAATTCATAAAACCAAAAAGCTGAGCCTGAAACAAAAAGTTCAGTCACAAGTCGGTTAAACGAGCGAATCACCTTTTTGTATGCGCACATCGGTAACAAACTGTTTAATCTGCTGTTCGTCTTCTTTCCGGCAAATCATCAACGTGTCGTTCGATTCGGCAACAATATATCCGTCCAATCCTTGTAAAACAGCTACTTTTTCGTCGCTCAAATTAATAATGCAGTTGCTGGTGTCGTACGTTAAAACGTTTTCTCCGTTAATCACATTTTTTTCTTTGTCTTTTCCCTTGTTATCGTAAAGTGAGCTCCAGGTTCCCAGGTCGCTCCAGCCGAAGTCGGCCGTTAAGACAAAAACATTGGCGGCTTTTTCCATAATTCCGTAGTCGATGGAAATACCCTGGCATTCAGAGTAGGTTTTATTGATGAAATGCACCTCGTCTTCGGTGTTGTAGAGTTTCAGTCCTTTGGCAAAAAGTTTGGAAATGTCGGACAGATAAGTGTCGAAGGCAGCCAGTATGGAAGGCAACGACCAGATAAAAATACCCGAGTTCCAGAAAAATTCCCCGCTTTCTAAAAAAATGCGGGCCATCTCACTGTCGGGTTTTTCAGTAAACGTTTTCACCTTGTAGAGGTTGTCCAGGTTGTTGAATTTCACTTTCTTATTCACCTGAATGTAACCGTATCCTGTTTCGGGCCTGCTGGGTTTTATGCCAAGTGTAAGCAACGCGTCGCGGTCTTTTACAAATTCCAGCCCGTTTTTAACCTGCCTGATGAATTCTTCTTCTTTTATTATCAGGTGGTCCGATGGAGCAACTACCAGGTTTGCCTGCGGGTTTTTTGTTTTTATTTTAGAAGCTGCATAGGCAACGCAGGGTGCTGTATTTCTGCGCAATGGCTCAAGCAAAATCTGATTTTCATTTAGCTGGGGAAGCTGATCCAAAACCAAATCCTTATAACTGACGCTGGTAACTACCAGAAAATTTTCATTGGGAATGATTGAAGAATAACGATCGTAGGTTTGCTGGATGAGTGTTCGCCCGGTTCCTAAAATATCTAAAAACTGTTTGGGTTTTGTACTTCTGCTAAGAGGCCAGAAGCGGCTGCCAACACCGCCGGCCATTATTATACAAAAATTATTTTCCATCAACTATTTTATTTTTTTGTGCGCAAAAATATGAATTTTAAAAGAACCTATTATAAATACGGTGTATTTTAAAAGAAGTTGCCAAACTATTTCGTTTCTCATTATTTTGATTCAGCCATTAATATTGTAATTTTATCCGGAATCTGTTAGGGATTCAGCCACCTTGAAATTTTTATACAAATGAAGTTTTTTTTTCATGTAGGCCAATATTTCACGCTGCTAAAAAAAGTTTTCGGGCGCCCCGAAAAACTGAGGTTGTATGTCCGGCAGCTTTTTCATGAAATCGACACACTTGGGGTAAACTCGGTGTGGATTGTAATTATAATTTCGATTTTTATCGGGGGGATTATGACCATCCAGTTTGCCTACAGTATGGCAAATCCCATTTACCCTACTACCCTGGTTGGGCTGGGTACGCGTGATACGCTCATCCTTGAGTTCTCTTCCACCATGCTGGCACTGATTATGGCCGGGAAAATAGGGTCGAATATTACTTCTGAAATTGGAACCATGCGGGTGACCGAGCAAATTGATTCGCTCGAAATAATGGGAGTGAACTCAGCCAGCTACCTGATTCTGCCCAAAATTGTGGCAGTGGTGTTTATTTTCCCGTTTCTGTTTATAATCAGTGTGTTTTTTGGTTTGCTCGGCGGACTGGTTACCGGGCCCATTGCAGGTGTAATTTCTATTCCTGATTACATTGAAGGAATTCAGTGGCTTTTTTACCCGTATTACGTTACATTTTCACTCATAAAATCAGTTGTTTTCGGATTCCTGGTGGCCTCGGTGCCTGCCTATTTCGGATATTTCGTGAAAGGCGGCGCTCTGGAAGTAGGAAAAGCCAGTACTACCGCAGTAGTTAACACGAATATTCTGATACTATTTTTCGATTTAATTTTAACACGGCTTTTACTGACATGATTGAAGTTAAAAATATTTACAAATCGTTTGAAGAGACACAGGTACTGAATGATATTTCGGCCCGGTTTGAACAGGGTAAAACAAACCTGATAATCGGGCGAAGCGGATCGGGGAAAACGGTTTTGCTGAAATCAATTCTGGGATTGTTTGATATTGATGAAGGGGAAATTTGGTACGATGACAGAGATATTGTGAGGATGCATCAGAAGGAACGCAAAAATTTGCGGCGCGAAATCGGGATGGTTTTTCAGGGTGGTGCACTTTTCGACAGCCTGTCGGTTGAAGCCAATATCAGGTTTCCGCTCGATATGTTTACCCACAAATCACCAAAAGAAAAAAAGAAGCGGGTTGAATTTTGCCTCGATCATGTTAATATTGAAAAAAATGCATTTAAGCTTTTCCCCAGCGAAATAAGCGGCGGTATGCAAAAGCGTGTAGCCATTGCACGTTCAATTGCCCTTAATCCGAAATATCTTTTTTGCGATGAACCCAACTCGGGTCTCGACCCGGAAACCGCAACCATTATCGATAAGCTGATACAGAACCTTACCCGTGAATTTGAAATGACAACTATTATCAATACACACGACATGAATTCGGTAATTGAAATTGGTGAGTCGGTTCTTTTTATTTCGAAAGGTGAAGTTGCCTGGACAGGCTCGAACAAAGAAATCCTGGATACCGAAAACAAAAAGTTAAACGATTTTATTTTTGCCAATAAACTTTACGCGCAAATGAAAGAAGAAAAGGAGAAGAATGAATGAAAAAAATTTGCAGTATTTTTGCAGTATTTTGCAGGTTCGGGAAAAGTATTTATATTTGCAACCCGTTAGCGACGAAATTTCATTGAAATACAAAATATATTGCGGGATGGAGCAGTTGGTAGCTCGTTGGGCTCATAACCCAAAGGTCGTAGGTTCAAGTCCTGCTCCCGCTACAAAGAGAAGCCGATTCGAAAGAGTCGGCTTTTTCATTTTATACCATAATCTTTTCTAATTTGTCTTTGGTTTCTCGCCAGTTCGGCAGCAATTTTTCAAGTAGCTCGAAGAATGCCGTGCTATGATTCAGGTGTACCAGATGACACAATTCGTGAACAATTACATATTTAATACAGCGTTTTGGTGCTTTTATCAATTCGAGATTTAGATGCACCTGTGCTTTGCTATCACAACTCCCCCAACGTTTATCCATCCATCGGTATTTAAGAGTAGGTGTACCGCTATAAAAGGTTTTGGCAACAGGAAGCTGTTCTTCAAAGAGTTTGTTAAAATGTATTTCTGCTTTCGACTTATACCAACTGCGAAGTTGCTGTTCCACCTTCTTTCTGTCGGTCTTATCTTTTGTTGCAACAACAATATTTCCACTTTGCAGCTTAACCGAGGGTTGATCGGATTCTTTTACTTTTAGTCGATACTGCCGTCCCAAATACAAATGGGTTTCACCACTCACATATTTTCGGGGTGGTGTCATTGGATGGAAGGACATAAAGAAATCCTGCTGCCGGATAATCCATGCTGCTTTACTTCTAACTTTTTCTTCAATTTTTTCTAATGATGTATCGGCTGGTGCCACAACATGAACAGATTTATCTGGATGTACTTTTATACCGAGAGTCTTCCTATCGTCAAACACCAATGAATATTTGATTTTTGTTGTGCCGTATTGCAATTCCTGCTTCAACATTTACTTGTACTTATGAATGGCTATCTTTAGACATTCTTCTATCAAATGGTCAATTTTATCCCAGTCCGGATCCACATCATATTTTTGTAAAAGGTCGTATATGGCATCACTCAGCTCGATATTTATTTTACCTGTAATGTCAACATTTCTGTGCCATTCGATTATTTTCTTGTCATTCAGGTAAATGTTCTTTTTAACCGTTTTATCAATAGCCAGCCCCATTTCAATATGAAAATCTGTTTTCAATAGCTCAACATCCTCAAAAATGGTTTTACTGAAATTGTAAAATGCCAGCGCAACTTCATTATCAACTAATTGTTCAGGTGCATCCTGAGTCCGCCCATTAAAGAATCGTTCATCAAACTCCCTGGCTTTATTAAGATACTCTGCTTCGTCAATTCTTTTCTGGTGATAATCCTCAATAGTTTTTCGAATCAGGTCTGCAAATTTCATATAGTAGATGGGATCATCCTGCATTTTTACATTTATTGCTTTGATAGTCCGGCTGGCGATGTGGTCAGCTTGTGCCGCTTTTCCAACGATCTTTTCAACCTCTGCTTCGCGTTGCTCCTTGTCAAAAATGTTTACTTCTTCGGTAATCTTTAATATCTCTCCGTCCGTTGAGAGGTGCTTGTTAATCAATTTCTGAATTTGTGGTTCAAACTCTTTATATGCGATATCGTCATTATACCTACGTTTAACATCGACTCTTAATTTCAGAAAGAATTTCGCATCCTGTTTGTATTTGTCTATCTTTTTATCTTCGGTACCTGTTACGAAATCGACCGATGACAGCGCAAGTTTCAACATACGGATGAAGACCGATAATTTTTCGTAAAACCGGTTTCTTATGTCTTCCGGGGACAATAATTCCTCATAAGCTGTGGCTTCAACTGATTTCCCTTTCAGCGATTTAAAAATATCCCAAAGTTCGGAGTGTGCCTGTGGTAGTTTTTTAATTTCTTCATTTATGTTGGTGATCGTTCCTTCCAATTCTTTTTCGTCAAAATCAATTAATCCGGAATAGGTTGTAAGTGCATTATCTAAGTTCTCCAGATTACCGTAATAATCTATAATGTATCCGTAATCTTTACCGGGGTAAACACGATTGACCCTTGCGATTGCCTGCAATAAGGAATGTTCTTTTAATGAACGGCAAAGGTAGAGTATTGTATTTCGGGGTGCATCAAAACCGGTGAGGTACTTGGCGACCACAATCAAAATCTCCGGGTGTTCACGTTTTTTGAATTGATTGATGATACTCTTTTCAAACTTGGTCAGGTCGCCATACTTATCTTCCATGGCTTTGAAATAGACATCTTCGTATTGCTTTTCTTCATTGTCTTCAAAAAAACCATCTTCGTGACCTTCTCGCTGGTCTGATTGAGTAACCACCACATCAGAACTAACCTTCCCGATTTCATCCAAAAACTTTTTGTAGAGCAATGCAGTTTTTATGGATGGAGCTACCAATTGCGCTTTGGGTTTATAATCATCACCATTAGTTTGAAAGAAGCTGGTATAATGTTCACTAATATCCCACGCACGAGCATACACAATTTGTTCCGCTTTGTTCAATTCGTTTACCGTGTTAAACTTACGTTTTAGTGCCGCTTTCCCATACTCACTAAGTGGTTCACTAATCTTGTCAAAATAGGTATTCAACGGTTTCTCGTTAATGGTCATCAGATTGTGGCGCCCTTCATACAGCAATGGTACTACTGCTTTATCTTCAACCGCATCATCAACTGTATAAGGTTCTCCAATAAATCCACCAAATTTCATGGCAGTACTCTTTTCCTTTTTCATCAACGGTGTCCCCGTAAACGCCAGGAAACAGGCGTTTGGAAAAACACGCTGCATGTTCACATTGAATGTTCCATACTGGGTGCGGTGTCCTTCATCAATCAGAATGAAAATATCGGGTGAGGTGAACGGATTTTTACTTTGTTTTACTGCCGCTTCAAATTTATTTATAATGGTGGTGACGATTGCATCGCTGGTTCCCGAAATCAATTCAGATAAATGTGTGCCGGTGGTTGCTTGTACTACCTCTTTCTGACACTTTTTAAACGTATCTGAAATCTGATCATCCAAATCGATACGGTCGGTAACCAGAATAATTCTTGGATTTGAAATACTTTTTTCGGCAGCAATTAACTGGGCCAACATAACCATGGTCAACGACTTACCGGAACCTTGTGTATGCCAAATGACACCACCTTTTCTTTTCCCGGTATCATCGAAACGAACAATTCGTTTTATTGTCTCTTTTATCGTAAAGTATTGCTGGTAGCGAGCTATTTTCTTAATCCCGTCATCATACACAACGAAATTCCGGATTATATCAAGCAGGCGCTCCGGCCAACACAAACTATACAACAATTTATCCTGACCTGTCAATGATCGTTCACTCATATCGAGTTCATCAAAGTAATTTTTAATGTACTTGAACTTGTCAGAAAAAAGTGACTGTTTCTGCTTCTGGGTAAGTTGTGTATTTTTTAACTCATTCAGATTATTCCAATATTTTTCCTGTGTTTTTTTATCAGGGAATTTTTCCTTCCATTTCGACCAGTATTCTTTGCTTGTGCCTGTGGTTGCATAACTTCCATCGTTGGCTGCAATGCTCAGTAACAGATTGGAATACACGTATAACGAACGAATACCTTCCAATCCAAAATTGCGGATATGCTGTTCTATTGCCAATTCAGTTGGTGATTTGGTTCCGGATAGTGCCGGACTTTTACACTCGATTATACACATCGGGATTCCGTTCACAAACAAAATGATATCTGGCCGGTAATGGTCTGCCTTGCCATCGCGTAAAACACTAAATTCTTCGGTTACATGAAATATATTGTTCCGGGGATTTTTCCAGTCGATGTATTGCAGGGTATGACTCTTTTTGTCTCCCCCGATACTTTCTTCAAACGATTTGCCAAGGGTTATCAGGTCGTAATAAAAATTGTTGGCATGCATAAAACCTTCCTGCATGGGTAAGTCTTTTATAGCTACAATTGCTGAATTTATATTGGAATCTGAGAATTTATATTCCTCACCTTTACGTATAAAAGTATTTATTTTTTGGAGCTGATTTCGTAAAACATCTTCAAACAACACCTGCGAAGTTTTACCGTTGCGCCACTTCATGGCCTGAGCAGGCGAAACATATTCGTACCCCATATTTATTAGTAGCTGAAGTGCGGGAATTTGAGAGATATGGTCTTCTAAAAACGATGCTGTATTCATAGTAATCAGTTGTTTTTTAGTTTGTTTCGATGTTCACAAAATGTTAATTTCTTCTGTTTTATTTTGTTTGCATTGTAAATGTTGTATATTTGTAACGCTCATTCTACCATAATAGGAGAACAGAGTTTCGAGGCTCGATACATCACGAAATGTACCGAGCCTTGCGGTTTTAATACACTTCATCCAAACTTTTTCTAAGTTTCTTACTCATTTGTTTTGATGCATACTTTTTATTCAAATAGTAGGCTGAAAGTAAGTAATAATCAAAATTTGAACGTTGTGGTTCAAGCACAATCACGTACTTTTCATCGGTATTATAAATGTACGTCCTGATTACATCTTTCCTTTTTCTCCTATCGCGTTCGCTTACACTAAATATTCGTATTTTTGCATCGATTTTTCCATCAATATGCGGGCGTAACCAATGCAGCCGCAGAGATCTGTCCTTTTCAAATTCTCGTCCCCACCGCTTTGTTCCATCATCATCAGTAATTTCGGATTCTTCAGTAATTAAGTGGTTGAAAACAGTATCAAGACTGGCATCACCATCTTTTTTTGTGGGTCGGATTTGTTTTGCACGAAAAGTGAACTTACTGTTAAAAGTAATATCCCTGTCAAAAATTCTTCTTAATGAAACTTTCCGCTGATGCAACGGCAGGTGCATAATCTCTAATAAATCAGGATATTTTTTTAGTAAATTTAATGGCATAACTACTGAAGTTCAATATAAAAGAGGTTAAATTTTTTCTCATTTTTCCGTGTTGACCGATTAAAATCGATTTTTGAATGTGATTGAATCTTTTCAATAAGTTTATTTTTTGCAATAACCTGATTTAATCCACGAATATGGTAATTGATTGCCCCCATCATTAAATCAGCCATTTGCATTAAGTAGCTCTCGTATGACTTAATAAACTGGATGTTTCGAATATTATTTGAGTTATTCAGAATATCACACAACTTCACTAATTTATCCTGACTGTTGGTATCTTTTACATCAAGATAAAGGTTATAGGTAAATTCAGGCTTCATTTTATGAAAAACCAACTGATAATACATTCGAAAATAAAAGTCATTATACGTATAATCAGGGCGTGTTTCGTCAATCATATTCTTATCTACGATTACCGATCGAAATCGCAAATCTGTAGCAAAGAAATAGTCAATTACATCAGCATAAAACGGGTATTGCGATTTTGATACATTTGACCACTTTATTTCACCTTTAAACTTGTGTTTCGCACGTAGCAGTTTAATATGTTCTTTGTGCTGCTTAATTTGCGGATAGGCACAACTCACATAAGCAATAATCATAAATGGTTTCCCATCGTGTTGCAGATGGGTGCTTTCGTCGCAATAAATATTAAAGGTTTTCGACATAATATGGTTTTTTCTGGCCCTTTGCGACCAATCTTAAAATCTATAACTAATTACATTTAAGACCATTACCATTCCTTTTTATTTGAGATCCTGTATTTCTGGTCTTTTTATAAGTAATATTCTGGCCCTTTCGTTTGCATAAATCTGGTCACCTCATACGTGAGGCGACCAAATTTGATATTATTCTAATCAAAGCGGTTAGCTTGTATTAATTTGCTTCATCCACGTTTACCCGTATCTCCCCGGTCAGTAATTTTTGCATCAATCCCTTTTTCTGTGTCTGCAAATGTTGCAAATAGTTTTCCTGTGCTTTTATTTCGTCATCGGCAGCCGTTAATACTTTGGCTATGGCGTTTTGTTCTTCAGGTTTTGGACAAGCAATTTTTAAAGTTGCAAACTCTTTGTAACTGATTTGCTTGCCATCACGAATACCGTAGATTATAGAGTTTAGTCGAGTTATAAAACTATCCGTCTTCAAATATTCTTTATAAAACACTTTTGAAATTGGTTTCGTTTCTTTCAAAACGGTATAAGCCGGACTTACCAACCCTTCATAATTTGAATATTCAATACCGCCCTGAAACGACCTTAAACTGATAACAAAATCACCAACTTCAATTTTTTTATAACTTTTCAAAGAGTTCCTGTCATACTTTATATCAATACCCGTTTCATCTCTTGGAATAACACCTTTGTCCTGAGTTGCAGATAGTACCGTTAATGTTCCATCATGATTCTTATTCGAGTGATTTGAGAAAAGTTCACCACCTTTAAGATACTTCCACTCCCCATTAAATCCTTTTAACCTTGTTTTGCCGGTAAGCAATTGTTGCATCAACCCTTTTTTGCGAAGTTTAAGTTGCTCCAGCAGTTTTTGGGTTTGTTCAATAGCAACATCCCAAGTGGAAAGGATTTCGGCAATTTTCTTTTGCTCTGATAATGGTGGAACTGGAACATAAAAATCATGCACATCATTTCGATTCAAAGTAGGAACACCTGACCCAGCTTTAAATCTTGTTAGATCTATGAGAGTATATTGGTAATATATGAATTTTGGATTATTGTTATTAAAGTTAGTCACCCAAAGTGATGTGTTATGTGGCCAATAATCTTCTTCAACAAAGGTAACCTTTCCTATTGTACCTGACCTTCCAGTAACTACACCCGGAGCTGTTACTTTAAACTCATGATGTTTTCGTAATATTCCATTTGAATAGACTACTGGAAACTTCCCATCAACAATACTATGAGATGGTAAATCGAAACCCCTCTGAAGTGGTGCAACATTCTTTATTTTTTTACATTCCCATCCATTTGGGATGAACCCTATCTTGGTCTTTTTATAACCTTCTTTTATTTCATTTTCAGGTTGTTGCATTTCAATCATTTCAGTTGTTTCCATACCTAAAATCCTAACTCGTTTAAGTATTGTTCCATTTGCTGTTCCACTTTTGCAATACGGGTTTTTATGTCTGCAATTTCTTGTTGTGTAGCAGCAATGTCAATGGGTTCTTCTTCCTCAAAGGTATCCACGTAACGCGGAATGTTCAGGTTGTAATCGTTCTCCCTGATTTCCTCTTGGGTGGCAATGTAGCTGTATTTGTCAATGGCTTCCCAATTGTGGTAAGTGTTGTATATTTTTTCAATGTCCTTTTCGCGTAATACATTTTGGTTTTTGCCACTTTCGTATTCGCGACTGGCATCAATAAACAGCACATCGGTACTTCGGCTACGCTCAGTATCCGACTTTTCTTTTGCTTTGTCGAATATTAAAATACAAGCTGGTATTCCAGTTCCAAAAAAAAGGTTGGCCGGTAAGCCAATTACCGCTTTCAAAATATTTTCTTCG
>JBNJGR010000070.1:0-11936 GCA_051747885.1 Bacteroidota bacterium | reverse complement strand
TTTCTTTTTCCTGTTCCTGTTAAATGTGCCGTTGTCTCAGGTACTGAAAAATAAATACGAGGATACTTCAAAACAGGTATTCCTGAAAATCGATAAAATAATTAAACGGGTTATTTTCTGGGTTGTTCCTGCTGTGTTCCTCTTTATCTTCTTCTTGCGTTGGGATAATCTTGGAATGGTAATTTTTGTGGGAATAATTTGGTATCTGTTGCTGGTGATTTACGAATCAGGCGAATACGTTCATAATAAAAAACTGAATATTGCCCGCATCACCGGAAGGTTCTCAAACCTTCGCCGTGGTTATTTCACGCTGGTGCGCCAAATTCCTGTTATCGGAAAACGGAAAGTGCCATTCAGGGCTCTGAACGGTGTTTCGCTGGAAATAAAAACCGGGATGTTCGGGTTACTTGGTCCCAACGGAGCGGGTAAATCTACCATGATGCGCATTATTTGCGGAATTCTGGAACAGAGTTACGGGAAAATATGGATTAACGGGCTCGACACACAGAAACACCGCGAAGAGTTGCAGGGGCTGATTGGTTACTTGCCCCAGGCGTTCGGAACATACGAAAACATGTCGGCATGGGAATTCCTCGATTACCAGGCCATCCTGAAAGGAATTAAAGATCCGGCTATCAGGAAGGAACGGATGGAATACGTATTGAAAAATGTACACATGTTCGAGCGAAAAGATGATAAAATCGGTTCGTTTTCGGGTGGGATGAAACAGCGGATTGGAATTGCACAAATTCTGCTCAATCTGCCGCGAATACTGGTAGTTGACGAACCAACCGCCGGACTCGATCCACGCGAAAGAATACGTTTCAGAAACCTGCTGGTAGAACTGAGCCGCGAACGAATTGTCATCTTCTCAACACATATTATTGAAGATATTTCGAGCTCGTGTAACCAGGTAGCCGTTATTAACCGTGGCGATCTGAAATATTTCGGAACACCGAACGATATGGCCAGAATGGGTGAAGGATTTGTTTGGCAATTGACAATTCCGGCCAAAGAGTTTGACCAGTTTTCAAACAAACAACTTATTATTCACCACATGCGTGATGGCGAAAATATTAAGCTGCGGTTGCTGTCTAAAGAAAAACCGGCACCCGAAGCCGTAAATGTTTCGCCGCATCTCGAAGATTCATATTTGTGCTTATTAAAAGACTTTGTTTAAACCCTGGAAAATGAAACAAAAATTAGATATAAAAAACACGTTGGTTAATTCAACACGAATGGTGAGGTACAACCTGAAAATCATTTTTGCCAACCGGTTTATCTGGTTCCTGATTGCAGCGTTTGCCTTTTTCATGTTTTTTGCCATTCAAACGGTTTTAAACGGCGAGGCCCTTACTGAAGGAACTGTTTACGGGTTACTCATTTTTCCCGGTATTCTGCTAATTTTCTACCCTTCGGTATTTGGCATCCAAAACGACGACGATTCCAGAATGCTCGAAATACTTTTTGGTATTCCTAACTACCGCTACAAAGTGTGGCTGGTTCGTTTGCTGATGATTTACGTCCTGATTTTTATAATCATCATGCTTTTTACGGCATTGGCTTCCATACTGCTTTACAACGTGAATATTCTGGAAATGTCGTACGAACTGATGTATCCCATCGTTTTTATGGGTTCGCTGGCATTTATGTTTTCTACCATAATTAAAAACGGAAACGGAACGGCGGTTGTGATGGTTTTAATTGGCGTGGCCCTCATTATTTTACAAGATGCCGTTGAACGTACGCAATGGAATGTATTTCTGAATCCTTTTGAAATCCCGAATAATTTTAACGAAGTCATATGGGAGGGACTTATTTTAAAAAACAGGATTTTCCTCGGTGTGGGCATTGTAGTATTTATTCTTTACGGACTGTTTAATTTGCAAAAACGGGAGAAATTTATTTGAATTTTGAAATTCATTGATCTCATTTCCAAACAAGCAACAGGAACAAAAACCGGGTTTTTAAGCTACGTTTCATTATAATTCAAAAGCAGAAAAAATAATGATTGATTCCAAATTCGTATCTTTGTAAAAAAGCAATTTATATGGAACTTACAGTTAACATAAAAGACCAAGCTAAAATTGCAGCATTTCTTAACTTAATAAAAAAAATGGATTACGTTGAGATTGTCGATGTCAAAGAAGGTTCAGACAAACTACCTCTTGAACACCGTGATTTATTGGATAAGAGATTGCAACGAATAAAAAATGGAGAAACAACTTTCAAAAATTGGGATTTGATTAAAATGAAGTATGAAAACAAAGAAATTTAGTATCGAAATTATTGCTATTTTTCATACAAGCAGAAATCCTGAAATTTGGAATGACCGAGTTTAAGGTACAAACACAGATTAAAATTACCAGTTATAATAAACAATTATTGCTTTTCCGGTTTTTTAAACCCTTACATAATGAACGAAACCCGCCGCAAAATGTACTGAATCAAAAAAATAAATTGTTTTACCTTTGCCGGGCAAAAAACAAATCAAAATGGAGCGGAAAGATATTGAAATAATGGCACCGGTAGGTTCGTACGAATCGTTGATGGCAGCCATACAGGGAGGAGCAGGGTCAGTTTATTTTGGGGTGGAGCACCTGAATATGCGGTCGCGTTCATCAAACAACTTTTCGCTCGACGATTTACGCAAAATAGTTGAAATTGCTTCCAAAAACAATGTAAAAACCTACCTCACACTCAATGTTGAAATTTTTGATGGTGAAGTAAGCCAGATGCATGCCGTGCTCGATGCAGCGCATGAAGCTGGCGTTTCGGCAGTAATTGCCGCCGACATTTCTGTCATTCAGTATGCACGATCCATTGGGCTCGAAGTACACATTTCAACGCAGGTCAACATCACCAACACCGGTGCGGTAAAATTTTACGCGCAATTTGCCGATGTGGTAGTGCTGGCCCGCGAGATGAACCTGGGCCGGGTCCAGGAAATCAGCCAAGAAATTTACAAACAACAAATAAAAGGCCCCTCGGGCAATCTCGTTCGCTTGGAAATGTTTGTCCACGGAGCGCTGTGCATGGCCATCAGTGGAAAGTGCTACCTCAGCCTGCACGAAATGAATTCATCGGCCAACCGCGGGGCCTGCCTCCAAACATGTCGCCGTGCCTACACTGTTACCGATAAAGAAACCGGGGCCGAGCTGGAAATCGACAATGAGTACATCATGTCGCCCAAAGACCTGAAAACCATTCATTTTCTGAATAAAATACTGGATGCAGGTGTTTCGGTATTGAAAATAGAAGGCCGTGCCCGCTCACCTGAATATGTAAAAACAACGGCTGAATGTTACCACGAAGCCGTGCAGGCCTGGAAGGAAGACACTTTTACTGAAGAAAAGATTAATGACTGGAACCAGCGGCTTTCCACTGTTTTTAACCGCGGTTTTTGGGATGGTTATTATCTGGGGCAGCGACTGGGCGAATGGAGCTCCAATTACGGTTCGCAGGCAACCAAACGAAAAATCTACATCGGAAAATGCACCAACTATTTCACCAACATAAAAGTTGCCGAATTTAAACTGGAAACAAAAAACCTGAAAAAAGGAGATGAAATTATAATTACGGGACCCACTACCGGAGTAGTGCAAATCACGGTGAAAGAAATAAGGTTTGACCTGGAACCTGTTGAGGAAGGACTGAAAGGCCAGCGTATTTCAGTGCCCGTTGATACAAAACTGCGGCGCTCCGACAAACTGTTTAAAGTAGTTGATGCAAAAGATGTAAAACAACGGAAATAAGGATTATTTTCAGGTTCTTTTCAATTTCGAAAAAGAAAGAATTAAATTGCGCTTTGCAAAACAACCTTAACGATGAAAAATTTACTGCTGATTCTGTTGCCATTTTTACTGATTCCTGAATATGCCGAAAGCCAGGTTTTACGTTTCCGGGCGAGTGCAAACAGTAGTATTTTCATGAAAGAACCCGGGCAGCCGGAAGTTAGCCACCCCATGAAAGAAACCCTTTCTCACAAAGGGAGCGCTGATTTTAAACCCGAACTAAACGTGGGAGCCAGCATTGAAATTATGGCTCCCGTGACTACCGATTTTGAGCTGGGCGTTGAATTTGATTACACTAACCTTTCGGGCTATACCGAAACTGCCCCGCTGTATAACTTTTTCCTGTCAAGGTACAATCCACTACCCGACACCTACAAATACCCGGACGAAACCCTCATCTACAACACAAACATTTTCAACATTTTAGGAACAGCCCGTTTTTACATTCTTCCCGTTTATGAAGATGTCATCTTTTTCACGAAACTGCACGGGGGAATTGCTTTTGTCGGAACTGATTTTACTTTTCAGGACCCGCGTTACAGCGTGGGTTACGATGTTGGAGTATTGTACTCACAAGGCACAAAAAGCAACGAAGACCCAAAAGAACCTGCATTTACAGGAGGTGGCGGAATAGGATTAACTTACAGGTTGTCCGACGAGTTGGATATTTATTTCGACGGAACAATTTCTGTTACGCATTCAGACATTGTAAACGGAGTGCCCAATTACGATTACCTTGTTTACCAGGGAGAAGAAACTATCCGCCGTACAACAGGCTGGGCAATTACATCACAGATTAGCCTGGGAATAATTTTCACCACCATTCCAAACCGCAAGTTGAAAAGTGATAATTACACCCGTACCCGTCAGTTTCATAAAAGTATTTTCTGAAAACGGTTTTCGAAACTACGTAATTTAAAATCGAAGAAATGAAGATCTCAATTTTTACAATTTTAATAACCTTTCTTTGGACTTGTACTTCAGCACCTTCTCAAAAAGAAGTACTAACGAAACAGATTCAATCCAACGAATACTTTGCTTTTGTTAAAGAAAAAGCGCTTGAAGTTGTCAAAACCGGATTTAATGCCGGCGACGGATACGGCGAAGTGTGGATTCGCGATTACAACACATTCATCGAACTTTCGGCAGAGGTTTTTGAAACTGAAGTGTTGAAAGAGAATCTGCTGGTTTTTTTCAGAATGCAGGGCGAGGACGGTAACATCATCGACGGATTTATTCCGGCTGACAAGACAGGTGGAGGTTACGACTATATTTATTCGGAACAGGAACCACGGTATGCCGGCCACAAAAATACGGTGGAAACCGATCAGGAATCATCACTGATGCAGGCAGTTTACAAATATGTACAGGCCACGGGGGATACTTCCATCCTCGACAAAAAAGTGGGTGAAAAAACTATTGCAGAGCGGCTGGAATGGTCCATGGAATTTTTGCTGAACCACCGTTTCAACAAAGAATATGGCTTGCTCTGGGGCGCCACCACTGCTGATTGGGGCGATGTTCAGCCCGAACACGAGTGGGGCGTTTACCTCACCGATGACACACATTATGCCATCGATATTTATGACAACGCCATGTTCCTGATTGCCCTCGAAAACCTGATGGAACTCCTGCCGGCAAAAAAAGGAAAATGGCAGCCGGTGCATCAGCAAATTTTCGATAACTGCCGTAAATACTTGTGGGACAATGCCAATCAAAAATTTGTTCCTCACATTTATTTAAACGGTTCACCTTTCCCCGATGATTTTAAGGAAAATGAAATTTATTACCACGGTGGCACAGCTGTGGCCATTGAAGCCGGACTGCTCTCCAAAGAAGAAATAAAAATTTCCATTGAAAAAATGGCGGAAAATGTAAAGGCCTCCGGCGCCGGTTCTATTGGATTAACCCTGTACCCTCCATACCCTAAAGGATTTTTCAAAAATGAAAGCATGTATCCTTACGGCTACCAGAATGGCGGTGACTGGACCTGGTTTGGCGGACGTATGATTCAGCAACTCATTAAAAACGGTTTTGTGGAAGAAGCTTACAAACACATGCATCCCATGGTTAAACGGGTAAAAAACAACGACGGCTTTTTTGAATGGTACACAGTAAACAACGAGCCCAAAGGTTCGGGCACATTCCGCGGTTCGGCAGGTGTACTTTGGAAAGCCATTCAAATGTTTGAAGAATTTGCAGATGAAGAAAGCGAATGAATAAGAATACAGTTATCTGTACTTAAGAATCCAATTAAGAAGAAAGCGGTGGAGATCTCCACCGCTTTCTTCCTGAAAGACAAACAACTAATGACCATGTTTGCTGGCTTTGATCCACTTACAACCAATCAAATCCGGTAAGTCCACTTTTAAAGCAATTCGAACAAAGCCGCGTTTTTACTACGCACTAACCTCTCCATTGTTTCAGAATGGAATGTTTTTAACATATTTTAACCTGCCGGGTTTTAAGCCAAAGACTCAAACACTTTTTCCAGCAGACGTTTTGTAGCAAGAATCCCCTCTTCTTCTGAGAGTTCGCTTCCTTCATATTCAATACCAACCCAACCTTTATAACCCGCATCTTTCACAATTTTCATGATACGGTAATAATCGGAATGGATTTCATTCCCTTGCTCATCGAATTCGTGCGACTTGGCACTGACCCCTTTGGCATAAGGCATTAACAGTTCCATTCCTTCGTAGCGGTTAAATTCTTCACCGGTTTGCCTGTCGATTATAAAGTTGCCAAAATCGGGAAGAGTGCCAACTCGTTTATGATCGACCAGTTCCATAACACCGGCAAGCCAGTTTCCATTGCTTGAAAGGCCGCCGTGGTTTTCTACCAAAACATTAATCTTTTGCGTGTCGCCATATTCACCCAGCATGCGAAGGCCGTCGGCGGCCAGTTTTTGTTGTTCTTCGTAACTTCCCTGGCTTCCGGCATTTACACGTATGGAATGGCAACCGAGGAATTTTGCCGCATCAATCCACTTTTTGTGGTTCTCCAAAGTTTTTTTACGTTCCGACTCACTGGGGTGTCCAACCATTCCCTCGCCATCGCACATAATCAGCACACTCTCCACGCCTTCGTTTTTGCAAATCTTTTTCAGTTCGCCAAGGTAGTTTTCATCTTTGGCTTTGTCTTTAAAAAATTGATTTACATACTCAAGCCCTTTAATGCCATGTTCGCTGGCAAACTTCGGAAAGTCCAGATTAGTCATCTCATTGGCAAATAACGCTTTATGTAACGACCATTCAGCCAGTGAAATTTTAAACTGTGATTTTTTTGCAGCATATCCGGCAAGTGCCGGGGAAACCAGCAGAGAGCCTGCCGTAGCTGCCAATGTTGTCCTCAAAAAATTTCTCCGTGAAGTATTTTTCATTTTTAACAGGTTTTAATTTAGAGTGAAATTACTGAATTTATATTTTAAAGAAAATTCTTTTCAGGTATAAATAGTAACACAAGAGCCATTCAAGCGTCAAAACCGTTAACGAATTTACCAGTGCCATAACAAATTCAGGGGTGTTGAACCACTCTAAAAATCCATGGGTGAAAATCGCCACAAAACCATTCAGCCACTGACTGCCCACCGTATTAAAAAACAGGTAAATAAAAATAGGATTCATTCCTACAATTACAAATGGGAATATCCAACTACTGATTTTTCTCACATCGATAAACCAGTAGCTAAAAGCCAGTACTAAAAGGGCCCAACCTCCGGAAGCAAGTACAAATGATGATGTGCTGATTCGTTTTATGATGGGAGTAACCGAAGTCCAGTCGAGCAGGTACCCAACAGCCAGAATGGCAAGACCGGAAAAGGCAATGACTTTTATTTTTTGCGTAGCTGTTTTACCCGACATCAAAATCTGCCCGGCCACAACTCCCCAGATGGTGTGGGCAGCAGTTGGGAGAAAATTAATGGCCACCCAGCCGCCACCGTGATTTATTTTTCCCATTAAAACCAGGTCCATCCATGTTCCGAAATTATGGTCTTTCACAAAAGGCTGGTCGAAGCCTTCAAGCGGAAAAGTGCGGTACAAAATTTCGGTGAGCAGCAGCAAACCAAACGAGGCAATTATTTGCACGGAAAATTTGTAGTGCATTAAAAAATAGGCAATCAATATGGTAACTGAAAGTTGAGAAAGCACATTCCACAACTCCCACACCAGTTCGCGGCGATAACCGCAATGCAGGCCAACACCAAAGGCAAGTAAAAGGACACACCGCTGAATGATGTGCCGAGTAATTTTTTGTTTCAGGTCGCCGCGTTTTCTTCTTTTTGCATAGGAAAAAGGCATGGCAACACCTACAATAAACATGAAAAAGGGCTGCACCAAATCCCAAAACCGCAACCCGTTCCAGGGATGGTGATGAAATTGCTGAAAAAGTGGTTCGAGAAAAGTGCCCGCCACGGGTTCCTGTACAAGAACACTCCACAACGCTGTACCTTCTGCTACCAAAAGGAACATGGTTAGGCCGCGAAAAAAATCGAGCGATAATAATCTTGTCCCTGAAGGATCGAGATTACTGGTTTTGTTCATATCAGGCTTAGTTGAAAATTATTTCATTTACGGTTATACATATTTAAACCGCTTGATATTCTTTTTCGGTGTTTTTTCAAATTCTTCATCTACCATTTCAAATGATGTAACCTGTTCGTAACGTGGCAAATCAGCATTAAGTTTTTTGCGGTTTTCTTCCATTACGTCGGGCAAATTTTCAGTTTTAATGTGGTGTTCCTTCAAAGCTTCGTGGTCAGGATAAACCTTGGCCACCAATTTTCCATCGCGTTCAACCACAACACATTCCGAAACATAATGGAGGTTCATAATTTTTGCTTCAATTTCTTCCGGATAAATATTCTGACCGGAAGGACCCAAAATCATATTTTTCGTACGTCCTTTTATGTATATGAAGTTGTTTTCGTCGATAATTCCCAGGTCTCCGGTTTTCAGCCAGCCATCGTCGCTAAAAACAGTTTTGGTAAACTCTTCGTTTTTATAATAGCCTGTCATTACATTTTCTCCGCGCACCTGAATTTCTCCTACCGTATTGTATGGATCATCCGAGTCGATACGCACTTCCATGCGGTCAACAAGGCGGCCTGCCGAACCGGGCATTGTTTTATTCCAGGCCTCGTAACTTATCAGCGGGCCACACTCCGTCATTCCGTAGCCAATGGTAAACGGGAAATTTATCCGCTTGAAAAATTTCTCCACATCGGCACTTAACGGAGCCCCGCCAATAACGATTTCGACAAACCGGCCGCCAAATGTTTCAATAAGTTTTTCCCTGATTTTTTTCAGAATGATATTCGAGATAAAGGGAAGTTTCAATAAAACACGCATCAGTGGTTTTTCGATGCTGGGCAGGATGCGTTTTTTATAAATTTTTTCGATAACCAGTGGCACCGACAAAATTAGGTGTGGTTTTACTGCGCCAAACACCTTGGTAATTATTGCCGGCGATGGAATTTTGCTCAGGAAAGTAATGTGGCAACCCCGAGTTACCGGGAATAAAAACTCGAACAGCAGGCCATAAACATGGGCCATGGGCAAAAACGAAACAATTTTGTGCCCCGATTCCAACGGCATGTGTTCCCGGGCATAAACAATGTTCGATGCCAGGCTCCTTTCAGGTATCATCACCCCTTTGGTAAAACCAGTAGTTCCGGATGTGTAGGAAATTATGCAGGTTTCTTCCCGTTCCCATTTTTCAAACTGAAACTGGCTTTTTTCGAGCTTGTTTTCCTTGTAGTACTGAAACGCATCAGCCAGCTTATACTGCAGGTTTTCATTTTTTGCAGCATGCAGCGAAAAGTCTTCCAACACGATTACTGCCTGTAGCTTTTCTGCATTGTCAAAATCAATTTTGCCGAGTAGTGATTTGGCTCCAATTACCAGTTTCGACTCCGAATGGTTGATAATATGGTTGGTATTGCTTTCATTGAAATCGGGCAGTATGGGAACAATTATTATCCCGGCCGAAAGCGCGGAGAGAAAAACAGCCCCCCAGTTTGCGGAGTTCCGACCCAGAACGGCAATCCGGTCGCCCCGCTGAACACCGGTTAGCTGGTAAAACAAATGGAGCGATTTAATTATTTTGGCTACATCGCTATAACTGAAATCATCCCCTTCGTAATCGGTGAAAGCCAACTGGTCCCAATTAGCATGAAACGACTTCGTATAAAGATTTGATAATGTATTATTTGTCATTATTTTTAATTTTTACAGATAGCTCAAATTTAGAAAAAATCGGGCTCATTCTATCTTGTTTTACCAATAACACCACTGAAAGAATGAGTTAATGCTCAAACAGCCTCCACTTTAACTTTTTTTAACATTTAAACTAATTAATTACATTCCAATATTTTAGCATGTTAATTTGTGTTAAAGTTGATTTTAAAATACAAAAAGATAAACAAATCTTCTATTCATTCCTTTTATGAAGTAAGAAAGTTTGAAAACAGTAAAAACAATAAAATTAAAAGTTATGAAAACAATGAAAACAACATTATTAGTTACAGTATTTGCATTTATTGCAAGTGCAGCGTTTGCATCAGGAAATTTAAAAGTAAACATGGAGCAAACAGCATCAGAGGAAACCGTTGTTGAAGCCAGCAATGTAGAGTCAAAATTATTTGAAATTGAATTCAGGGACTCTTACGGTGATCGTTTTTTTACCAAAAAAACAACCGATGATTCGTTCACTTACAAAAGGAAGTACAACCTTTCAACTCTTGACGATGGTACATATTTCATGACAGTTAAACATGGTGATGAAAAATACCAGAAAGAATTTAAAGTACGTTCAGGAGATTTGGAGGTTGTAAGTCAAAGAAAAGTAGTTGAGCCTCATTTTAAAGTTGAAGGCGACATGGTTAAATTATCGTACCTGAATTATCCGAACGACAAAATGAGCATTGCAGTTTTTGACAAAGGCGAATTGCTTCATGAAGAAAAAATTGATACTCAGTTTGCAGTGCACAAAGCTATTGACCTTTCAGAGTTGAGGAATGGCAATTACAGAGTTGTATTTGCATCAGGTTTCGATATTTTTGAATACGACATAGCGTTGAAACAATAATACATCAGTTTACAGGTTTAGCAAAAATTTTTAAAGCATGAAAATCCGGGGGGGGTACCTCCGGATTTTTTATTTCTGCCACTCAGCTTTCTGAAAACTCATTTTTCAGATTATTTCCCGACGAGGTTCTCTGCAATGTGTCCATTTTTTCCTATTTTTATTTGCTCATAAACTTTAACGTGAATCAATGGCCACTTCATCGCAGAAAAACAAGAAAGAAAAACTCTTCGACGAACTCATTTCCGTGAAGATTCTCCACAAGAAAAAAGAAAAAGAGTTGAAAAACTCAGGGGCTGATGCTCCGGGTTATGAAACCCTGAAAAAAGAATTGTCAGACTTAAAGAAAAAAATCGCTGCCATTGAAAAAGCCATTTCAAAATATGGCGAGAGTTTTCTAGACGTTTACGATTCGGAACTGATAAATCCACTCACCGAATCGGACATTATTGTATTACGCGATGAAATTTCCGAAATCAGAAATTCACTGGAGGCTTTCAGAGAACACTTTAAAAAGTAGGAGGAGCAAATAGTTAAGTTCTTGATTTGAAAACTAATTTTCCCCTGCCGGGGGCATTCATCTTTGTCTTTCCTGTCCGCCGGGCAGGCGGGGAAACAAAGAAGAAGCAGAAAATTGCAGAAAGCACTACGTTCAGCAAAACCCAATCAAGCTTGATTTTGCCTTCACTTAACGTGCATTTCAAGGCTGATTTTTATCTTCAACCTCCATTTTCATACCTGTGTGCCGAAGCACTCCGGTGTGTATCATTTCAAGCGCAAATTATGGGTAGTAATTTTAAAAAATTGAAGTTCTCCAGGTAATAATTCTGACATCAAATTAGACCCAAAAAATAAAAATAACTGTTTATTAAATTTATTAGATTTATATGAAAATTTGGTGAAACCAGCGTCATTTCTGGCTTGTATCCAACTTATATCAAATAAAAAGACTCCGGTTATCAAAAATCCGAAACGCCCTACAAAAAATAAATTTGCGTAGTTGATTTTTGTGTGCTATCTTTGAATCCGAAATGATGTACAAAATAAAAAAATGAC
>JBNJGR010000069.1:7225-12000 GCA_051747885.1 Bacteroidota bacterium | reverse complement strand
AAATAAGCAACCTGGGTTATATCCGCAATCTGAATATTAACCTCTGAGTTAGGAAACTCAGAGTTCCGTTCATACTCTGACTTGGGAAAGTCAGCGTCCAGTTCAATTTCAACATACCGGAATGGCATAATAACCGGAAAAGAATCGGGAAGGGCTACGGCCATTTCATTGGTATTCCGTTCGTCGGGAATTAATTCAACCTGGTAGTGCGACTTATCCGGTGTCACTTCAAGTTGAACTTTTTGGTACCGGATTGTTCCGCCCGGGTCACGATCGATTTTTCCATCCAGCAGTTTTTCGCCCAAATGAATGGTTAATGTTTCGTTTTTTTCGGCAGAATAATTCAATTCAAGTGTTCCGAACGCAGCTTTCCCGAAATCGATGAAATAACTGCCATCCGTATTCTTTACCATTTTTTCCGGTTGAATTCTTTCGATTTGAAACCAATTGGAGGTAGTGATGCTTTTTTCATCAAAATTCCCGGTGGTAAATTTTTGAGGCGATGAATATTCCGAAAGGCGGTTGTCCTTATCGAAAACACGCACTTTCCAGTAATACGTCGTGTTTGGCGATAGCGGTTCGCCGCCAAATTCAATATCAATCGATTGGTTACTGCGCACATTTCCACTGTCCCAAACATCTCCATTGTTGTTATCGCTGTTTTCTTTGGTTGAGGACACCAATATTTGATACCCTTTTTGAATGACCGCTTTTTCCGGAACCATCCAGCTGAATTCCGGTTTGCTGTCAATTATTTTTGTGTTTCGCGGGTCGCGAATGTATTCCACGGTCAAACCGACAGGGATTCCCGAATACGGATCGGCATATTTTTGGGTGAGCTGGTCCAGTTTATTCCGCAGTTTTAAATGCACTTCGCGGTATTCATTTTTTCCTGCCAGATTATTTGTTTCCTGCGGATCGTCCTTCAGGTTGTATAACTCTTCCGATGACTTGTCATTTACATACCTGAAATATTTCCATTCAGCGGTGCGAACTCCTTCGCTGGGCGGAATGTTTTCAAATTCCCAAAGGTGCTCGATTAAAATGGTATCGCGTCCGAGGGACTTTTCCCGGTTTTTCACAACAGGCATCAAGCTTTTTCCCTGATAGGTGGCGGGCACTTCCAGGCCGGCCAAATCGAGAATTGTAGCCGGAACGTCAATGTTCAGCGCCATATCATCCAAATCCTGATGATTTTTAACCCGTGGGTCATAAACAATAAGGGGAACCCGCACTGAATTGTCGTACATCAGCCATTTTCCGGCCAGCTGGCGTTCTCCCAGAAAATAACCGTTGTCGCCCATAAGAATAATAACGGTATTTTCATCCATACCTTTCTCCTTCAATTTTTCCCTGATTTTTGCAATTTCAAGGTCAATGCCGTAAATCATCCGGTAATAGCCTTTTACACTGTGCTGGTATTTTTCGGGCGTATCGTATCGCCAGGTCCAGCGCACCCGGTTAAAACCTTCGCGCACTGGCAACGGCTGTTCCAGAAAGTATTTATCTTCAGCCAGCTCCGGGCCGGGCATTTCCATATTTTGGTAGAGTTTATCAGATTCTTCCTGCCAAAAATACTGTTTGGGTGCTCCATCGTGGGCATGGGGGGCGCTAAAACTCAGCGACAGGCAAAACGGTTTTTCAGCGGGGGCATCGTCAATAAAATCCAACGCCTGCTGGCCGGTGTAGCGGGTTAAGTGCACCGTATCACCATTCAGGGTTTTGTAAAAGTAACCGCGATAATCCCTGAACTGGTTGTTTCGGTCGTAATCGTCCATTACATCAAACAAGTTTTCTTTTCCGGGAAAATTAACCCCAAATTTTCCGAAAAATCCGGTGTAATATCCGGCTTCCTTTAAAACTTCGGGATACGAATCTTCCATGTATTCCTTCCGGATGGGACCGGTCTGGAAGGTGTATTTATGAGTTCGCTCGTGCAAACCGCTGAAAATGCTGGCCCGGCTTGCCGAACAAATGGGAGTGGTTACCGCTGCATTCCGGAAATAAACCCCGCTTTCAGCCAGTTTGTCCATTTCCGGTGTCTGAATAACATCGTTTCCGGCATAACCCAGGGCATCCCAGCGCTGATCATCGGTAAGGATGAAGATGATGTTGGGCTTTTCCGGTTCGTTTGTCCCGCTATTCTGGGCAAATGACAGGGAATTCCAGCAAAGGAAGCTGAAAGAAAACAGTAAGATGGCTAATTTTAGTTTCATTTTTGTTGACCTTTTTATTTTACAGTTCAATGGTAAAGCTATCACCGGCAAAGTTATCTTCAGACAATTTAACCGAAACGTGGGTAAGTCCATCCTTTTCATTCCACACAGCGCTGAAATTATCCCCATCTTTTTCTATTTTTTCTGAAACAGAAAGATGAAATCTGCCCTGTTCGCGGTTGGGATCGGCAACTGAAATTTCGGTAATGGCCCCGTTTTTCATTTTCAACATTACTATTCCCGGATTATGGGCTACTATTTTCAAGCCCTCAGAAATCTGAAGTTCGCCTGCCTCATAAAACACAGCCTGACAAATATCCAATCCGGTATGTTTTACCGCCTGCAATTCGGGCGTATTGACCAGAAAATGAATTTTGCCTGAGCCGGATCCCAGATAATTGCTGGTTTCGTCGAGTGTAGATGAAGGAAGCACGATATATTCATACGAAGCATCCGATGGCCGTACACCATGATCGATCCACAGTTTAAAAACATCTTTGGCAACCTCATTTTTTGGGGTACTTGATTGCTTACTGATTCTCCGCCATGAGCCCGTAACCTCTTTGTTCATCACGTAAGGGTCGGCCTGAGTGATGTTGGGAAATATATAACCAACGCTGTCATGAAACACCCACCCGGCACCGGGAAATTGTCTTTCGCCACGTTCAGCTTTACCCCGCCACTGATCCCACGAAACATGCACATCGCCCTTCAGCAGGCACTGATTAACTGTAGTAACCACCGGATAGCTGCCGTTTTTGCAGGAAATTCCTGCACCAAGGCACACATACATTTCATCGAAAAAAAACCAGGCTTTGCGGGCAATTAACGGATCATGCGGGCTTTTAAAATCGAAAGCCACCGCCCCGTAAATACCATCGGTTACTGCACCTGCAAAATCGGTCTGTCCTATTTTCTGAATCTGGCTGGGATCAGGCAATTCGGGCTTTTGCATGATGGTAGTTCCCGGCACTTTTTGATAGTCGAATACCGGAAAAATATCGTAATATTCATCGCCAGTGCGCGAAATGTGGTTGGCGCCATCGCCCCGGTGATGATTAAGTAATCCCTCGCTGTTGTAGGGTACTTCCATGTTATGGTTGCGGGTGGAATACATCCGTACCGAAGCAAACCAGCCGGGCCGCTGAAATGAAAAATGTTCCGAGTTCCAGAAAAAAGTGGCATGCGAAAGTGTAGGAGTAATCCCATTATTTCGGATTTCGACAATTTCCTGTAATTCATCTTCACGGTAATCGGTTGTGAGGAGCAAATTTTCAGCAGTTTTTGCACTGTATGGCCTCAAAGTTCCCCGACGGCTTACGCTCCGGTTTTTTGCCCCGGGGTCAGGATATTTCCCGAAAACAGCAGTTTTGCAAATACCATCGAGATAATAATCCACTAACCGCGACAATTTTTCTTCAGCAAAAGCAAACCGGGTATCTGCTGTATAAACCGCCCACTCTACAAAGGCATTGGCATATCCGATTCCGTAGGATAGCGTGTTGTTTACGCCATCAGTTCGGTGATGAAAACTGTTTCCGTACTGAATGCCCCTTCCGCCTGCCGACCGATTGCCAAAACCTCCGGAAAGGCGCCGGTAGGTATAACCGTATTTTTTGCCAATCCACTCCACATATTTTATTTCATTTTCAATTACCCTGACCACTTTTTCAAAAGTTTCGCGATCGCCAAGGAAAAGCATGTTTTTAGCCTGGATTCCGGCAATTTTAATGCGGTCGCCACCCGGCCGTGCGCCAGGTGCATCAATGTTGGCCCGCCCGATAATTGGCTGTGTTTTTTCCACCAACTCTTCCGGAAGATCGTTGCCGGCAAGCAGCAATACATCAACCAGGTTGTCCGGTGTACCAATCTGGTTAAACCACCAGTTTTCGCAAATGTAGTCGTTGTCCACCCAGTTTTTCAGGGAAAGTTCAATTGCTCCTCTAACTCCTTCACTTTTATAAAATACAGAAGACGATTTCCGGTACGCCCGCGCCAGTTCAACCATATTGGAATAATGCCGGCTGTGCTGAAACCCTTCGTTCGAGACATCTTCGTAATCGATGCCAGACCAGGTGCCGTCCTCCTGCAAATTGTTAATCAGTGATTCTATTTCATCATCATTCACGCCGGGCTGAACAAGGGCTTCCTCAACGCGCTTTTTAATGGTTTTAAAATCGGTTGGAGCGCCAAATGTGGTGATTGCAAGGGCAGTAAGAACAAAAGCAATCAGTAATTTTAAATAATCTCTCATATTATCAATCTTTATCCAAAAATCGAGTCCCGTCAGGGTTTTAGACCCCGGGGGTACAGAAAATTATTTCCCTGCCAATCTAACTTTTATGGTTTCTTTTCTTTCTTTGACTGTCCATGCCTGAATACGTAGTTCAATTCGTTTCAATCTTTCCATTTGCCGATCGAGTTCAAAAGGAGGCGGAGCCAGTGAAACCACTGAAAAGCTTAAACTGAATTTTTCATTACAGAATTCAATTTTATGTTGAATTCTACAATTTTAATAAATAATTAAGAGAATACGGATTTATCAATTGGTGATGTTTA
>JBNJGR010000069.1:0-7125 GCA_051747885.1 Bacteroidota bacterium | reverse complement strand
TTAAACTGAATTTTTCATTACAGAATTCAATTTTATGTTGAATTCTACAATTTTAATAAATAATTAAGAGAATACGGATTTATCAATTGGTGATGTTTAAATAATTAAAAAAACACTTTCTGATTTTCTCCCTCAAAAAACATTAAAACATATTACAAACTATTGGTTTTCAGATATTTTTTTTGTAAATTGATTAATTGTTTAATTAAAAATGGAAGGAGTTAAAATGAGTAAAAAAGGTTTTACAATTACGATCTTCGGTATTGGTGACTATTCTTCAGAAGAAGCTAATAACGAAAAAGAGATGGACGATTTAGTTGATTTCTTAAAAGAAGAAGCACGGGTTTTTCGTAACAATCTTCAAAAAAAGATTCTGGAAAAAAAAGAATTCAGGCTTTCATCTTATCTTAACAATATTGAACTGGCTGAAAGCAATGATAAATATCCGGATGACCTAAGAGCTTTCCGGTAATTTCCTTTCTTAAAAAACTTAAAATTAGTAACCATATCAGTTAAATCGACCAAAATCGTACTTGTTCCCCCCATTATCAACCCTTTCATTCAGAGGCGTGAAGAAGATTTTATTCCTCTTGGATTACTTAGCCTTGCAGCCTGCCTGAATAAAAAATATCAAGTAAAAATTTACTCCCCGAAATATCCGCTGCTTAAAAATGAAGATTATCGTTATGTTGTCCACCACATTTTAAACATGGTCCCTCATATTATCGGATTTTCCACATGGTGTATCTCATACCCGTCCTCACTCCTGCTTGCCAAAGCAATAAAAAAAGCAGCCCCAAAAATTCCTGTCATCTTTGGAGGTCCGCAGGCAACCGCTTTAGCAAAAGAGACATTGCAATTATTTCCGTTTATCGATTTTATTTTAACCGGCGAAGCTGATTATTCTTTTCCGCATTTTGTTAATGAATGGCATAAAAGCCAACCCGATTACAGCACGATTCCCGGACTGTTTTATTTTGACACCAATGGTAATATTTTGCACAACCAACCCGGTAATATAACAAATGAAATGGACAAGCTCCCGGTACCCGCTTATCACCTTTTCCCAAAACAAGAATCAATAAAACTGGATGCAGGAAGAGGATGTCCGTTTCATTGCACTTACTGCTCAACCAACAACTTTTTTTCAAGAAAATACAGAATAAAATCCGTGGACAGAATTGGTATGGAAATGCTTACCGCACACCAACAAATGAACATTAAACATTTTGGTTTTACACATGATATGTTCACCCTGAACAAAAAACACATTTCTCAACTATGTTCCAAGCTGATTTATTTAAACAAGACAAAAAACACAGGTTTTAAGTGGACTTGCTCGGCCCGGATTGATTGTGTGAACCATGAAATGTTAATTCAAATGCGAGAAGCGGGTTGCCAGTCGATATTTTTTGGTATTGAATCAGGCTCAGAAAAAATCCAGAAATCTATTCGGAAAAATCTCGACATTTCAAAAGTTTACCCAATTACTGATTTATGCAGAAAAATTGGATTAAATATGCATGCCTCCTTTATTTTGGGATTTCCTGAAGAGGATATCACTACTGTTGAAAAAACACTTCAATGCATTTTAAAACTGGCTATGAAAGGAGCTTTCGTCCAAATTTCTGAATTGTCACTTCTTCCGGGGACCAAACTTTACAATGCGCATAAAAACAATCTGAAATTCGACGGGAAATTTTCTGGTTTTTCGCGCACTGTTTGCGGTCCCGAAGAATTAAAACTCATAAAAAAACACCCCGAAATTTTTAGCTCGTTTTACTATTTGCCTGTAAATACGCTTAACCGTGATGAAATGGTATTCCTAAATCATCTGATCAATAAAATCGGTCAGTTCAGAAATACATTGTTTTTGCTTTCACCGCTTCTGGAAAAAGACATTGAACGCAATAACATACTTCAGCTCTTCAAAAAAGAATTCAGAAGAATTAAATGGAATGGTGAATTAACAGATCCTGTTGTTTCTCATTGGATACGCATTATAAACAGCTACATCCACAAGCACAAAGAACATCTTCACAACAATTACTTAAATGATGTTTTTGCTTTTGAATCGCTTCAGGCAACCTTAAAAACGCTTTACCGGGGCTGGAAAATGTTTCGAAACGAGCAGCATTCAGAAGCGGGGAAAAATGGAGATATTGTAATCCAGCCAACTCCGTTTGGCAAGTTACTTTCTACTCGCTACAAACTTGAAACAATCCTCCCATCCGAAAATCAGTGGCAGAAAGAAACAGTCAGATGCAAAAAAGGCCACTATTTTTATTTAATGGCAGTGGTTTCCGAAACAGAATGTCAGAAAATGAAACTTTCAGAAAAAGAATTTTTTCTGCTAAAAAATCTGAGGGAATCAACTTATTCAGAGTTTAAAAAAAGTGTTAGTTCACTCCGGCCTAAAACAAAGGCTGACTCGTGGATTACCAAATTGCAGCGGCTTGGTGTTATCCAACTTAATAACCAAACGGCATGATTTATTTAAGCAAAACTATATGCACTGCGCTCCTAATTTTAACTTTTTCAGGCGTATGCAGAGCAAATAGCAGTAGTCTTGATTCTCTCATAAATCACTATCAGCAAATAAATATCGATTCTATTAAATACACTGTACTTGAGAATATAAATTTAATGCTTCGGGATTCTTCAAGCCAAAAAGCAATTGAAACATGGAAGTCACTCATTCAAATTAGCGAAAAAAGTAATTATTACCGTGGAGCAGGATTTTGTTATTACCAGTTAGGAATACTACACATTTCTGACGCTCAATATTTTAAAAGCTATACTGCATACGAAAAGAGCAAGAGCAACTATGAAATTTCAAATGACAAAATAGGGCTTGCCCGAACACACAATGCACTGGCCATCCTTTTTAAGAACCTGAATAAATTTGAGCAATCATTGAATCATTTTCTTACCAGTGCAAATCTTTTTAAAGAATTAAAAATGGAAAGGGAAGTAGGCTTGATTTATTCCAACCTGGGAGGGATGTTTGAAGAAAGAGCGTCATTTCAAAAAGCTAAATTGTACCTCAACCAGTCGGAACAAATTTTAAAAAAGCTGGGAGATCCCGGTTTAATCAGCTGTTATATTAACCTGGGAGAAGTTTTTGAAAAAGAACAAAAATTTGATTCTGCCTACTTCTATTTTAATAAAAGCTATGAACTTTCAAAAACAACCGGAGATATCGAAGATAAATTTCAGGTATCTTATCATTTTGGGAAGCATCTTTTCTTTCAGAATCAAATTGATACAGCAGAACCATTGTTAAACAATGCACTGTCAATTTTCAATGAGGAAGAAAACAGAAATATTTTATCGCTTGACAGAAAAGCTTTATTCACAGATTTCATGAGTAAATTCGCTGTTCACAAAGGAGATACATCGCGGGCTTACTTGTTTTTACGAAAATCTCTGGAATATGAAATTGAGTACAAAAAATTAATTTCCAACCGGGAACTTGAAAGCCGGGAAGTTGAAAGATTGCAGCTTGAAAATGAATTAGCCAAAAAAGAAACAGAATTGCAACGTAAAAGGAAAACGCTAATTCTTTATGCCTCTATTTTGGGGTTGTTGATTTCCTTTTTGTTGATAGTTGTTATTTACCGCAGCTATCGCCATAAACAAAAGGCGAACCAGTTACTTCAGGAAATGGATGAACTTAAAACTAAACTCTATTCCAATATAACACACGAATTGCGAACTCCTCTCACACTTATTCTCGGGCCACTTGAGCAAATGCTTTCAAAAAAATCGAATAAAGTTCCCGGAAGAAATCAAGTAAAAATGATGCGCAAAAATGCACAAAGCCTCTTACAACTGGTAAACGAAATGCTCGATCTGGCAAAAATTGATGCAAAAAGTTTAAAACTTGAAATCAGGGAAGTTGATGTTGCAAAGCTTGTCAGGACTTGTTTCGCCTATTTTGCTTCCATGGCTGAACAAAAAAACATCGACTATGAAATTCGGGGTTGCTCAAAAAAATTTGTTTCATATACTGATCCATCCAAACTCGAAAAAATAATTACCAACCTGGTTTCAAATGCTGTAAAATTCACACCAAAAAATGGAAAAATCCGATGCATTACTGAGTTTCACCAAAACAATTCTCATGCATTGAAAATTACAGTTAAAGATACGGGCAAAGGGATTCCGGCAAACGAACTGGACAAAATTTTCGATAGGTTTCACCAGGTAAAAAATGAAAAAGCAGATACAAATGCAGGTACAGGAATAGGATTATCGCTTACTAACGAACTTGTAAACTTAATGCACGGAAAAATTGAAGTTTCCAGTACTCCCGGAAAAGGCAGTACTTTTAAGGTTACAATTCCATTGGGAACAAACCACCTGAAACAGGACGAATTCATTTTGATTGATAAAAAAGTTACAGAACGCGAACCGGCTGTTCACCCGGCAGATGATTCGACTACAGACGAGTATCCAAAAACTGAAATCATCAAACATGACGAAAAAAATCTTCCCCAGGTTTTAATCGCAGAAGATCAAATTGAAATAAGAGAATATATTGAAGAAAATTTATACGAAAATTATTCAGTCAAACAGGCAGAAAACGGAGTTATTGCTTTTGAGCTGGCAGCAGAATTTATCCCCGATTTAATAGTAACCGATTTGATGATGCCTGAAATGGATGGCATTGAATTATGCAAAAAAATAAAAACCGATGAACGGACCAGCCATATTCCGGTTATCATGTTAACCGGTAAATCGCGGTTAAAAGATCGATTAAAAGGACTTGAAACCGGCGCGGATGCTTACCTTACCAAACCCTTTAGCATGAAAGAGTTGAAATTGCGTATATCAAAACTGATAGAACAGCGCCAAAAACTCCGCGAATTATTTACCCGTAATCTCAACCTTGAACCTAAAGAAATTGCCGTTACTTCGGCGGATGAAAAATTTTTAACCCGGGCATTGGAAATCATTGAAAAAAACATGGGGAACTCTGATTTTGAAATCCGGCAATTTCAGGAAGAATTGCTAATGAGCCGTATGCAGCTTTTCAGAAAAATTAAGGCATTGACCAACCAAACGCCCGGTGAATTTATCAGAACAATTCGGTTGAAAAGAGCTGCCAGTTTGCTTAAACAAAATTTTGGAAACGTTGCCCAAATTGCATATGAAGTAGGATTTAATAACCCCTCCTATTTCGCCAAATGTTTTCATGACCTATACAGAGTACTGCCTTCTCAATACCAGGAAAATCCCGGATAAAACCTTCAAATGAATTAATTGGCAGAAAAAATCATCATTTGGTACTCCAGTTGTATCATTTGGGATTTGCATGGTAGATATGCCCCTCTCTGTTATCGTAAATTTACATTGAAGTTTTTAAAACAATTATTCAATGTCGAAATAAAATAATAAGGAGGGAATTAAAATGAAAACAAAAGTCAGAAGGAACAACAAAGTAATGAAAAATGTAGGGTTCGCAGCAGCCATTTTTTTCAGTGTATTATTGTTATCACTTGTTTTCTCAGAAAATAAAACTGAAAAAACAGTACGCATGTCTATCCATGAAGCTCTTAGTGAAAGCAATTCTTCCGAATCATCAGTATCTTTTAATGCTAATGCAGATTACTCCCGGTTGAATGAATATTTAATTGAGATTGAAGAACCTGAGCTTTCTGTTTCCAATATGCCGGAAATTCATTTTCCTGAAATAACGAATGAAACCGATGCTGAGTATCCCGGTAAAAATGAATATCTGACAGCACTTGGAGAACAAAAAATTAAGGAATTAACTGAATACTACGACCTGGTTTTTAAAACAAAAAAATTACTGGTTTTGGAAACAGAAGAAGCGTTGGAACTGGAAGACTGGATGGTTGATGATGAATGTTGGTGCATGGAATCGACTCCAATCTTAATGGCAAAAAAAGAAAATTGATTAACCAATCAGAAATCAGGGAAGCCCTGTTGCTAACAGCATCAGGGCTTTATTTTTTATACTCCTTCACCTCCACTTGGCCCCGTGCCACACGCAGTGCATTCATGGCCAGCGCTTCCAGTTCGTCTTCGCCGGGGTAGGTATAAACGGGTGCAATAAAACCGGCTTTTATTTGGATGTATTTTTCCAGATTCTCGTTGTAGGCCAGTCCGCCGGTGAGGAGTATAGCATCAACTTTCCCTTCGAGCACTACTGCCATTTCGCCAATAATTTTTGAAACCTGGTAGAACAATGCTTCCTGAATATGTTTTGCCTTTTCGTTGCCCGATTGGGCCAGCTCCTGCACTTCTTTGGCATTGTTGGTACCCAAATAGCCCACGTAGCCACCCTCGCCCACAACCATACGGCGGATTTGGTCTTCGGAATATTTACCGCTGTAGCAAGCTGCAATTAATTGCCCAACAGGAAGTGTTCCTGCCCGCTCGGGACTGAAAGGGCCTTCGCCGTCAAAAGCGTTGTTTACATCAACCACCCGGCCTTTTTTGTGTGCGCCAACCGATATTCCACCGCCCAAATGGGCCACAATCAGATTCAGCGCTTCATATTCTTTGTTTACTTTTTGGGCATGAACCCGGGCGGTAGCTTTCTGGTTCAGTGCATGAAAAATGGAGATGCGCTCAAAATCAGGATGGCCCGCAACCCGCGCCACATCTTCCATTTCATCGGTTACTACCGGGTCGGCAATAAAAGCCCGTGCATTTGGAATTTGCAAAGCGATGTAATCAGCAAGCATGGGCCCCAGATTACTTGCGTGTTGTCCAAGAACTCCTTCGCGGGCGTGTTTTATCATTTGGTTGTTCACACGATAAACACCCGATTCGAGTGGGTAGGTAATCCCTCCACGACCGATAATTGTTTTGATGGAGTCCACGTCGATGCCTTCTTCCACCAGTGCATCGATAATAAATCCTTTTCTGAAATCGAACTGATCGACTACATTTTTATAACTCAGCAACTCATCCATCGAGTGACGGATGGTTTTATTCAACACACATTTCTCGCCAAAATAAACTGCAAATTTAGTGGAAGTTGACCCCGGATTTATGGCTAATATTCTGTGCATTTGTAAAATCTGGTTAACTGATTAACGAGGCCATGGCAATTGAATTAAATTTTATCCTTTCGCTATCTCCCCTCGA
>JBNJGR010000068.1:6547-12188 GCA_051747885.1 Bacteroidota bacterium | reverse complement strand
AAAAAGCAGATGAAAAAACAGAAAAGCAGATGGTTGCAAGTGATTTTAAAACGAGGGTTTTACCGGTAAGCAAAAAGTTGCTGCGGTTTGCAACACACTTCTTGAAAAATGAAGATGAAGCACGGGATGTGGTTCAGGATGTTTTTCTGAAGTTGTGGCAAAAACGGAACGAGCTGGCTCATGTTGAAAATATTGAAGCATTTGCCATGCGCATGACCCGCAACCGTTGCTTAGACATACTCAGGGCAAACAAAGTAGTGCCCATAGATGCCGAAACCGACCGAAAAATGAGGGAGGAATCGGTTGATGTTCATTCACAGGTTGAATTAAGTGAATCGGCCGGGCAGATTAAAAAGCTGATAGATCAGCTGCCCGACCTGCAACGTACGGTGATGCTATTAAGAGACATCGAGCAGTTATCGTACGATGAAATTGCGGAGGCAACCGGGTTAAAGGTGAACGCCATCAGGGTGAACCTTTCGCGGGCCCGCAAAAAAGTACGCGACGAATTTTTAAAAATGAATTCAAATGGAAACACAAGAAGTAAAACAATTGCTGCAACGCTATTTTGAGGGTGAAAGCTCAGTGAGTGACGAGCAGAAACTGAAAGATTATTTTCAGTGTGGGGAAGTAGCCGAAGAACTGGAAGAATATGCCGGGTTTTTCGGAGGTATCCGCGAACTGTCAAAAGCAGCAGACGACGATTCCATTGAAAATGAAGTGATGGATTACATTTTGGAAAACGAAGCAGAGGAAAAATCGAAATACCGCACGCTTTGGAAAACCGTTACCGGAATCGCCGCATCAATCATTATTGTTGTGGGCGGGCTCCTGCTCTACCAACAGCAAGATAAAACGTACGAAGATACTTTTGAAAATCCGGAAGTGGCCTATGCCGTTGCCGAAGATGCGTTGGAATACATGTCGGCTAAATATAACAAAGGCCTGGCAGAACTGTCGAATTTTGATAAGTTGCAAACAGCATCGCAGCCACTCAGAAATGGCGTAGAACCGGTAAACGAGTTTTATGAAAACATTGAAAATATGGATAGCGAAGAGTCTGAATCGAAGTAGCAGTAAAAATAAGTGAACAATTAAATCAATAAAAAACGAATACAAAAAATTGAAAGTCATGAAAAAGTTAATTTTAATCTTAGCAGTTATATTGCCACTGGCAGTATTGGCACAAAAATCGCCTGTTGACAAATTATTCGAAAAATATGCCAACAAGCAGGGATTCACTACAGTAAACATATCGGGGAAATTGCTGGGCTTTGCCAGTAAAATGGATACCGGCGATGAAGAAGTAAGTGACATGCTATCGCAATTATCAGGAGTTCGCATCCTTTCCGTAGATAACAGCGAACTGGCGGGAGCTCCCGATTTTTATGCTGAATTGAACAACGACGGATTTTTCGACAACAACGAATTTGAAGTGTTAATGGAAGTGACCGAATCGGACGAAGTTGTAAGGTTCCTGGCACGCGATGCCGGCAACGGAAAGTTTTCAGACCTGATTCTGGTTGTCGGTGGCGACGACAGCGCACTGATTAGCATTAGCGGCATCATCGACCCTGAAAACATTGGTAAAATCACAAAAGCAGTGGATGTTGATTTGGGTAATGTAAAAGTGGATAGATAAATTTGCTTGTAAAAATAGAATAGAAAAGTCCGGCAACCCCGGGCTTTTTTTTTGTGCTGCGCTGTGTGATTTCCGAATGTTTCTTAAATTAGTCAGACTAATTGGGAAAAGATATGGAAAAAAATCAACTGTTCAGAAAACTGCAAATTGAGCCGGGAGATCACCGGATTGTGGAAATGGAAAAGTTCAGAGTGGCTGTAAAAAGAGAAAGCGAAGGCTGGATTTTTCTCCAACTTGACGATACAAAAGAACTGAAAAACGGGGAGCCCGATTTTTCATCCGGTGAATTTTATCAAACCGGTAAATCAAATTCGCTTCTGCTTTCCCCTTCTTTTCCTTCAAAACCATTGGTTTTTAAAGGGAGTGGCCTGTTTGTATCACCCGGACAAAAGCTGCTATTCTACCTTAAAATACCTTTAACGGTTCAGATATATTTTTCGAAAAATCAACCCGAAAAATTATTAAAGGAAATTCTGGTCAATCCGCTTTCAAACACCTGGTTTGGCGATCCCGACGGCGGAGAACCTGCTTTTTCGCTGGGAAATGAGTACTTTTTAAATCCGGATAATGCACGTCCCGGATCGTATGAAGCACTGTGCCCCGTTTCTATTTTCAACAATTCAGCGGGTGTGCTCGAGGTGGAAAGATTAATTATCCGTGCTGAAAACCTGTCGCTATACAAAAACAACGACAAAATCGTTACCAGTCTGATTTCGCTAGAATACAAAGGCAAAGATGTGGTCAGTTCGGCCAGTTATCGTTTCTCCAAAAATATTCATGGCGAAAAGCCGGAAGTTATTGCCACCCCAAGGAGCTCCGTATCGAAAAACATGCTGAAAATTAATTTTCATTTTATCAAAAACATTTATAAATCAGAATAATGAATTTTGACTGGTCGAAATATTTTAATGCAACCACCCTCGAGAAATTATTTTTCATTCTCGTAGTTGTGTTTATTGGTGTAGCAATAATTTATGCCTTTTCTTTTTTAGTGAAGAAGATACTCCCTGCAAAATGGTCAAGGCAGCGAAAAATGATTATTAACCGGGCCATTGTTTACACTGGTTTTATCGTGCTGTTTTTTATTGTTATTTCTGAAATGAACATTGATTTGACTGCCGTTTTTGGTGCTGCCGGAATTATTGGAATTGTAGTGGGGATTGCCTCTCAAACCAGCATCGGGAATATAGTCAGTGGTTTTTTTCTGGTTTCCGAAAAGTCGTTCGAAATTGGCGATGTTGTTCGCCTGGGCGATAAATCGGGCACCGTTTACAGCATCGATCTGCTTTCGATAAAAATCAAAACTTTTGATAATGTTTTGATTCGTGTACCCAATCAAACTGTCATTAGCAGCGACCTCACCAATGTTACACGTTTCCCCGTCAGGCGCATGGACTTTACTGTAAATGCAGCCTACAAAGAAGACCTGGATGAAGTAAAAAATCTGCTTTTAAGTGTTGCCAAAAACAACCCGCTTTGCCTCGACGAGCCTGAACCATTGGTTTTATTCACTAACTTCGGCACAAGCGGTATTGAAATTCTTTTTGGCGTTTGGTTTGAAAAAGACAATTTTCGTTTGGTGAAAAATAGTGTTTTTCAGGAAATTAAAACAACGTTTAACAAAGAAGGAATTGAAATTCCGTTTCCTCATGTTACGCTATATACAGGTGAAGTAACCAAGCCATTTCCTGTGGAAGTGAATAAATAAAATTTGGCAATACGCAAAAAAAAAACAGTTGGCAAAAATTTGAATTTGCCAACTGCTTATTGCTTTTTGCCTGCTAACAACTTTCTTATTTCAGTCCCTTTTTCTCTAAGAACGGATCAATCGAAGGTTCTTTTCCACGGAAGTTCTTGTAAACTACCATACCTTCGTCGGCCCCGCATTTTTCGAGAAGTGTACGGAATTTGGACGCAACTTCGGGATTGAATACGTCACCGGTTTCCTTAAATGCTGCATAAGCATCGGTGTCGAGTACGCCGGCCCAGTAATAAACGTAATAACCGGCTGAGTAACCACCGCTGAAAATATGTGAAAAGTAGGTGCTGCGGTAACGTGGTAAAATTTCATCTATCAGTCCAATCTGGTTCATAGAAGCCTTTTCGAAAGCATTCACGTCTTCAATAACAGGATCTTCCGTGGTGTGGTAATCCATGTCTAACAAAGCGGCTGCAACATATTCTCCGGTAATAAAACCCTGGTTGAATGTTCCGCTCAGCTGAAGCTTCTCTATTAACTCGTCGGGAATGGGTTCGCCTGTTTCGTAATGCGTGGCGTACACTTTCATCACTTCAGGTTCAGCCGCCCAGTTCTCCATAATTTGGGAAGGCAGTTCAACAAAATCACGCGGAACAGAACCCGCGGTGCGGTCGTACGGCCCATCGGAAAACAATCCGTGAAGCGCGTGCCCAAACTCGTGGAAGAAAGTGCTTACCTCGTCGAAGCTAAGCAAAGCAGGAGTATCTCCCGAGGGACGAGTGAAATTCATCACAATGGAGCCAATTCGCGGAATGCGAATACCATTGCGGTAGGTGGCATTTCTGAACCCGGTTGACCAGGCTCCTACCCTTTTACCATCGCGCGGGTGGAAATCCATATACAACACACCAAGGTGCGATCCGTCGGCTTCGAGCACTTCGTAAACTTCGGCTTCCTCGTGATACGATGGCCAGTCGCGTTTTTCAAACTGCAATCCGTAAAGGTTTTCAACCACGTAAAAAACACCTTTTTTGGCATTGTCGAGGCTGAAATACTGCTTAACTTCCGCTTCATCGAGATCAAACTTTTGCTTGCGGAGTTTTTCAATGTAATACCACCAGTCCCATGATGCCAGTTCAAAATCGCCGCCTTCGCTGTCAATAATGGCCTGCATTTCTTCAACATCTTTTTTGGCCATGTCCATCGCCGGGTTCCAGAGCTGCATCAGAAAATCGTAAACAGCATCGGGAGTTTTGGCCATGTTCACATCAATAATGTATTCAGCATGGTTGTTGAATCCAAGCAATTCAGCTTTTTGATCGCGCAGCTCCACAAGCTGCTTAATAATTTCTTTATTGTCGAACTCATTGTTGTTGTTGCCGCGCATAAAATAGCCGCGATAGAGTTTCTCGCGCAAATCACGGTTTTCAGCATACTGCAAAAAAGGAATCATGCTGGGTTTGGCCAGTGTAAAAACCCAATTGCCTTCTTCGTCAAAAGCTTTGGCATCGTCGGCTGCGCGGGCAATAACATCGTCGGGCAAACCGGCCAGGTCTTCCTCGTTGTCAATTATCAGTATAAAGTTTTTATTGGTTTCGGCCAGCAGGTTTTCGCCAAACTCCAAACTCAGTTTCGACAGCTCTTCATTTAATCCTCGAAGGGTTTCCTGATCTTCATCCGAAAGATTGGCGCCATTTCTTTCAAAGTCATCGTAATATTTTTCAGTTACACGAAGCTGTTCCTTATCCAGGTTCAGATCGCTGCGTTTTTGGTAAACCGCTTTAATTTTTTCGAACAGTTCGGGATTCAACGAAATGTTATCGCGATGCTGGGTGAGCAACGGCGAAATTTCGCGGGCAATGGCCTGCATATCTTCGTTGGTGTTGGCCGAATTCAGCGGGTAAAACGTGCCGGTAACCTTGTCGAGCAACTCTCCCGATTTGTCGAGTGCCACAATCGTGTTTTCGAACGTCGGTTCAGACGAGTTGGCAGCGATGGCTTCCACTTCTGCAGCCTGTTGTTCAATACCTTCTTTTACTGCCGGAACAAAGTGTTCTTCGGTAATTTCATCAAACGGCGGAACGCCATGCGGAGTGGTCCACTCCTTAAAAAACGGGTTTTCCATATCAGTATCAGATCCTTTCTCTTGATTTTGGCAGGCTCCTAACGCCAGTGCCAGCACAAAAGTTCCAATTAATAATTTCTTCATTTCTTTTATTTTGAATTTGATTTTGCCCCGAAAATAACCAATTTCTTCATTCCAAAAAATGATTCTCTTCTTATTCAAAAATGGCATAAAA
>JBNJGR010000068.1:0-6447 GCA_051747885.1 Bacteroidota bacterium | reverse complement strand
TCAAAAATTCACAGCTACAAGAAGCAGATTTTGCAGCCTGTGACCTGAGAAGTTCAATTTTTGAAAATTGTGATTTGTTGGGAGCTGTTTTTGAAAATACGAATATTGAAATGGCTGACTTACGGACTTCCTGCAACTACTCCATTGACCCCGAATTCAACCGAATTAAGAAAGCAAAGTTTTCAATTTTGGGCATTCCGGGACTTTTAGAAAAATACGACATTGACATTGAAAAATGAAAAAATACTTAACTACTGTTATTGGGTTATTCTTATTAAGTTGTTCCAACGGACAACCTCCATTTGCCGAAAACGGACTGATAAACAATGGGTTAGAAATTACCCGCGATCAAACTGACCTCATTTGCGAAAAATCAAAATCGTTTCCTGAAAATACACAACTCTCGATTGCAATTATCGACAGCAGCATTGTTAAATTTGTTGGAATAACGCGAATTAATGATACTATCGGTTCAACTGATAATCGCCATAAAATATTTGAGATTGGTTCTATCAGTAAGGTATTTACTTCTACCCTCCTGGCGAATTTTGCGATTAATGGCAAACCTGAATTGGATGATACTATTCAGGATTTTACCGACACTAAGATGAATACCAGCGAAAAAATAACTTTTAAACAACTGGCCAATCATACTTCCGGACTTCCAAGACTACCTTCCAATTTAAACTTGCTTTCTAGCGACCCAGGTAATCCATACAAAAACTACGACGAGGAAAAACTAAAGGAATATTTAACCGAAAAATTAAAACTCCAACGTGCACCAGGTACAGAATTTGAATATTCCAATCTGGGAGCAGGACTTCTGGGATATCTTTTAACAGAGGTTTCAAAATCATCCTATGAAGAATTGCTGAACGAACTCATTTTTTCAAAATACGATATGCCTTCATCAACAACCAACCGGGATAAAGTGAAAGATAAGCTCGTTAAAGGACTTGACAATAAAGGAAATGAAACTTCCAACTGGGATTTGAATGCGTTGGTTGGTGCAGGTGGTATTTTATCATCTGTCGATGACCTGACAAAGTTTGCCATCGCGCAATTTGACAGGCATAATACTGAACTTTATTTAACACAGCAACCAACGTTTACTGTAAGCGAACATATGCAAATGGGCCTGGGCTGGCACATCATAAAAACCAATAACGGAAAAAGCGAAATAATATGGCACAATGGCGGAACCGGCGGATATACTTCGTCTATGGCTTTGGACACGGAAAACAAATGCGGAATAATAATTTTGTCAAACGTTTCTGCTTTCCATAAAGATAGCGGAAAGATTGATGATTTGTGTTTTGGGCTTATGAACACGATGTGGAACTCAAATGATAATTAGCTCTGTAGCGTAACTTTATTATCAACCATTTACATAATGAAATACTGAAATCATGAAAAAAATACTATTTATACTTTGTTTGTTGCCAGCTTTTTTAACGGCACAGGAAAAGAATATCACTGTAAAGGAAACAGACAATTCAATATTTAAAAAAGACAACTACTGGAGAGGGGCAGATGGCGCTGCAACAATTGAACTTGACTCGGGCAATATTCTCTGGTTATTCAGCGACTCCTTCATAGATCAGGATGGAACCGGGAAAAGAACAAATGCGAAACATTTGATTCGAAACAGCATAGCCATCCAGGATTCAAACTCATTACATGCTGAATTAACTTACTATTATGGCGGAACAAAGCAGCAACCTGTCGATTTTTTTAAATTGCCCGGCGATAACTGGTTTTGGACAGGCCATGGAATAGTAACCAGAGGTAAACTTGTTATTTTTCTTTTTGAAGTTACTTCTGTAGATACCGGGATGGGATTCGAAGCGGTTGGATGGCACATCGCTGTAATTAACAATCCCTCGGATTCGCCGGATAACTGGGAATTAAACTATTTTAAAGGCCCTGATACTTACGGCGTGATTGTTGGTTCTTCGGCAGTTTTGCAAGATAAAAACCATGTGTATGCTTTTGGAGTGAAAGAACCGACCACCCATGAAACTTATCTACTTCGGTTTGAAAAAGAGAAACTTATTAATGGTGACTTCTCAAAAATGGAATGGTGGAGCGAAAATAAATGGACCGATGAAATTACTGAGGAGCCGAAATCCTCGTCCTTGTTTACTGGTCAAACTGAGTTTTCGGTACATTACGATCCTGAATCAAAAAAATACGTTCAAATTCAAACCTTTGGTTTTGGCAGTGCATCAATTGGGTACCGCCTTGCCGATCAACTTTACGGCCCGTGGTCAGAGCCGGTTATTATTTTCACACCTCGGTTAAAAGAGGATAAGGAATATGTTTATACCGCCAATGCTCACCCTGAATTTAAGTCTGATGACCTTATTATTACGTACAATGTAAACAATAGTGATTTTGGAAGACTTGTGAACAACGAAGAAATTTACTTTCCTAAAATCATCAAAATTTCCCGTGATATAAATTTCAAAGCCAGGTAATATAAGAAAGAAACCAGGATATAACTATCTGATTTACTTCATGTAAAATTGATTGGAATTGGATAATTAATTGATTGTTGTCCTCGGAGTAATTGCAGTTATCAGACCCGTTTTTACGATATTGCTACATTAAAAATATTTGAGATCTAATTGAAAAGGTACTGAAAGGTTGATGTTTAAAAAATTTATTATTTAATTTGGTGAATAATCTTTTGAAATGGGGAAAAAAAGAAACGGGTTACTTTCAGGATCAGACAAAGGAGATAAAAATTCATGGCCCTGTAAAATTGAATTGTTGAATTGCCGGTTTGGAGGGGAAAAATGCAAAGAACATCTTGAGGTCGTTAATGAAAATTATTTGAAATTTCAGGAATACCGGCAAAGAAAGGATTATAAAGAATCGATTGCTGCATTAAAAGACGCATTTGATAAGACAATTGAACTGCAGGAAGATCCCTGCCTAAAATGTGCGGCTCTATTTCGGACTACTATCACCGAGTCACTGGAAAACGTCCATGATGAACTTCAAAGTATGTCAACCGGAATCTTCAAGCTAAAGCGTTACGAGTCGAGTCGTATTGAAGCACGCAATTTGTTAAATGAGTTCCAGAAAGAACTTTCATCTGATAAGTATTAAGCCGTAACAGAGCGTGACAATGTGTTCAATCCCCATACCAAATTCAAACACTGTATATTTTTGGCTGTCGATGTTGCACCATTCCAGCACGTTGGGATCGACCAGACCGCAGCCCGGTATTTAGATTCAACCAGTGTATTTACAAACGTACCAGCCTTCCCCGCCACAGATGGCTCACTTTTGTCCATTTTGACACCGGTCTCAGAAAATGAAAAGTAAAAGGGCGCAACCTAATCTGAATGTCTTCTAAAACAGTTCCTTTGCTGGCACGGATTAGGCTGAAGCCCCGAAGCGAATCACATGGAAAGATCCCACAGTGGGATTTGATTTGGACTACAAAAATCCGCAGATGGTTGAAGAAAATTCGGGCGTCCTTGTAAAAAATGGTTGAAAAGTTTCGAAAAGCAGCACAAAATATGAAAAAACAGGGAATTGTTTTTTGGGGATATTGTGGATGGTAAAATGATATTATCAGAAATACGTGGAATGGCCAAAAAAATTTGGTTAGAAATTTCGGAATATTTTCCATTTGTAAAATCACACGTGCAACAATATCGGTTTCGTCTGGCAATCATAATTCCACGACCATATTATCCGAAACAATGCGGATTATCAACGAATAAAAAATTAGGTCATCAACAATCCCGGAAACTGGAACGATGATTCATTTAATGATAATCTCGCCGGCGCAGATTCCGATTATTTTTAGGACTCCCCTGCCCTTTCCCCTCAAAAATTTGTATTTTGAACCGTTTTTCAGCGTAAACAATAAATTTAAAAACCTATATAATGAAACTACTATTCGGCCTGCTCCTTATCACCACTGTTCATTTCACCGTTTTCGCACAGGATACCATGTTGTGCTTGGGCCATCACTGGACGGAAGATGAAGCCAACCTGATGATGAAAAAATTTGAATCGGAATGGGATGACCGGGAATCGTGGGAAGCGCGGGCCGCCCAAATCAGGCAGGGAATTATTGATGGCATGCAGTTAGATAAAATGCCTGAAATTTCGGGGCAGTTCAACGCTATTATCCGCGACAGGAAAGAGATGGACGGTTACATTATTGAAAATATTGCCATCGAAAGTTTCCCGGGATTTTATGTTACCGGGAATCTCTACCTGCCGGCCATGAAACGCGAAAAATATGCAGCCGTTTTAAGTCCGCACGGGCATTTGGAGAACAAGCGCTTTACGCATTACATGCAAAAACGGGGCGCTGTGCTGGCGCGGATGGGTGCCATTGTGTTTGCCTACGACATGGTAGGCTACGGCGAGTGCGACCAGGTAAACCACAGGATGCCCATAGCCTTGCTGCTTCAAACCTGGAACAGCAAGCGGGTGCTCGACTACCTGCTGTCGCGGCCTGATGTGGACCCGGAGCGAATTGGCATAACCGGCGGCTCGGGTGGCGGAACTCAAACGTTTATACTCACTGCCATCGACGACCGGATCAAAGCCTCTGCACCGGTGGTGCAGGTGTCGGCCCACTTTTTCGGCGGCTGTGTTTGCGAAAGCGGAATGCCGATCCACAAAAGTGAAATTCATCAGACCAATAATGTGGAAATTGTTGCGCTGTGCGCACCCCGGCCACTGCTGGTGGTATCAGACGGAAACGACTGGACACGCAACACGCCGCGAATTGAGTTTCCGTACATTCAAAAAGTGTATGCACTGTACGACGCAGAACACAAGGCGGAAAATGTGCACCTGCCGCTGGAAAAACACGACTACGGCTACTCCAAGCGGGCGGCAGCCTACAACTTTTTTTCACATCACCTGAGCCTCAGCAGCGGAAATGTGCCTTATAATGAAGGATACATTGAAGACTTCGTTACTGTTTTACCGGCTAAATTGCTGAAAGTTTTCAGTGAAGAACATCCCAGGCCCGAAAATTCATTGCAAGGCGATGAAGCTGTGATGGATTACCTGGGAATAAAACCTGCAGATTGAAAAATACTAATTAAAATCACTCCCCCAGCTCATTTGATGAATTCGCCATTTGCCATCTTTCCCTTTTTGGTAGGTATATAAATATTTACCTTCAGGATACCGGGTGTTGCCATTTTTGAACTCAACTGTGCCTTCATACCATCCTATTTCTACAGCAAGTCTTCCCATCGTATAAATTTGTTCGATATGGACTTGCACATCAGCACTTTTCCATCTGCTAAAGATCCCTTCGTGAACTGAAAGTATGCTATCAGCTCCAGCCACGTGTTGATTCCCGGGCATCATCACAGCGTCTTCTGTAAAAATATCAGCCCTACGCAAAGATTCCAGTTCAACATTGTTTTCAGCCTTCACCAGCATTTTTCTGATGGTGATAATTTCATCTGCCACAGCCGAATCTCCGTGTATTTCAGGAAAAGTCAGACTAAAGGTAAATCTTGTGCTAAACGTAAATATTACCAGAAAAATTAAAAATGTTTTCATTCTAATCTAAATTTTTGTTTACCAATGTATTCAATCAGTCTTTCACGCAACGAACAGAAAAACCAAAACCTTTTGTCTGCCTTGAACTTCCCCGGTAAACCCGAATGCGTTCACCCCAAAACGCTCGTCCGCCACCTTCATCTGTCCAGAAAGCAGCTTCTTTTCCCAGCATTCGGAATGTGCTTTTCTTTTGCTCTTCATAATTGGGATTTCCGGTGCGGTAACCTCCCGGTAAAACCGAAAAGCCTGTTTCATTGGTGGCTCCTTTATTGGGTTCATCCCAGCGCGGATGCGGGTCAGGTTCTGTCCGCTCCGATTTCAGTTTTCCTCCAATATTACCGCGCCAACTCCTTCTGTTAGCTACAGGCTCAGACATACCCGCAGCCATTTCCAGTTGCTTCCATTCTTTATCTGACGGGATGTGCCAGCCCTCCGGAGCAAGACCGCGAGAATCATTCATCGCATGCTGATTATAGAGTTTTCCGTACATTTTCCCTGTATCGGCCGCATTGTTGTACCAGCACCAGGCAGGATCGCCGTTTTTATAAGCATCCTCCCATTCTTCAGCCGTACTGGCTTCTTTTATTTTATCGCCATTTGTGAAAGTTGATACCGCAAGATTCTCAGCCATCCAAAACTGATCTCCGATTTTCACAATTGTGTACATATTGCCTTCCCGATCTTCTAACTGTCCCTTTGCTGATGACTGGGCAGATGCTACATTTCCCAAAAAAATGAATAAATTTACGGTGAACCATACAAGAGTTATTCTTTTCATCTTTCTGTTTTTTAATTTTTTTTAACAACAGAATTCAGAATGAATTGTTCATAAAGACCTCATATAAAGAATAATATGAAAATAATAAATCCAAAAATTAAAGTCCAATCCTA
>JBNJGR010000067.1:0-12402 GCA_051747885.1 Bacteroidota bacterium | reverse complement strand
ACCGGGTAATTGACAGAAAATTGTGTTAGTTTCTTCATTGTTTAAATATTTCTGATGATTTTCCGGGAAAGGATTACCGGATAATTTTCACTTTCGAGTTGTCGCGTAACGTTTCAAATCCTCTTATAATCAACCGGTCGTTTACCTGTAATCCTTCGAGAACTTCCACATTATTCTGGTTTTCAATTCCGGTGGTAATCCAGCGGTCGTCGGCGACACTGTTCCGGCCTACCACAAATACATATTTTCCGCGGCCTCCCGACATGATGATATCTTTTGGAATAACAATGGTGCTGTCTTTTTCAGCCGTAATGATATCGGCTTTCACAAACATTCCCGGGCGCAATTTCATCTCCGGATTATTAATGTCTATTTTCCCGGTAAATGTTCTGGTTTCGGTACTAATGGCCGGCGAAAGCTGGGTAATGGTCCCTTTCAGTGTGTCTTCCGGAAGGGTGTAGTTGGTCACCAGCACGTCCTGACCAACTTCCAGTTCGGTAATGCTTTTCTCAGGGAGGTTAATTTCCATGAACATATCGCTGTAGCTCATCAGGGTAAACATGGGGGAGCCAGATGCCACGCGTGTTCCGCGGGTGTAGTTGGGCAGTTCAACAATAACTCCGGTAAATGGTGCTTTAATATTCATTTTAGCCAGTTGAAGCTGGGCATTTTCGTAATTGTACTGGGCGTTGGTTCTCGAAACCTCTGAATTACGCAGATCGTAAAGTGTAACTCCGCCTTTTTCATATAACGATTTTTGTTTTTCGTATTCCTGCTGCGAAATTTCGAGATTTAGTTTAACAGCATCAATAGCTATGCTGTTTTCGTACTCTTCATCTTCCAGGCGGATAATGGTCTGCCCTTTCTGCACCCTGTCGCCCAATTTAAATGTTCTGCCGGTTGCCGGGTTGGTTTGCAGGTAATATTCTCCGGCCATTTCAGAATTTATAACTGCCTGCGATGTTGCATTTACGGTACCGGTTGTGGTAACAAACTGCTGAATACTTTGGGGTTTAACATCTTCTACTGAAACAGGCACAGCCAATTCGGTACTTTCAGACTGCCCCTGGTTGTTGCATGAGGCGAACACTGCAACAATTACAATTAATGGAAGGATTTTTATACTTTTCATCGTTTTATATTTTTTTCTGAGATTAATTGTTTTCATTTTCTTCAATATAAAGTTCTGATGGGAGAATAGGTTCGTTGTTTTCAAAATCGAATAAACTTTGAATTTTCAGATTCAACAATTCAATTTTATAGTTTATAAGTGCCTGGTTGTATGAAATTTTTGCTTCTGAAAGCTGATTCTGGTAAAGGTTAAGATCCATACCGGTGAGGTCGCCGTTTTCGTACCTTTCAAGATTTATTTCATAGGTGAGCTGCGCATTGGTTTGGTTTTGCTGTGCAATTTCGATTTGTGTCATCTGGTTTTGCAGGTTGCGGTATGTTTGGCGAATACCGATAATAATTTGATTCTGTTCGTCGGACAGGTTTAATTTTTGCGATTCAACAGCTGCTTCCTGGGCGGCAATACGCGCTTTCTTTTCGCCCCAGTCGAAGAGTGGGATATTAAAACTAACAGCAACCGAAGGGCTGTTGGTGGGAGCATCAAAAATTTGGTCGAGCTGGGGATTGTCGCCCGAAATACCCAGTCGGAGGTTCACATCACCTCTGAACTCGTTCATTGATTTTGTGCGGATGAGTTCAAACTGGCTCGACTGGATGTCGATTTCTCGCTGACGCAGTTCCATGCGTGAATCCAGTCCGGTTTCAATGGCTTTCTCCAAATCTACCGGAACAGGGTTAACAGCTACATCGGCCAGGATGGAAAAGTCTTCATACAAGTCCATTCCCAGGTAAAGTTTTAACTGATCTTTGGCATTTTCGAAAGTAACTTCCGAGTTTTGCACGGTTGATTTTGCAGTGGCCAGGTTTAGTTCGGCCTGGTACAACTCTTCCCGGGCAGCAAGGCCGGCTTCCACTTTATTTGTAATTATATCGTAACTTTTCTGGGTGTTTTCCAGTTCGTCTTTTGCCACGTTCAGGTTCATTTGCGCCATGTAAACGTTATAAAAGAATTCGGTTACATTCCGCTCGAGGTTAAGGCGCTGCATGGCATAGCTGATGTTAGCGTTTTCAAAATTCAGCTCCAGCTCCTGCAGCTCCATTTTTTGTCTGTTGTAGGTAAAAAGCGGCTGGTTTAAATTGAGATACAGGTTGTTGTAAAACACTTCACTTTCGAGGTCGGTGGCATCGGAAGAACTGCTGGCCCAGCCAAATTCGTTGGTTAAGGAGATGGTTCCGTCGGTAATCAAAATAGGTTGTTCAACCCTGAAAAGCGCGCTGGTTTCAAAATTCTCGTTGGTGTACCATTGCGAAACACGGTTATCGAACCGCCGGTTACGGCTGTACATTACAGGCGAAACATCGAGTGAAAACCTTGATTTTAAAGCAGCCCTCTGCGCTTCGAGGCTTTTCTGGAACCGCTCCAGGTTAAGCAGCGATCGCTTCAAATCGGGACTTTCTGTTTCAGCAATATCAAATGCTTTATCGAGGGTAAGCACTTCCTGTGCGTTGGTTCCATGGATGATAAACCCCAGTATCAGGCCAAGGAAAATTGTTTTTTGCATTCGTTTCATTGTAGTTAAAAGCATCATATTTTTTGATTAAATGTTTTACAATTTTGTTAATCTTACTGCATCAGCAAAAATAATACGCATTTGCGATTCGTTGGAAAGCTCAATAAGCGCTGTGTCGGGCGAAAAGTAGAACGAGCCAAGGTGGTTCCATCCTTCGTCGGCACTTTGTATCGACAGGCTTTGTTCTTCTGCGCCATCGTCGCTGTGAATGGTGAAATGATATTCACCTCTGTCATCACCACCTCTGCGTCTCATTCTTCTTGATTTGTAGAGGTGGTAATGTACATCGTAATATCCGGGTTCGGTAACCGGTACATGCCAGCGGGCTTTCAGCGAACCGTCGCCTGCTTTAATGTAGTAGCCCGAGCGGATGTATTCACCATAAAACTCGGTGTTAGTTACTGCTGTCCAGTTTGACGGCGGTCGCCAGTAATTCATTCCCGAATATTTTCGTTTTTCATTTAACTCATCTTTCAACAACCATTTTTCGAGCAGGCTGATATCTTCGGTGGTCATTATTTCAAATTGAGGATCTTCGTTGTCCACAATTATTTCGCCCGGCTGTTCTTTTGTTACAGGTTCGTCCACTATTCTTTCGCCTTCAAAGGCAACTGCTCTCAGGTCTTCTTCAATACCTCCGAGCCCGTCCATTAAAAGTTGCGGAATATTTTGCGATGTGAGTGTGTTTATAACGTACATTCTGGGGTCGGCATCGAGCATGTACGAAACTTCTTTAGTTTGATTGGCATCAAGGTAAACCAGTTTGTTAATCATGTCGTCACCTCCTCCGGGGCCTCTTCCGGGGCCACCACCTCCGCCCAGGCGGAATGAAATTTTCACAATTCCTTCAGTATCCGAAAAGTTTGTGACTTTCAGCGAAATTTTGGTTTTCATCGATTCACCTGACTTAACTTTTACCGCTTCAATATTTGAAAAGAGAAAACCGGGCAGCGATTTGGCCTTAAACCAGTCATCCATTAATGGTAAAAGTTCAACATCAAATTCCTGTTTGATACGTTGGTCAAATTGCTCGAAAGGAATATTTTGGAAGCGGCATTCGGTTAATACCTGGCGGAGAAATTCTTCAAATTCTTCCTGGCCGGCTCGCCACTCCACCATTGAAAAAAGGACTTCCCCTTTTAATTTGATAACATTATCGACAATTCTATTCTGCTTGGGGTCGGCAAGAATTTCCTCGAATGTGCTGTCCTGCAGGGCAATATTGGCCAGTTCGTCGTCGCTCATTCCCTGCATGTCGCGCATCCAGCCCCTGCGCATGTCCATTGACTGGCTTTTCAGGTAAGCTTCAAAAATGCGGTTTATTATGGGATACTGGTCAGACTGGATGTTATTCTGGAAATTATAAAACATGGGGAATACAAAATAGGGATTGGGGAATTCCACAACGGTAAATCCGCCGCGTCCACCCTGGAAATCGGTGCCCATTTCTTCGCTGAAAATCCGTGCAAAATCGAAAAACAGCCTGACTTGCATGTCTTTTTCGGTCATGTTGTTGTTTCCCCTTCGGCCCCAGCGCTGCATCCGTTTTTTCATTCCTTCAAAATCGGCTTCCCTGATGGAGTATCCTTTTTCAGGAATGAGAATTTGTTCGGGCTGTACCAGTTCATGCCGCGAGGCCCAAACGCGCTGATATGTTTTGAATTGCGCCGGTACTTCAACCAAAAACAGCCGTTCAAAAGCATAGTCAAGATTATAAGTTATTTCAAAATCTGTTAACCGTTCATTGATTAACTGCGGAATGGTATCTTTAATTTCAGAAAATGATTCACTAAAAAAATCGTGGCCTTCGATGTGCCAGATTCCAAATTCAATACTGTCATTCTCAATTTTTTTCTCTACATAGTTTCCAATGGCCAGTGAAATTTGGGTTAAGGGCAGTTCGCTATCGAACCGGAAATGTCCCGGTGCCACTTCGGTAATTTTTCCCTGGGAAATAGCTTTCAGTGCCGGATCTGTTTTTACCTCCAGGTTGAAATCAATAAATTCAGGATGGTTCCAGCCTACATTTTCAGAGCTGTATGTTACGCCGGTTTTGGGGTACCAGCTTGTTTCCGAAGTGAGTAAAACATAATCAGGATTGAGAAATGCATAGCGTTTTTCCACGTTCAACACAAATTTACCGAATTTCTCCTGCCGGGTTTTTTCGTCAATGTCGAGGTAGGTTATGTCCTCGTTAATAGTTCCGGCATATTCAATTTCCAGTATTCCCTCTTCGCCCGGCGGCAGGCTGATATTTTGCGATGAAGTGAGCAGGTGATACTCGCGGGTGAAAGGAATTTCGGAGCCGTTCCATTTCAGGCTGTTGATTCTAAGCCCGTTGTTCAGGCTGTATATAAGTTTGTTTATTTCAGCTGAGGTTTCGTTTTTCAGGGTCATTTTCGAAACAGCCTCGATTGTATTCCCTTTGTGTTCAAGCGAAATGGAGTGATTGGTGGTGGACGGTATGGGTTCGTTTACATATTTGTTGTTTAGCTCCACAAGGTCGTTGCGCAGCCTTTCGGTTGATTTAAAGTCGTTAATGTGATTGTAGCCCAGGTAACCTCCGGCAGCAAAAAACAAAATGCCGAACAGGAGTGAAAAAACAGTCATCGAATCCGACTGGGGCAGCCGTTTCAGCAGAAAAATAGTCAGAAAAATAAAACTAAGGCCCAGCGACAGATAGATGCCACGGTGGGCTATTATTTTTTCGAGGTTGCCAAATCCTACAATGTCGGAACTCAACATGGGAATGTTGAAAGCCATGTAATCGAAAAGGTAATAATATTTTGCTTCCAGCAGAAACAGTGTGATTCCAATGTAGCCTAAAATAATTACAAATGTGATGGCCTGGTTCCGGATTACACTCATGAGCAGAAATGAAAGTCCCATAATAAAAATGAGTGTTGGAACACTTATGAGCACCAGGTAATAACCGTAAGCTTCCCAGTTTATGGTAGTGGATTGCGAAAGTGCATTAAATATTAATGCCATAATTACCACGGCAATATTCAACACCAGAAATACCTGCAGGTTTCCCCATGTTTTCCCGATTACATATTCGCCGTTGGTCATCGAGCGCATGTAAATAACCTCGGTGGTATCGAGTTTTTTGTCGCGCTTTAAAAAATCGGAGGCCAGGAAAACAGCAATAATTGCCTGTGCCACATTAAGGATAAGCAGGTTGAAATAAGGAATAGCTGAGGGAATACTCCGGATTGCCCAGCCTTGTTCTCCGCCTCCTTCAATAATCATCCCGAAATTCAGGCCGAAAAGAACCAGAAGCGATAGCACGCTGAAAATGCGGAAGAACCAGCTACGCAGTAATGTTTTCCGCTCGTATTTGGCAATGGATAATATATTATGAAATGAAATCATTTTTTGCCGCTTTAATTATTATGAATTTGACCATTGATTGAGTTTGTTTTCCATAAAATGAACATAGGCATGTTCAAGATTGGGGTCTATTTGCTTGCCGTAATACCCGTTTATATCGGGCGAAACAACTTGTATTTCCCAACCACCTTCGGTAGGTATTGTTGAAATAACCGGGTATTTTTCGTTTATCTCCAGGTATTCCTTTTCGGTGGCTTTAATGAGCCATACATTGCCTTCAGCTTTTTTAACCAGATTTTCGGGCGAACCGTTAAAAGCCAGTTGTCCCTGGTTGAGCAATGCCATGTTGTCGCATGTACTCGAAATATCACCAACAATATGTGTGGAGAGGATAATGATTACATCGCGTGTGCTAAGGGTTGAAAGGAGGTTACGGAAACGGATGCGCTCCTCGGGGTCGAGGCCGGTAGTGGGTTCGTCAACTATAATGATTTTGGGATCGTTGATGAGCGCCTGTGCAATTCCCAGCCTCCGTTTCATACCGCCCGACAGTTTGTTGGCATTCCGGTCGCGGGCTTCAAAAAGGCCAACTTCCTCGAGCATCTGGTCCACTGCCGTGCGACGGGCCGAAGCATTTTTCATTCCGGCAAGGCGTGCTGCATAATCCAGAAATTCGTAGGTTTTCAGTTTTGAAAAAAAGCTGAAATCTTGAGGCAGGTAACCCAGCATAGCCCTTATTTGGCGACGGTTTTTTGCAATATCGAGTTCATTAACGGAAACTTTCCCTTTTGTAGGTTTCATTAACGTAACAAGAATCCGCATTAGTGTGGATTTTCCTGCCCCGTTGGGTCCCAGCAAACCAAACATGCCGTTGGGAATTTCCAGATTCAGATCTTTTATGGCATAATTCCCGTTTTTGTAAACCTTGCTCAGTCCTTCAATTGTAATATGCACGGTAGTAATCTTCTTATTTTCGAATTAAACAATGTTTTGGACTTTGGCCACACTAAATAGTTTAATAAACCAGTCCATTAATTTTTTCATGCTTTGCAGAAAGGCAATTGGTAAAAGTTTATGGGTATAACATGGGGGTAAATAATTACTTTACACATGGGAAAAAATAAATGCTGGTTCCATAAAATAAAAAAGCCCCGACTGGCGGAGCTTTTCACTGGTTAAACAAACAGGTTTATTTACTTACCGTATATTCATAATCTTTAAAATGGTCGCTTAACACAATATCATAAATTCCTTCTTCCAGTTTCGAAAAATCAATTGTTTTTTGCATACACATTTCTTTTCCAAGTTTTTTTCCTGTTACATATTCGCCATTTTGGAATACATTGAGGAACACATTTTTACAGGACTGGTTTAAAAATGATACTTTCAGCTGGTTGTTTTCATAAGAATAAACCGGTGCAAAAAGCCTGATTTCTTCGCCTACTTCCATTTTATTATCCCATACAAAAACTTTTCGGCTGAGGCTGCAATTTCCGTAGTCGAGCGAAACTACATAGCTGCCATTGCCCGTTTCCGAAAAATCGAATACGGTTTGGTAACCGGCTACCGGCTGGTCCGTTTTTTTGTAGTAAAGGGTCGTTCCGTCAAGGTCTTTAACCGTCAGTTCAAACTGTGCCGGCATTTCTGATTCAAAAGACACCAGCGTTTTTTCTGCTTCCAGCGGAGTGACTTTCATGGTAGGGAGTTTTGTTGCCAGCACTGTGGATGCCAGCAAAAGCGCAAATGCTGATAATACGAATGTTTTTGTTTTCATGACTTTTCTGTTTTTTAATGAATAATTGTCTGTTATTAAGACTGGTGTATTTGTCTTGCGGTTACATATTTTTGATTTTTGTCGATAAACAATCTCAATTTTCAGATGAATACAATTAAACCGACTGTGAACTGCTGGTTTGCCATTTGCAAAAGGAAAGATGCCGGTTAACAGATTTCATCTTCCTTTGAATATCGTTAAATAAGCTTAACCCCTGGAGCAACTGTGTACTGCAGGTTATAGCGGATACAACAAAAAGGAAAGTTTCAAGTCAACAGATAACGATGGTGTTTTTTAAAGTTTTTTGACATTTATTCTCAGGTATTCCGCATGTAACCTTATTTCTTTGAACATTATTATTGACATTTAAAATTATAAAAATTACATTATTATGCTATTATCAAAAAAACTGTACAGTTTAATCTTAGTTTTTACAATGGCTGCATCAGTGGCTATTGCACAGGTACCTCAACAAATGCCCCAGCAGCAGCAGCAGGAGATTGATGTTTCGGATGGTGAAATTAACCAGTTTGCTTCTGTTTTTGTGGAACTCCAGACAATGAACGAGGGGGTTCAGCAGGAAATGATGAGTGCTGTAGAAGAAGAGGGAATCGAAGTTGAGCGTTTTAATCAGATAATGCAGGCGCAGCAGGATCCCAACCAGGATGTGGATGCCAACGAAGAAGAACTTCAGAATTTTGCCAAGGCCAGTCAGGCGGTTGAGCAGATTCAGGCAAAAGTGCAAAAAGAGATGGAAAAAGTAATTACTGAAAATGATTTAACGGTTGAGCGTTACCAGCAAATTATGATGGCTGTTCGTTCAGATGCTGAACTGCAGCAAAGGCTTCAGCAAAAAATCCAGCAAGACCAGGAAGAGTAGTAGCTGCTTTACTGCCAGCTCCAAAAGGCACATAACTTCTGTTTTCAAACAGGGTTGTGTGCCTTTTTTTTGTGCCCGTTCGCCGTTTAATAACCCAACTCTACCGTTTAATAAATTTTCCTTTTTTATTTCAGATTTTCGCACCAACTTTGGGTAAACCAATTTTCAACGGGTATGAAAACCTTAATTATCTTTTTAATAACAGCATTTATTGCAAGCTTGTCAAATTCTTATGCACAGGAACAAACAATCAGACTTAAACTTGAAGAAGGGCATACCTTTTTCTTTAAAATGGAAATAATTCAGTCTGAATTTGATAATGAAAAGCAATATTTAGAATCAATAACTACCAGGAAGTTCAGGTTCAGCATTGAATCAGTGAATTCTAATAAGATTGTCTTTTCTTCAATCTTATTGTCAGGGAATTATGAACAGCCCAATGCACGAGTAAAATCCTTGTATAATGTGAAATTTCCACCTGTTGTTGATAATATTAATCAACGGAATAGCTTTATTGAAGTATTCAGTTCACTTCTAAGTTTGGTTAAAATCAAATATGAAATTGACTTAATTAACAATATTGTAAGACAAATTAATAAAGAAGAAATGCTGCAGGCAATGCAGTCCATTCTGAAAAGAAAAGGGTACACCGATGAATTTATTTTAAAATTCGTTTCCTTTGTTAAAGAGGAAAATGAGGCAATCAGAATGTTACTTTCATATAATGAAATCTTGCTCTATTTCAATAATGCCAGTAAAAACCATCAAGGGAAAATCTACAGTAGTTTTTTAAATAAAAATTTTATTGATTTAGATATAGAGAATGGAAATGCCAAAGCGCAAAAATATACAACACCGTCAAATTCAACTGAATTAGTAAAGTTAAAAGCTCAATATGGGTTTATTTCAGAATATTATTCCGTAAAACGCGATTCTGTTAAGGCACAATGGAGTAGAATTGATTCAAGCTTAACTGAGACAAAAATCCAATATCTTTACTCTCTTGATAATCAATCCGATTCATTGATATTTCATTGCACAATTGAGAATCCAAAGGATTCTATTGTTACTTTATTATACTATGAGAAACCATTTGGCAAAAATTTTACCCATAAACATATAAGACTGGATAAAAATAATAGCGTAAAAGCTAAGGTAAACCTGCCGGAACAGGCTTTTGTTATGTTTTCCGCTAATGAATTGGTATATCCTGTTAGAGCAGCAGATTTTGTTTTTTATGCAGACCCCGGAGATACTATCATGCTGAAAATTAAAAACGAAAATGATTTTCAGGAGGTAGAAATTTCAGGAACTAATAATAAAATAAATACCATACTTTATAATATGGGGAAGAATCTTGGTCTGTTTTCACCCGAGTATGTCAGTTTTAAAACCAGTACATTTTCAACGACAATTGAAGAATATAAATGGGCAGATCAAGCTCTCGATATATTTCGCAATCATTTAAAAGAGAATTCAATTGAAGTCACTCAAAGAGTCATCTCCTTTATTGAGAATGAAATGACTGCCATGGAATTCTTGAATTACTATTTGGTAGCCAATTTAAATCTAAGAGATTTTAGACAGTCAGTTATAAAGGAAAATGAGAAAGTCAAATATGCAAAACAAAGGATTCAAAATTTTGATCTGCATGATGTTTATAATAATTACGGATATTTCTCGCGTAGGCTTGCTGATTCATATCTGGCCTATTATTTAAATCAGTTGCCAAGAATTGACGGAAATGAAAAATCTGTACGACAGGGGAAAACCATTACTGAAGAATTTTTTCGGGCAAAACTGATTTTAGGAGGCGATTTATTCTATCAGACAATGGCTGGAAGAATAGAACATCTGGTTACGAGACAATTTAGTGTGGTCTCCAATACTGACTTTACTGAGCTTGAAAATGCGATTGTTCTTATAAATCAATTAAAAAATCAAAGTTATGATAGTCATTTTTTTGAGGCTCTTGCCAATTTTAGGGACAACAGGCTAAAATGGGAAACCGATTTTTATGTACCTGAAGTTGAACTTTATCAAAAAAATGGACAAAAAATAGTTCTTAAGGAGATTATTAAAGGGAAACCAACCATTTTATATATACACAGGGATTGGAGTCGGCACCGGTATTACTGGGATGAACTGGCTCAAAAATATCCCCGGATTCGATTTGTTTTCGTTATGGAAGGAAACAATTTGAAAAAATGGCAGGATTATCTCCGGCAAGCAGAACCGGTGGCTGAACAATATTTACTAAATGCTGAAGAAAATTCATTGGAAAATGTATTCATGCGATCAAACCAGATGTATATCGTGTATGGTAAAAATGGTGAGCTTTTAGATTTTGATGTGAATGAAGAAAAGGCAATCCAATTAGCGAAAGAAAACCTGGAACAAAAAAACGAACCCGATAAATCACAACTCATCACCATCATCGTTATTTTGGGAAGTCTTCTTTTTATTTCCCTTTTGGTTTTTATCCTATGGCGATGGCGCACCCGGCAGCGGCTCCGAAAAGAACAGCAACAGCGGCGGTTGCGCGAGCTGGAGCTCACGGCCATCCGGTCGCAGATGAACCCCCATTTTTTGTTTAACTGTCTCAATTCGGTGCAAAACCTGGTGCAGCAAAACAAGGGCCGCGAGGCCCATTTATATTTATCGGACTTTGCCGGGCTCATTCGTAAAGTGCTGCAAAATTCCGAGAAAGAAGAGGTTTCGCTGGCCGAAGAACTGGAAACCGTTGAGCAGTATCTCAGACTGGAAAAACTGCGGTTCGATTTTAATTTTCAGGTAACAGTTAGCGAAGGAATCGACCCGCACAACACACCGGTGCCATCGATGCTGCTGCAACCGTTTGCCGAAAATGCAGTGATTCATGGCTTGCAGAATAAAGAGGGAGAGCGGAAGCTGAAGATTGAAGTTTTGAAAGAAAGTGAACAATCGGAGCACACGCGCTTAGCGCATCAAGCATCCAAAGTCGGCATTCTTATCATTATCGAAGACAACGGCATTGGCCGGGCGGCGGCACAAAATATGGGCACAAACAAAAACGGCAAAGGCTCGAAACTGATGCAGGAGCGGCTGCAAATTCTGCAGGAAAAACAAAACGAAAAATACCACCTGCAAATTACCGACCTGAACGAAAACGGTGCTACCGGCACGCGAGTGGAGATTTGGGTACCGGAGGAAAAGTAGAAAACTTCGTGAACCTTGAAGTCTTGGGGCCTTGGTGGCAATTTCTTTTTTTCTCGCCACTAAGGCACAAAGGCACGAAGGAAGCACAAAGAAGATTAAAGAAATGAAACTTAGATAGATGATCGTAAGCGACTACATCGGCCGGGCGAAAGCTCAAAAACTGGCCACGGCCAAAAACGGCAAAGGTTCGAAACTGATGCAGGAACGGCTGGAAATTCTGCAGGAAAAGCAAAACGAAAAATACCACCTGCAAATTACCGACCTGAACGAAAAAGGCAAAACCGGCACGCAGGTGGAGATTCTGGTACCAGAGGAAAAATAAATAAAAAATTTCGTAAATTGAATAACCAAAAATTAAACTGCCATGAACAAATTTGTTTTAATTTCAGTGCTGATGTTTCTGGCCGTTGCGGCCGCCGCACAAAACGTAATCGAAAATCCCCGTTTCGGGATTAAATCTACCAACTACATTGAGTTGACAAAAGTTGAACTTACCGACGATGCCACTATTTTATCGTTTCATGTGACCATTCCGCAAAACAACTGGGTGGCCATTCATGAAAAGAGTTACATCC